>NZ_PGGC01000090.1 GCF_002795305.1 Aeromonas cavernicola
GAGCCGGTGTCTAGCTTAGGTGCTGAAGATGCCCATTATGAGGGGCTCAAACCACCCTATCTGACAGCCAACCAGCTCATGCTAGATAAAGATGAGCTACGTGCTGTGCGTGGAGTGACCGCCAAGATCTATGCCAGACTCGCCCCTTATGTGTGTGTGGTCCCGAATAACAAGTTGAAGATCAACATTAATACCCTTGACCCCACTCGTCCGGCGCTGCTCAGTGCTCTCTATTTGGGCAAGATAGGTACAGATGAAGCAAAACGAGTGTTAACCGAGCGTCCCCAAAAAGGGTGGCAAGAGAAAAAAGCGATGACGGTTCAGATGCCCGTTCAAGCTAGTACCATCCCGGGGTTAGAGGACTCATTAGTAGTGAGCAGCGACTATTTCAACGCGCAATTAATTGCCGAAGTAGGTGATACGCGGGCTAGGTTACAAACCATCTTTATGCGTAGTTCTGAAAATAAGCTGGTGGTCTTGCGTCGTCTCAATGATGGGGCTGAGTAGCATTCGGCAGAGTCTGCTTTTGGGGCTGCGTCGTACGTGGCAGGGAACCAGCCGTTGGGTTGATAGATGGGCGTATCGGCAAATTAAGCGGTTAGCCGCGCAGGAGAGAGCGTAGTGAGCGAAAGTCTGGTCATCCGGTTGGGGACCAATCAACAACAACCGGTAGCTTGGTTAGTCTGGTCGGCAGGGGAGCAGGAGATCATTGCTTCTGGTACCTTGGCCTCGGCTGATGGGTTGTCAGCGCTGCAGGAGCGGGCAGGTGGTCGCCCAGTGGTGGTGCTGGTGCCTGGTAGCGATCTTATCTTCCGCCGCGTCACCTTACCCGGTCGCTACAATCGGCAATCTGCGGCGGCCTTACCCTATTTGTTAGAAGAGTTAGTCGCATCTGATGTCGACGAACTGCATCTTGTGGTGCTGGCCCATGATGGTCCCTTGGTTGATGTCATGGCTGTTGATCGTCACAAAATGGATCAATGGTTGGGGTGGCTGGAGGCGGCCGGTTTACACACCCGCCAGTTGCTGCCGGATGTACTGGCACTTTCTCCCGCTGCTGATGGCTGGTCTGCTTTGCAACTGGGGCAGGAGTGGATACTTCGTCAAGGTGCCTACCAAGGTATTGTTGCCGATGAGGGATTGTTAGCCTTGGTATTGGCTGCACAAGCTGAGCCGATCACCATTTATACCCATACACCCGCTCCCGCCATGGCGGCGGCTAATTGGGTACCCGCAGACCCCGAGCTCCCTATGCTGCTGCTTGCCAATGGCGCGCTCACCTGCCAAGCCAATTTACTCACAGGCCCTTATCGCCCGCAAACCGAATACAGCCGTTACTGGCAGCAGTGGCGTAACGTGGTGGTGATGGCGGGGCTGCTGCTGCTGGTTGCACTCGCTCAACGGGGTGTCCAGTTATACCAACTGGCAGAGCAAGATAAGGCCCTCAAAGCTGAAATTAGAGCGGTGTATAGCCAGATTTTTCCTGGGGAGACGCGAATCGTCAATGTACGCAGTCAGATGAACCAACATCTCAAGCTGCTCGGGCAAACCTCACAAAGTGGTGTGTTGCTGGTATTGACTGAGCTTGCCCCCACCTTGGCTGAGATCCCCGCACTCAAACTCCAAGTACTGCGTTTTGATGCCGATCGTAGTGAACTGAGGCTGCAGGTCACTGCCCCTAGTTTCGGCGATATTGAGCGGTTTCGTGAGTTAGCTGGCAAACGCTTTATGGTGAAGCAGGGAGAGATCCGCAGCACCGAGGGCAATGTTGAGGGCACGCTTGTGCTCAAGGACAAATCATGATGATCAATAAATGGCAGCGTTGGTGGCAGCAGATGACCACTCGCGAGCAGCGACTGGTTGCTATCGGTGGTGGATTACTGTTGGTTGGGATCTGTTATTGGACGATCTGGCAACCGATCACGAACCGTATTGAAGAGCGGGCACGGCAGGTACAAAATCAGCAGCAAACTTTGGCGTGGCTCAAAGAGAAAGGACAGATCGTGCTGGCCATGCAAGGTGGGCAAGGTCGCCAGATAGATACCAGCGGCACCCTTGAAGGGGTGGTTAACCGCACCGCATTTAACCAAAAAATCGAGATTGCCCGCCTGCAGCCACAGGGCAATGCGTTGCAAGTGTGGATCGATACCGTGCCTTTTGAATCACTGCTTTTGTGGTTAGCCACCTTGGTTGAGCGTCATGGTGTTGACGTCGAGGTGATCGAAATTGCCCGTGAAAATCTGGCACCTGGCCAGGTTAAGGTCAGACGTTTACAACTGAGTCGTCCCGAATGAAACAGCGTTTACTGATTGCCACTCTGTTTGTCGTGGCTTACATCCTCTTTTTGCTGGCCACGCTACCTGCGGCCTTGGTGGTGCGCTATTTGCCACTACCAGCCCCTCTCAATACCTTGCTGACCCTAGAAGGGGTCAGTGGCACGATCTGGCGTGGCCAGATCGCACGGCTGCAATACGCCAGCGAATCGATCAGTCTGTTACGGTGGGAGCTTAACGGCTGGTCGCTGTTGCGCCTTGCTCCCGAGGTGTCGCTGCGTTTTGGTGATCGAAACAGTGTCAATGGGCAGGGCGTGGTTGGCTGGCAGGGCGCGCTATTTGGTCGTGATGTCACCTTAAATTTACCTGCTGCTTGGTTATTGTCCCGCGTCCCCATGCCGTTGCCATTTGCGCTGACGATCAGTGGCCAGTTGCAACTAAAAGTGGATCAATTTGCCCAAGGCCAACCTTGGTGTGACAACCTTTATGGCAACCTCGACTGGTATCAGGCCAGTGCAGATACCCCCGCTGGTAAATTGGATTTGGCCGATCCAGCACTGACGCTGAACTGTCTGGATTCCAAGTTAGTGGCCGAGCTCAAGCAATCCTCGGAGATGGTGCAAACCATAGGACGCGCTGAGTTACAACCAAACGGTCAGTATCTGTTCCAAGGTAGTTTGAAACCCGGTCCAGCCTTGCCTGAACAGATGAAACAGGGGCTGCCCTTGCTGGGACAACCTGATAGTCAAGGGCGTTTTCCGTTACGTTATCAAGGGCAGATTTAAGTCGGCACAGCGAGCAACTTGGTGAGCGTAACCTGATGGGATGGCATGGTGAGTCACGAGGTTGTCAGCCGTGCCGCTTTAGTACTCCTTGGCGATGTGGTGGGCCCACTCTGTATTGCACGACCATAAAAATGGCCTCATACCATCGCGGTTCAAGAGGGTTGTTTAACGTTGATGAGGCAGTGAGATGATGGAGCCCCAATGGTGGTTGGCCCTGCTCGGGGGCAGTTTGATCGGGTTGGCTGCATTATTACTGCTGCTGTTTAACGGCCGGATGGCTGGGATCAGTAGCATCTTAGTGGGAGCTCTAGCGCAGCAAGAGGCGTGGCGCTGGCTGTTTTTATTGGGCTTGGCGATGGGAGCATGGCTCGCATTTCTGTTGGAGTGGGCTGTGCTGCCTGATCTTACTCGTTTGCCTGCGTGGCCTTTGGTGCTGTTGGCTGGGCTATTGGTTGGTGTGGGAACTCGGCTTGCGAATGGTTGCACCAGTGGGCATGGGATCTGTGGCATCGGTCGCTTATCAGCGCGCTCTGTTATCGCCACCCTCACCTTTATGATAAGTGCGGCTTGCACCGTGTTCGTCACTCGCCATCTCTGGTAAGGAATCGCCATGAAGCTGTTCATGAGTCTGGTGGCTGGCTTGCTGTTTGGGCTGGGACTGGCAATGTCGGGGATGGTCGATCCCGCTCGGGTGCTCGCGTTTCTCGATGTGGCAGGTGCTTGGGACCCAAGTTTGGGGTTTGTGATGGGGGGCGCATTATCGGTATTTATGCCGGGCTATTTTTGGCTGGTCAAACCACGGCATCAGAGTCTGTTAGGCGAGCCCCTCCCTGCTAGACCCACTGCCACGATCGATCATCGGTTGCTCGGTGGTGCAGGGTTATTTGGTATTGGTTGGGGGTTGGTAGGAATATGTCCAGGACCGGCTTTGAGTTTGCTGCTCACTGGCGCCCCGATGGTGCTGCTGTTTGTGGTGGCGATGACGGCTGGCCTGTTATTGGCCAACCGATGGCAGCACAAATGGGCTGGCTCGCCGCAATAATGGCGTTCTTACAGAGGCGACAGCCCCGAGCCTATCCATTCTGCTGGCAGAGTCGGTTCACGCCAGCCTTGGATGATGATCAGGCTGGCGCGCCGTGGGTCTTTGCCTACTTCGTCAGATCTCATCTTGGTTGGCGTGACAACACCCATGAGGTCAACAAGTCCACTCCGCTTTGCATCACTCGTTCATCGAAATCAAACGCATTGTGATGATGGGGGGCCGCCAAGTCGGCGCCTAAAATCAGATAAGCGGCTTCACCCCCCTGTTTTTGTACTCGCTCCATCAGGAACCCTGCATCTTCACTGGCCCCGAAGCGGCGGGTCTGAATAGTGGAGAGCCCCTGCTTGCGGGCGAGTGTGGCCAGTTCGGCTTGCAGTGCTGGACTGTTATTGAGGGCGATAGCCTCACCCTGCTTAATGATGCGGTAGGTCACATCGTGGGCGAGGGCACAGCCTTCGACAATCCGTTGCACCTGACCAAACATGTAGTCGTTGAGGGCACTGTCAGCGCCGCGGGTTTCACCACGTAGTTCAGCATGGTCTGGAATCACATTTCGGCCACTGCCACTATGGAGCTGACCAATATTGATACGGGTCATGCCGTCGCGGTGGCGAGGGATACCGAGCATGGCGGTGGTCGCCATGCAGGCAGCGGCCAGTGCATTATTACCCGCATTAGGCTCGAGTCCGGCGTGGGCTGCCGTGCCCATGAAGTGAACATCGAATTTAGTAGAGCAGAGAAACTCGGTGGGGTTGATCACCAGTTCACCGCTGCTGGCGTGAATGCCAATATGAAGCGAAAGCAGGGCATCCACATTATCGAGAGCCCCCCCTGCGGCCAATGCCTTGCCGCCACGGCATCCCTCTTCGGCGGGTTGGAAGAAGAGCTTGATGCATCCGCATAGCTCCTCTTTCATTGCCATCAGGCGGCTGGCTAACCCCATCCCGATCGCGGTGTGACCGTCGTGAGCACAGGCGTGCATCCACCCCTTATTGTGAGAGGCAAAACCCTCCTGTTGTGGTAGGTGCTGATCGGCTGCGGATTCCTCCACTTCCACCGCGTCGATGTCGAAGCGAAAAGCCAATGTGGGGCCGGGACGGCCGGTATCTAGTTCTCCCATTAGGCCGGTCACATCGCCGATGCGCTCTAGCCAGTCGGGATGGGCTCCCTGACGGCGAGCGCGGGCTTTTTCGGCGGCCACATCGACATCACGCCCCATCATCAGATTGCTGGCGAGTAGCTTATCGCCCAGCACAATCTGATAGCCAAGCTCGCTCAGGTGGTGGGCAATCAGGCTGGTCGTTCGGAACTCTTTCCAGGCCGCTTCCGGTAGTCGGTGTAGGTCACGGCGCCAGTTGATCAAGTGCTCAAGGGTCATCCTAGCTTCCTTGGTGATGCAATTTACCGACTATTGTGCACTTTTTTGCTCAGTGAGCATACGCAGGAGGAGCAGAGGTTGCAGGAGAGGGGATTATCGATAAATCATCCCCATCCTTTGTATTCTGCCTTATTCGGTAAAGCCCCTACAGAATTTGCTACACGACTTACCTTTTGGTTCGAATCAAGTATACTTGCACGCGAATTTAAAGCGCCAAATTGTAAAAAAGGAAGCTCACGTGAATCCTATTGTTAAGTCATTCCAGTACGGTCAACACACCGTCACACTGGAAACCGGTGTGATGGCCCGTCAAGCCACTGCGGCCGTCATGGTCAGCATGGACGATACCTGTGTATTTGTGACTGTTGTTGGTAAGAAAGAGGCCGATCACGGCCGCGATTTCTTCCCACTCACTGTCAACTATCAGGAGCGTACCTACGCTGCTGGTCGTATCCCGGGTGGTTTCTTCCGTCGTGAAGGTCGTCCGAGCGAGGGTGAGACCCTCATCTCCCGCCTGATCGACCGCCCTATTCGTCCGTTGTTCCCGGAAGGCTTCTTCAATGAGGTTCAGGTGGTCGCCACTGTGATGTCCGTGAACCCAGCTGTCTCCCCCGATATCGTGGCGATGATCGGTGCATCGGCTGC
This sequence comes from Aeromonas cavernicola, assembly GCF_002795305.1. GTDB lineage: Bacteria > Pseudomonadota > Gammaproteobacteria > Enterobacterales > Aeromonadaceae > Aeromonas > Aeromonas cavernicola. The sequence continues at coordinate 6,124 of NZ_PGGC01000090.1, forward strand.
GCTGGCTATCTCCGGTATTCCATTCAGCGGCCCGATCGGTGCGGCACGTGTGGGCTACATGAGTGGTCAATATGTGCTGAACCCAACCACCGCAGAGTTGCCGCAGAGCGATCTGGATCTGGTGGTGGCCGGTACTGCCAACGCGGTACTGATGGTTGAGTCCGAAGCAGCCATCCTCTCGGAAGAGGTGATGCTGGGCGCTGTGGTATATGGTCACGAGCAGATGCAAACCGTGATTGCTGCCATTAATGAATTTGCTGCTGCCGTGGCAACTAAACCATGGAACTGGACTGCGCCTGCAGTCAACGAAGCGCTGAAAGCCAAGGTTGCCGAGCTGGCGACTAGCGATCTGGGTGAAGCCTACCGCATTATCGAAAAAGCGGTACGTTATGAAACCATCGCAGCCATCAAAGGCCGTGTTGTGGAGCAAGTGATCGCTTCCGGCGTTGAAGAAGATGCCAAGAAGATCGGCGAAGAGTTCCACAGCTTGGAAAGCCGCATCGTGCGTGGTCGCGTAGTACGCGGCGAGCCGCGTATCGATGGCCGTGATCCAGAAATGATCCGCGCATTGTCGGTAGCGACTGGCGTGCTGCCGCGTGCTCACGGTTCTGCGCTGTTCACTCGCGGTGAAACCCAAGCCATGGTCGTTGCGACCTTAGGTACTGAGCGTGATGCTCAGAACATCGACGAACTGACTGGCAACCGTGCTGATCGCTTTATGCTGCACTACAACTTCCCACCATATTGTGTCGGCGAGACCGGCATGATGGGCAGCCCTAAGCGTCGTGAAATTGGTCACGGCCGTTTGGCTAAGCGCGGTGTCGCTGCGGTGATGCCGAGCGCAGCCGAGTTCCCATACGTGGTGCGTGTGGTATCTGAAATCACCGAATCCAATGGTTCTTCTTCCATGGCCTCCGTCTGTGGTTCCTCTCTCGCGCTGATGGATGCTGGTGTGCCAATCAAGGCCTCTGTTGCTGGTATCGCAATGGGGTTGGTGAAGGAAGAAGAAGGGTTCGTCGTGTTGTCTGACATCCTAGGTGATGAAGATCATCTGGGTGACATGGACTTCAAAGTTGCCGGTACTACCGAAGGGGTGACCGCGCTGCAGATGGACATCAAGATCGAAGGTATCACCAAAGAGATCATGGAGATTGCCCTCAAGCAAGCTCGTGGTGCTCGCCTGCACATCCTGAAAGTGATGGATGAGGCCATTCAGACCCCACGTGCTCAAATCTCCGATTTTGCTCCGCGTATTCATACCATCAAGATCAACCCAGAGAAGATCAAAGATGTTATCGGTAAAGGTGGCTCGGTGATCCGTGCATTGACCGAAGAGACCGGCACCAACATCGAGCTGGATGACGACGGTACTGTGCGCATCTCTGCTGTTGCGAATGAAGCTGCCATGGAAGCGATCCGTCGCATCGAGGCCATCACCGCCGAGATTGAAGTGAACCGTATCTATGAAGGTAAAGTCGTTCGTTTGGCTGACTTCGGTGCGTTCGTCAACATCCTGCCTGGCAAAGATGGCTTAGTGCACATCTCTCAGATTACCGATGTGCGTGTGCAGAATGTGGCTGATTATCTGAAGATCGGTGATGTGGTCAAGGTGAAGGTACTGGAAGTGGACCGTCAGGGCCGCGTACGTCTCTCCATCAAAGAAGCGAACGCTCCGACCGAAGCGGCTGCACCTGCTGCTGACGCAACCCCTGCCGCTGAAGAAACGCCTGTTGCAGAGTAATCTGCTCTCCTGATACCGGACTGGTTCCGGTTGATGTAAAAAGTCCGGCTCCCGAAGGGGAGCCGGACTTTTTTATGGTCAAAATGCGCGATCAGGAATTACTTGCCGAGAATGGCGTACTGGATCTCTTGCAACGGTAGTATATGGCTGGCGGCGCCCAGTTTGATCGCTTCTTTGGGCATACCGAACACCACGCAGGAAGCCTCATCTTGGGCATAGGTGTTGGCGCCAGCCTCCAGCATCTCCCGTAATCCTCGGGCACCGTCATCGCCCATCCCGGTCATAATAATGCCGGTGGCATTCTTGCCCGCATATTTTGCGACAGAGCGAAACAGCACATCCACCGAGGGACGATGGCGGTTGATGAGTGGCCCGTTAACGACCTCGACGTGATAGTAGGCTCCGCTGCGTTTGAGCTGCATATGTTTGCCTCCGGGGGCAATCAGCGCCAGCCCTGGGAGCACTCGGTCATTGTTTTTTGCTTCCCGCACCTCTATCTGGCAGACCCCATTCAGCCGCTCGGCGAACATGGCGGTAAATTTCTCCGGCATGTGTTGCACGATAACAATGCCTGGACTGACTAGGGGGAGGGCTGTTAGTACGGTTTCCAGTGCTTGGGTGCCGCCAGTCGAGGTGCCAATAGCAATCAGCCGTTCGGTGGTATGGGCCATGGCGTGTTGATTGGGTGCCAGCATGGCATCTGCGTTGAGCTTGGTGCTGACTGGCACAGAAGAGGGCTTGCCAACGCGTTTGAGGTTGGCCTGGGCCGCAGCTCGCACCGCCATAGCCAAGTCGTGAGCAGATTCTTGCAGAAAGCTTTTTATCCCCATGGTCGGCTTGGTGATGATGTCCACTGCACCGGCGGCCATTGCCTGCAAGGTGGTCTCAGCCCCCTTTTCGGTGAGGGAGGAGCAGATCACCACGGGTGTTGGATGCTCCGCCATGATCTTGGTGAGAAAGGTGATGCCATCCATACGGGGCATCTCCACATCGAGCACGATGACGTCAGGCCACTCTTTCTTCAGTTTTTCCTGCGCAAACAGAGGGTCCGATGCCGTGGCGATGACCCGGATATCGGGCTCCTGCTCCAGCACCGCTTGCAATACCTGTCTGACCACGGCGGAATCATCTACCAGCATGACTCGGATCTGCTTCATTCTCGCGACTCCCATTGATGTGGCAGACGATGATGGTGCAGCCAGACACTGCCGTTATTGAGCTCAAAGAGCACGCTGCGGTGGCCGCTATGGCCAAGGTGATGAGCCTTGATATCAAGGCCAAGGTGTCGGGTCAGCTGCCAAGCTGCCTGGATATTTTTAGCGGCGACATTATGGTCGCTCTGTGCGTATTGAGGCTCGGTAAACATATTGCCACCTCCGAATAACTTGGTCTCATATTCATGGATGGGGGCGGGGTAGTGACTGGCGGCTTGCAGTAGTAGGGCGAGAGCCTCATCGGCATAGCGCCCATCAAGCATGGTCGAGGGATTGCGCCGACTGGGCAACATGTAGTGACACATGCCTCCCTGTTTCTGCTCTGGATGCCATAAGGTGATGGCAATGCAGGAGCCTAACACGGTTTTGAGCACCACATCCTCCTTGCCAAAGAAGAGTTCTCCCGGTTGTAGGACCACCTCCCGAGCCATGATTTATCCCTTCTGGTAGATGGATGGAGAGACAAGCCGTAGGCCGTGGGGCAGGCCGTGCAGGCTTTCGGAGTGGCTCACTAGCAGGTAGCCACCGGGTTTGAGTCTAGGCAGCAGCCGTTGCAACACCTGTCCTTTGGTCTCCTTATTGAAGTAGATCATCACGTTTCTGATGAAGATGACGTCAAACATGCCGATGTCCGGTAGATCCTGATTGAGGTTGATCTGCATGAACTGCACCTTGTCTCGTAACTTGCGTTCGATGATGAAGCTGCCTTCCTGCAGGCCCACGCCTTTGAGGCAATATTTCAGCAAAAAGGGCTGTGGAATATTTTGTGCCCGTTCGATGGGGTAGCGCCCACTCATCGCCTGTTCCAGTACTCGGGACGAGATATCGGAGGCTAGGATCTCCCAATTAAAGGCGCTGCGTTTTTCTGCAAGGGTCATAGCCAGACTATAGGGCTCTTCGCCGGATGAGCTGGCCGCACTCCAGACCCGCAGTTTTTGATCGGGCGGGAGTGTGGCGATGATCTCCCGTGCCAGAAACTCGAAGTGCTTAGGTTCTCTAAAAAAGTAAGTCTCGTTGGTGGTCAGTAGATCGAGTGCCAGCTGCAGTTCGCTGCTGCGATCGTTCATGATGAGCTGGAAGTAGTCGTCATAACTATCCAGCTCATAGTGACAGAGTCGTTTCGCTAAGCGGCTGGCAACCAGTGCTTTCTTGGTGGAAGAGAGCTCAATTCCCGCCGTGTGATGAAGCCAGCGTTGGAAACGGGAGAACTCTTCATCATGCAGCTCGGTTTGATACAAAACATGGTCCTTTACCGATGTTATCGGAGGTGAGAGAGGCAACGCCTCTCTCGTGACTAGAACCGGACAAAATCGCCGTCGTTGATGGGGCGTGGTGCGGTGGCGGCTCGCTCCCGAGTGCTGGCATTGTGCTCGTTCATGAAGCGACCTCGGGTATTGGGATGAAGGTGTGAGGCGGTCGTTTTCCCCTCTTTGCTGTGAGTCTCTAGGGTAAAGAACTCCATGGCCAGTTGTAGCTGCTCAGCTTGGCTGCTCATCTCTTCTGCTGTGGCGGCCAGCTCTTCGCTGCAAGAGGCGTTTTGTTGAGTGACCTGACTCAACTGATTCATGGCTTGGTTGATCTGACTAACGCCGGTGGATTGTTCCACCGAAGCGGCACTGATCTCCTGCACCAGATCTGAGGTTTTATTAATAGAAGGAACCATTTGATCCAGCAAACGCCCCGCTTTTTCTGCCATCTCGACGCTGCTGGAGGCCAGCTCGCCAATCTCTTGGGCCGCTACTTGGCTACGTTCGGCCAGTTTGCGTACCTCTGCTGCCACTACGGCAAAGCCTTTGCCGTGATCGCCTGCTCGCGCCGCTTCGATGGCGGCGTTGAGTGCCAGCAGATTGGTCTGGTAGGCGATGTCGTCAATGATGCCAATGCGTCTGGCGATCTGTTTCATTGCATCAACGGTCAGTTTGACGGCTTCTCCGCCCTCGATGGCCTCTTTGGCCGCTTTGCTGGCCATGCCGTCTGTGACCTGAGCGTTGTCGGTATTCTGGTTGATGCTGGCGCTCATCTGTTCGATGGAGGCGCTAGTCTCCTCCATGCTGGAGGCCTGTTCACTGCTGGATTGGCTGATTGACTGGGCGGTCGCGCTGACCTGTTCGGCGGCGCTAGATAGATTGTCAGAAGCGCCACGTACTTCGGTGACGATCTTAGTGAGTGAAGAGATAGTTTTGTTGAGCGCATCCTTGGTGGTGCCAAATACGCCAGGAGAATTTGTTTCAACCTTTTGCGTCAGATCCCCGGTTGCCAGACACTGCACAACTCGAATGACATCGTTAAGAGTGCCATCGATCACATCGGCAATCTGGTTGATCCCTTCTCCCATGGCCTGAAAAAAGCCGCTCTTGCCAGCCAGCTCCATCCGGCGGTGCAGCTCGCCATTGATCACAGCTTGCACGATGTCGGACATCTCTTTCTCTATCATCACCTCCTTGGTTCTGTCTGCCCATTCGACCACGGATCCCAGCCGTTCGCCGATATCGTTGAAAACCGGATTGGCGATCAGGGAGAAGGTGCGGCCTCCCAGCTGGATCTGGGTGCGAAAGGTGCTGTTGAGTTTGGCTAACATGGCACGCTGATGGCCGGGATTTTTATGAAAACTGTCTATATTGGCGCCCATCAGCTGATTGGCGTTGAAGCTGTAGAGCTCTTTCTTGATGTCGGTTTCAGCCTGATTGAGCATGTCAGTCACCGCCTCGTTCATGTAGATAATGTCGAGGTTGGTATCAGCGATCATCACGTTAGTGCTGGCACAGTCGAGAGCTTTGCGAACCAACTGGTTCTCATAAAGCAGAGCCTGGCTCTTTTTAATGTCATTGCGGCTCTGTTCTAGCTTATTGCTGAGTAAGGTGACCACCTCGTTGATGGCACTCCCTACTTCTCGAAGGGGGCTATCTATGCCAGCTAGGTCGAGTAGGGCAGGAACCTGCTCTGCCTGCACTGCGTGTTGCAGCTGGCCGATAGCATCGAGTAATTGGGTCCGTTGTTTCACTTCGGTGGCATTGTCCCCGAAGAGTTTTCCTAACAGTGATTGGGTCATGAGCGTTTCCTTATGCTACATGTCGTGGGGTAGAGGGGCTTGTTCAGGAGGATTGCAGGTTGACGTGAGGCAACCTTGTCTGTGGCTGGGCCAGTTCACTGAGTTGGGCCATCTCATCGAGGGACAACACTTTTCCGGTATCGATGAGGATGACGAATTTGCCGTTGACCTTGCCCATACCACTGATGAAGTCGGCTCGGATGCGGGCTCCAAAACTGGGCGGGGGTTCGATATCGGCTGGTGGGATACCCAGCACTTCCGAAACCGAGTCCACGACGACACCAATATCCTGCCCCACAGGTTCATCGCCCTGTGAGGCCACCCCTTCAATGATGACGATGCAACTGCGGCGAGTAATGACCGAAGAGACATTGCCAAAGCGGGCATTCAAGTCGACGACCGACACAACCGAGCCTCTGAGGTTGATCACGCCACGAATGAAATCCGGCATCATCGGGATCGGAGTGATATTGCCGTACTCGATTATCTCTTTGACGCCCAGAATATTGATGGCGAACATCTCGTTGTTGATCAGAAATGTCAGGTACTGAGCATCGCCATTGCTCTCGTCAGCGACCGCTGATAGTACCGTGATGTCGGTGGATGTGTGCATGGTCGCCTCCGGTTAAAAACGGACAAAATCCGCTTCATTAATGGAATGGGATGACAGTTGCTTGGCCTGGTTGGTCCGCTGTGCTGGTGAGATGAAACTGCCGCGCAGGGGAATTCCCTTAAAGCCGTTTTCATGTGGAGAGGTGTTGATCGGTGCACCTTTTTCTAGGGCGAAGAAGGCCATGGTTTGTTGTAGTTCGCTGGCTTGCGAGCTCATCTCTTCAGCCGTGGCTGCCAGTTCCTCGCTACTGGCCGCATTCTGTTGTGTCACCTGATTAAGCTGGTTCATGGCCAGACTGATCTGGTTGGCTGCACTGGCCTGTTCGCCTGAGGCGGCATTGATCTCTTGCACCAGATCCGAGGTTTTGCGAATAGAGGGAACGATCCTCTCTAATAGGTTGCCAGCCAGCTCCGCTTTGCTGACGCTGTTAGAAGATAGCTCGCCAATTTCTTGCGCGGCGATCTGGCTTCGCTCTGCTAGTTTTCTCACCTCGGCAGCAACCACCGCAAACCCTTTGCCATGTTCTCCGGCGCGAGCCGCTTCAATGGCCGCGTTGAGGGCAAGCAGGTTGGTCTGGTAGGCAATGTCGTCGATGATGCTGACTTTTTTGGCGATTTGTTGCATGGCGGTCACGGTTTGTTGAACGGATTGTCCTCCTTCGGTGGCCTCTAACACCGAGTTGCTGGCCATGCTATCGGTGATCTTGGCGTTTTCGGTGTTCTGATTGATGCTAGCGCTCATCTGCTCGATAGAAGCGCTGGTCTCCTCGACGCTGGCTGCTTGCTCGCTGGTGGCCTGGCTCAATGCCTGCGCGGTATTGCTCACCTGATTGGAGGCATTGGTCAGGTTGTCGGCGGCGTTGCGGACCTCTTCGATGATATTAGTTAGCGCGCTAATAGTCTGGTTGAGGCCATCTTTGGTCTGGCCAAAAATACCGGGGTAGGGTTCATCGATCCGTTGGGTCAGGTCACCCTTGGAGAGCGCAGTGGCGATGCGCATCACATCTTCTAGGCTGGTGTCTGTTACATGGGAGAGGCGATTGAGCAGCTCGGATACCCGTTTGATATAGCCCTGACGATCCTCCAGCGTAATCTTGTGACTGAAGTCTCCCTGCTCGACGGCGGCGGTGACCAGAGTCTCGATATCCGTGATCAAGGCCCTCAGTTTCCTGACCATGTTGTCCATTGCCATCAACAGCTGCCCCGCTTCATCGGTGGACTCAATCTGGATGGATACATCCAGATTGCCATCTGCCAGACTATTGGCCACCCGCAGAGCCTGTTCAATGGGAGTGATAATGCTTTTGATCAGCAGGGTGCCAAACCAGGCTGCGAGCACGATGCCGGCTGTGATCACCACCGCCATGGTGATCAACATCACGTCATACCAAGATTGGGCTGCGGTATATTCTGACTTGGCCACATTCAGCTGCAGGTTGACCAGCTCGGTGATTTTGTTGCCTATCGGGTCGATGGAACTATATAGAATGCCATCAAAATTATTCAGCATGCCGGCAATCATGCCATGCTGGGTAGCGAGGAATCTCTCTAGTTTGCCAATATCGGTATCAGCTGCATTGAACAGAATGGTTGCTTCGGCTGACAAGCGTTGCTCATCGGGGGTGAGGGTGGTGGATTGGTAGTGATGCCATTCATTTTTGATGGTCTGCTGGGCCTGTTTTATCTGGCTCAGGGCCTCTTCTGCTGGGATTTGCCCTGCATTGGCCTTGTTGAGATTGTCGATGATTGAAACGGCATAGCTGTCGGAGATGGTCTTTAGCTGTTTAAGGGGGACCACTCTGTCGTTGTAAACACGCTGTAGCCCCGTATTGCTGCTCTGCATGTTGTATAACCCGAGGCTGCCAACGGTCAGCAGCAGCAGGCATAGCATGCAGAGCAGCACGATGAGTCGCAATTTGATGGTGGAGTGTTTGAACATGATAGTTCCCTCAGTTGAGGCTTGATTGAGGCTGGTTACGTGAGGCTGTCAATCTGTTGAGTTGACAAGATTCCTGAGTGATCGCGTGTTGGATCAATGAGGGTATGTCGAGGATCAGGGCGACCTCTCCCCCCCCCAGAATGGTTGAACCACTAATGCCCTGCAGGCGCTGGAACAATTTCCCCAACGGTTTGATGACGGTCTGGAATTCTCCCAGCAGTTCATCCACCACTAGACCGGATTTTTTTCCTGCATGGCTCACTACGACAATGTTTTCGCGTCGCCCCTTGCTGCCATTGGTATCGAAGTAGTGTTGCAGGCGGATAAAGGGCAGCACCTCGCCACGCAAGTTGATGTAATTGCGCCCTTGGGTGTCGGCCAGTGCACTCTGGGTCAATTCAACACATTCGATCACCATATCGAGGGGAATGACGTAGTGGGTGTTACAGACCCTTACCAAGAAGCCGTCGATGATGGCAAGAGTCAGTGGCAGGCGGATCTGCACACGGGTTCCTTTTCCTGGGATGCTGTCAAGCTCGACCGTGCCGCGCAGGGCCGTGATGTTGCGTTTGACGACATCCATCCCTACCCCGCGGCCAGAGAGGTTAGTGATCGCCTCTGCGGTGGAGAATCCCGGCTCGAAGATCAGATTGTATATTTCTTGATCCGTTAGCGTACTAGTGGTGCTGAGCAGACCACGCTCGATGGCTTTTTGTTGGATTTTGGCCTTGTTGAGACCGGCACCGTCATCCCGTATCTCGATAACGATACTGTTGGAGTCGTGATAAGCGTTGAGGTTGAGGGTGCCGCAGGGGGATTTGCCTGCCAGTAACCGTTGCTCTGCCGATTCGATACCGTGATCCATCGAGTTTCTGACCAGATGCATCAGCGGATCGCCGATCTTCTCTACCACCGACTTGTCCAGTTCAGTCTCGGCTCCGGAGATCACCAGAGTGATATCCTTGTTTAGCTCCTGACTGACATCGCGTACCACCCGCTGGAAGCGGTTGAAGGTATCGCCGATAGGCACCATCCGCAGGCGCAGTGTACTGTCACGGATCTCTTCTACCAGCATGGCAATGAGCGAGGTGGCTTCCTGCAGTTGGCTCTCTCGGGTACGTTGGGCTAACAGGTTAGCGCCTGAACTGGCGACCACTAGCTCGCCGACTAGATTGATCAGGTCATCCAGCTTGTCGGCATGTACCCTGACGTAACGCCCCTCTTTGCTCTTGTTCTCCTTGGTTTGGCTCTGTTTTTTCAGGGCGGCATCGACCACGACTTCGTTGACGGCACCCTGTGCAATCAGGATCTCCCCGAGTTTGGGTACTTGCTCTGTGAGGGTTGCTTGCTGTGCCTGCAGGCCGTTGGCTAACTCCTCTGCGGTCAGGGCGCCGGTGTTGACCAGCAATTGCCCCAGCATGGCGTTATCTTCTGGGAGCGACTCGATAAGGTTGATAAATTCGGCGATCTTGCTGTGGGGCGGCAAAATGGTGATCTGGCAGTCATCTCTGACAAATTCAAAAACATCGCTGATGGCCGCTTTATCTGCCTGCGAGTCGAAGTCTATCTCGTAGCCGAGATAGCAATTCTCCGGATCGAACGGTTCCCAATCTGGTAGCGCCTGATGGATGGTCTCCACCGAGCATATGGTGCCGAGTGTGCCTAGGTAGCGTAGAAATGCGGCCGGATCCATGCCATTGCGCAGCACATCGGGGCCAAAACGCAGGGAGATATGCCACAGGGAGGCGGATCTGGTAATTCCTCCCTCTTTTTCGATCTTGGGTTCCGGCGTATGTACAGTATCTGGCAGCGTTGCATGGGGGACGCACTGATGACGGGTTAGGGCGAGTCTCAGCCGTGTATCCTGGTTGGCATCGCTATCGCTTAACGTGCAACCCTGTTCTGCAACGACACTGATGAGCGTCTGGATGTGGTCACAGCTCTCCAGCAGATCCTTGATCAGAGGAGAGGTGACGGTGAGCTGCTGATTGCGGATCTGGTCGAGCAGATCCTCGACGATATGGGTAAACCCGACAATTGGCTGCAGACCAAACAGGCCTGCCGACCCCTTGATGGTGTGCGCTGCACGGAAGATGGCGCCAATCAGCTCGCTATTGTCTGGATCTTCCTCCAATGAAAGTAGGGAGGACTCCATCTCTTCAAGCAACTCGCGTGCCTCGGCGATATAGGTTTGTAAGGCCTGATCAAGATCGATGCTCAAGGTGACTCCTTGTCATGGTGGCTAAGGGCCGTTAGCCATGGGTGATGAGGGTGGGGTCGCCAAAAAAGGCAGAGAGCTGGCAGAGCTCCAGCAGTTCAAGCACAACATGGCTGTGCCAGACCAGCGCCAGGGAGGTGCCCTGTTGCAGTGCAGTTTTCTTTGCCGCCAGTAGCAGTTGCAGCCCAGCGCTGTCTATTTCGGATACCGCCGCCAGATTCAGTTCCAGTTCGCGCCCTTGATGCAGCAAGAGCGAGATGGCATCTTTCAGCTCGCTGACTGTATAGATGGTGATCTCGTCCGGCATGGTCACCACCACCTTGTTGTCGAGTAGCTCACTCTGTACTTGCATGATGCGCTCCGGCTCAGGGCATGATGAGTTTGGCGACTGCGGCCAGCATCTGCTCAGGCTGGAAGGGTTTGACCACCCAAGCTTTGGCTCCTGCGGCTTGTCCTTCGTGCTTCTTGTTCTCTTGCGACTCTGTGGTCAGCATGATGACGGGGGTGAATTTGTAGCTGGCCAGTTTTTTGGCCTCTTTGACGAAGGTGATGCCATCCATGTTCGGCATGTTGACGTCACTGATGATCAGGTTGATCTTTTTTCCATCAAGTTTTTTGAGCGCATCTTTGCCATCGCTTGCTTCCATCACTTCATAACCGGCGCCCTTGAGGGTCATGCCCACGACTTGGCGAATGGTTGCCGAGTCATCCACGATCAGGATCGTTTTGCCCATATCTCTCTCCTAGAAAAATGTAATGTCTGCGCTGCTTGGCTGCGTATTGACTGAAGGGGTGGTGCGACCATGGTGAATATTGCGCTGTTCGTCAGTGGCATATGAAAGTTCCATCTCTGCCAGCCAACGATTGGCATCGATTTGGATTGGCTCTGCCGTGCTGTTGCTCTGTTCCAAAGCAACCAAGTGGTTGGAGAGACTCTCCATGTTTTGTCTGACGTGACTAAGGATCTGGCTGACCCTGTCTTGAAATTGCAGCGAGACAATGACGCTGGAGATTTCGCGATGGATATCGGTGCTCTCGTTTTGTAGCAAGGAGGCGGATTCTGCCAAGCTGTCGGTGGCGCGGCGGAAACGGGTCAGCACTTGTTCGATAGTTTGTTCCGAATTAAGTGCCGAGGCGTGATCCCGTGCGGTAGCATTTTCGGCAATCTGGAATGCGCGGCCGATAGCAGTATTGATGGTGTCTACCTTGTCGGTCATCTTCTGGGCGGTTTCGCTAGAGAGGCGGGAGAGGTTGCGCACTTCATCCGCGACCACAGCAAAGCCACGGCCTGCTTCCCCTGCCCGCGCTGCTTCAATGGCTGCGTTAAGGGCCAGCAGGTTGGTCTGGGAGGCGATTTTTGCCACATCCATGGCCATGCTATTGAGCTCTGTAGTGTAGGTAGTGAGGCTCTTAATTTCGCTTAGCATGGCATCTCGATTGGTCTGGGCGGAATGGAGGATGGTCACTACCTCATTGAGCTGCCGCTGACTCTCACTCAAGACCCCAGCCATACCACACGCATTGCTATCACCCAGTTCTCCGGCTGCCAGATGGGAGGCATTGACCGCCTCTTCCAGCTTGTTGGCCAAGCCACTGAAGCGTTGGGTGAGGTCAATCATCGCGGCTTCGGTTTGCTGGCGAGAGTTTTCAATCTGCTGGGACCAGATAGGTAGAGCCTTTTCACACATCTGTTCGAGACCAACGATGGAGCGGGCGAGAGAGTCGGTCGTTAAGGATTGTTCTCGTGCGGCACGCTGGCGGCATATATGTTGATGGAAGTGGTTGGATGTCCAGAGAGCAGCAGCAACAGCAATCAATATATTGAGCAATAGATAGAGAGGTGACAGCGCATCGGCGAGTTGCAACAACAGGCAGCTCAGCAGAGCAAGCCCGATGCAGCAAATCCAGCAAACCGGTTCCCAAAGCGGTGTGTCCACGCCACTTTTGTGTTGTGCCATATGTAGCTTATCCCTGTGCAATTATTTGGTAAGAGCTAAAAGGATCAGGACTGCAACACCGATGGTGCCCCTTGAAACTCTTTATTTATAGTTGGCACAATAAGGTTAGCGGAAAAAAATAAATTGGCTGCAAATCGGGGCTATTTGTCTCAGCCATTGTCGTATCAAGCGGCTTGCGAAGTGGGGGACAGAGCTAGGTGGGGATAAAAAGGAGAGAAGGAGCCTGAGGATTCAGGCTCCTGATGAGGATCAGGCCTCGTTGGCGTGAGCCTTCTGGCAACCTTCGACGGCGTGGGCAATCAGTTCCAGTGCGCTCTTGTCGCAGGGGGGAAGTTCGGCATCGCACGCCTTGATGGGGGTGACGCGATCGCCCCACTTGATGATGGCAGCGCCCCAGGTCAGGCCGGCGCCGAAGGCGGCGGTCAGCAGATAGGAGTTCGGCTTGACGCGGCCCTGCTCCAGCGCTTCGCACAGGGCGATGGGCACAGTGGCGGCGGAGGTGTTGCCGTAGTTTTCGATGTTGACCATCACCTTCTCCATCGGCGCATTCATCCGTTTGGCGAGGGTCTCGATGATACGGATATTGGCCTGATGGGGAACGATCAGGTCGACCTGCTCCGGCGCAATACCGGCCTGCGCCAGCACAGTGCTGGTGGCTTCACCCATGCCGCGCACGGCGCGTTTGAAGATCTCCGGTCCTTCGAAGTTGAAGGTGAACAGACCATCGATGTCGGCAAAACGCACCCGATCGGTACCGAAGTTCGGTACGTGCAGGATCTCCCGCGCTTCGCTGTCGCAGCCCAGCTTGTTGGCAATCAGGCCACACTCCTGCTCGCTCGCCTCGATCACCACGGCACCGGCACCATCGCCAAACAGTACGGCGGTATCGCGGCGTGCCCAGTCCAGCAGGTAGGTGAGGCGCTCAGCGCCAATCACCAGCACCTTCTTCATCATTCCGGTCTGCACCAGCGAGGTGGCGACGGAGAGGGAGTAGACGAAACCGGTGCAGGCCGCGTTGAGATCAAACACGGCAGCGTTGACGGCGCCCAGCTTCTTTTGCACCGCAGAGGCGGCGCTTGGCAGCAGATTGTCCGGAGTGGCGGTAGCCAGGATGATGCCATCGAGGTCGCTTGCTTCCAGACCGGCGCAGGCCAGTGCGCGGCGACCGGCCAGGGTGGCGAGATCCGAGGTGCTGACATGGGAGATCCGGCGGGCCTTGATGCCGGTGCGCGGATAGATCCACTCATCTGACGTATCCATGATGGTGCTGAGGTCATCGTTGGTCAGCACGGAGGGAGGCAGGCATTTGCCCCAGCCGGTGATATTGGCGTATTTCATCTTGTTACCGCTTCTCAAAGTGGATCGCCCGCGGGCGGAAAATCGTGCAATTATGCCGTACGAGACAACCACTGTCATCTTGTGGTCATGGTTATGTGCAGGGGGCTCAGCTGTGCCATCTGGTCGCAAAGGGCTGCAACGTGCTGAACATGGCTGGAAATTTTGCTTAAAACGCGGGACTCCTCTGCCCTAAGATAGGCGTTTCGCCACCGATGAGGGTATCTCCTTGCTCAGAGCCAATCTCAACTTGTTGCCGACCCTCAAGGTGCTGCTGGAGACCCGCAATATCAGCCGCGCCGCCGAGCTGCTGCACCTGAGCCAACCCTCCATCAGCAAGCAGTTGGCCCAGTTGCGTAGCGAGTTTGACGACGAGCTGTTGGTACGGGAGGGGCAACGCTGGTTGCTGACGCCACGGGCCGAACTGTTGGCAGCCAAGCTGGCGGATTCTCTCGGTGCGCTGGAGCGACTCTATGAGGCGCCCGGATTTGACCCGAGCCGCTGCGAACGGGTGTTCCGGCTCGCCTCTTCCGATTACGTGGCCCAGCATATCCTGCCCGATATCTGCGCTGCACTCGCCAACGAGGCGCCGTTGGCGGCGCTGGAGTACAGCTTGTGGGACAAGCGTCAGCTGCCGCAGTTGTGGCAGTCCGAGCTGGATCTGGTCTCCACCATCACCGAGCAGGTACCGGAGCAGATCCGTGGTCTGCATCAGGGGGAAGATCGACTGGCGGTGCTGATGGGACGTCACTATCCGCTGGCTGGCAAGGCATTGAGTCTCGATGACTATCTCGCCTGGCCTCACCTGCAGGTGAGTGGCGGTGGCGACAAGGACAGCCCGATGGAGCAGGTATTGGCGCCGCAGGGACTGAGTCGGCGCTGGTTTGCCCGAGTCCCCTTCTTTCAGGCGGCGGTGGAGGTGTTGCTGCGCACCGATTGCCTGATGACCACTCCGGCTCATCTCGCCTGGCAGCTCTCCTGCGGCCATGAGCTCACCTTTGTCGACCTGCCCTTTGCTACCCGCGACCAGCAGTATCATCTGCTGTGGCATCAGCGCCACCATCAGGATCCGGCCCACCGCTGGTTTCGCGAGCTGGCTTATCCCTTCCTGCGGGATCACCTGCAACGCACCGTCGGCGAGAGTCGCAAGCTGCTCGATCTCGGCGGTTAGCCTCAGTCAGTTGTGTGGCACCATAGCCATTGGTTATGGAATCTATTAATAACTTTCACGACAGGCATAATGGCTCAGCCCGTACCCTGAGTGCAGGTCATCATATCGAGCACAAAAGAGGAAAAGCATGGAACTGACGAGTTGGCTGGCACTGGCCGCAATCTGCGTGATGGGCGCTATCAGCCCGGGGCCGAGCCTGGCACTGATTATCCGCAACACGGTGCAGGGCGGGCAGGGGCACGGTGTGGCCACCGCGCTTGGCCACGGCTTCGGGGTTGGTATCTATGCGCTGGTCACCGCACTGGGTCTCTCCATTTTGATCACCCAGACCCCGATCCTGTTTGATCTGATCCGCTACGGCGGCGCCGCGTTTCTTGCTTGGCTCGGAGTGAAAGCCCTGCTGGCAAAACCTGCCAGTAGTGAAGCGAATGAAGAGGTGCATCAGTTGCGCGGTCGGCAGGGGGCCTTTGAAGGTTTTATGGTTGCCTTCCTTAACCCCCAGCTGGCGGTTTTCTTCATCGCTCTGTTCAGTCAGTTTGTGCGCGCCGATACTGGCTGGAGCGAAGGGGGCATCATGATGCTCACCGCGGGCGGGATCGATGCCGTCTGGTATGTGCTGGTGGCGTTGGTGCTCTCGCGCGGGCCAGTGCTGGTGTGGCTTAAAGCCAAATCCTTTGTGATCGATAAGGTGAGCGGCTTGGTGCTGCTGGGATTGGCCTTGAAGGTGGTTATCTAATCCTGCATTTTGCGGATACCTTAAGCGGGATCAAGGCACGCGGGTGGTGAATGGGCTAGAGTAGCGCCCATTTGCTGTCCGCCCTGATCCCGAGACCATGCACCAGAACAAGCACCCGTTAAGCCATAACAACCGGTTGGAGCTGCTGGCTCCGGCCAAAAACCTCGCCTATGGCATCGAAGCCATCAACCATGGTGCCGATGCTGTCTACATGGGCGGCCCTGCCTTTGGCGCCCGCAGTGCGGCGGGCAACTCCATCGAGGATATCGAAGCGCTGGCACGTCACGCCCACCGTTTCGGTGCCCAAGTCTTTGTCGCCTTCAACACCCTGCTGCACGATCACGAGCTGGAGCAGGCGCGGCGGCTGACCCACCAAATTTACGAAGCCGGTGCCGATGCGCTTATCGTGCAGGATATGGGACTGCTGGCGCTGGATTTGCCTCCCATCGCGCTTCATGCCAGTACCCAGACCGACAACCGCACGCCGGAGAAGGTGAAGTTTCTGCAGGATGTGGGTTTCTCTCAGGTGGTGCTGGCGCGCGAACTGTCTCTTGCTCAGATCCGCGAGATCAGTGCCGCGACCAATGTGCAGCTGGAGTTCTTTATCCACGGTGCGCTCTGTGTCTCCTACAGCGGCCAGTGCAATATCAGCCATGCCCGTACCGGCCGCAGTGCCAACCGTGGCGAGTGTGCCCAGCTCTGTCGCCTGCCCTGCTCGCTGCAAAAGCCGGACGGTGAAGTGCTGGTGGCCGACAGCCACCTGCTGTCACTCAAGGATATGGATCAGACTGACAACCTGGAGGCATTGATCGAGGCGGGGATCCGCTCCTTCAAGATCGAGGGGCGTCTCAAGGGGCTCGACTACGTCAAGAACGTTACCGCCTGGTATCGCCAGAAGCTGGACGCCATTCTGGATAGCCGCTCCGATCTGGTGGCCGCCTCTGCGGGTCGTTGCAGCTACAGCTTCACGCCTGACCCCAAGAAGAGCTTCAACCGCGGCAGCACCGACTATTTCCTCCATGGCCGCCAGCAGGGGATCGACTCCACCAAAAGCCCGAAATATGTGGGTGAACCGCTGGGGCGTGTCACCAAGGTGACCCGTGACGGTATCGAGATTGACGGCAAACAGGTCACCCTCAACAACGGCGACGGTTTGGGCTTCTTCAAGCCGAACAACGAGCTGGTGGGGATGCGCCTCAACAAAGTCGAAGGTAAGCAGTTACTCCTGTCAGAACGCATGCCGGGGCTAAAGGTGGGGACCGAAATCTACCGCAACCACGATCAGGCTTTCAGCAAGATGCTGGAGAAGGCGAGCGCGGATCGCCGCATCCGGGTCGATATGGTGCTGGCTGAGTGCGATGAGGGCGTGATCCTCACGCTCACCGACGAGCAGGGCATCAGTGCCGCGGTGACCCTGCCTTGCGACAAACAGCCTGCCGACAACCCGGAGCGGGCGTTGCAGCAGGCGCGGGATCAACTTGGCAAACTCGGCAATACCCTGTTTGTGGCGCGCAAGATTGAGTTGGCATTCACTCACCCGCTATTTATCGCCGCATCACAGCTCAACGGCTTGCGCCGGGATGGTATCGCCGCGCTGGAGGCCGCACGCGTGGCCAGCTACCAGCGCCCCGAGCGACGGATCGCCCTGCGGGATATCAACTATCCCCAGCACCGTCTCTCCTACCTTGGCAATGTGCTGAACAGCGCCGCCGAGCAGTTCTTCCGCGAACATGGGGTGGAGCGCATTGCTCCTGCCTATGAGGCGAACAAGGAGGAGCGGGAAGTGGTGCTGATGATCACCAAACACTGCATCCGCTATAGCCAGAACCTCTGCCCAAACGAGGTGCCCGGTCTCAAGGCCGAACCGCTGGAGCTCAAGATGGGTAAAGACACCTTCCGCCTGCGTTTTGACTGCAACCGCTGCGAAATGCAGGTGATGGGAAGCTTAAAACGTTAGCCTATCCTTTTCGTTTAAATCCAATTGCCCTCTAATCTCGTTAAGGCGAAATAAACGCCGCAAAGCATATCATGGCCTGAGGAGTGACCATGAGCGGCTATTTGCTTAAGCGTTATCTCAATATTATTGATTGGTGAGGTGAATAAACTAGAAAAAAGCAAACTGTAGCGACTGCTACAGGCATTACTTAACATGGCTGCACTGATATCTGTGGTCCGAGCCAATAAAGGATATAGCTGCAATGAAAGGGCATGGTGTTTTTGCTTATGGTAGAGATCAAGAACCATCATCACACCTAGGATAAAATCATCAGCAGAGGGGGTGAGTCCGATGCCGAAACCCACTAATTGTGCTAATGACGAAGTATTACCATCATTTTTTAGCCATAGAGTGAAATCATCCAATGCACTATGAATACGCTCGATGGTCTTAGTTGGATAGAAGTCCGATTGGCCATTGAGAATATCGTGCATTCCACCGGAGGGGGGGGATTTCACTAAAAAATCACCGATAATATTCACTAACCGTGTTAGATTACTTGGTGATGAAAGGTACTTATTTTCTATGCTGTTAATAATCGTCTCGGTATTTTTACCAGCAAGTAAATCAATTAATACACCATGTGAGGTTATTATTTTTCCATTAATTAATGAAACTTGGATATTAGGTTGAAAAAACAAGCCTAGGTCACTGCATGCCAATACAGCTGAGCGTGGTGCTAGTGGTGTGTTATCTTTCAATAAAGTGACAATAACGTTTTCTGATGTGATAAAATTACAAGCACGACTAAAAGTAGAATGTACGATCAACTGAGATTCTTTAGCGAGTATATCCGGTAATGAAGAACAAAATTGCAGGGAGTGTATGCAATACATAATGAAAACCATCCTTGTTGGGACAGGTAA
Source organism: Aeromonas cavernicola (assembly GCF_002795305.1). GTDB lineage: Bacteria > Pseudomonadota > Gammaproteobacteria > Enterobacterales > Aeromonadaceae > Aeromonas > Aeromonas cavernicola. The sequence continues at coordinate 24,959 of NZ_PGGC01000090.1, forward strand.
ATAATAACAACGGTCACTATCGTTATTTTCATTTAATATATACGATGACCATGAATGCAGTTTATACTAAGTGCACTTTTTTTACTACTATATCGATAACAGCAGACTAGATATTTAAATAAATCCCCCCATAATGTTATGGGGGGATTTATTACCGTGCCATAATTTCTACTCTAAAGGTAAAACCTTGATCTTCACTGGTTGTCAGGTAGCTATCTTGTTCCGCAATATTAAACCAATTCACACCATCTTTGCTACGCTGCCACTGGTATTTAATATAAGTAGCGTCGGTTAATTGTAAATTACCACGGCTAATTTGTCCCGCTGATTCACCGACTAAACGTACTTGTGCATAAAGCGTTGTACCAATAGGGAGATTTGTTAATACGCTCTCACCATGTTGGTCGGTGACCTTAAGTTCCTCGACACTGGCTAATGCAGGCGTAAAATTAACCTCAATCTCTTGTTGGCTATTTGATGTATTAGCTTTAATAAGGGTTATCCCTGCAGCATTATTAGTCAGCGTTATGCGAGCTACCCCATTACTGTCGGTCATACTCGTTGCATTGAGTAAGCGGCCATTAGACGTAGACCAATTCACTATTACACCGGCTTTCGCTTTACCAGTTTCATCTACTACTGTGATGGCAACCTGATTCGTTGCGATACCATCTGCTGCTGCATTATCACGCTCAACCGTCAAACTACCTTCAAGGAACTTGATTTCTCCTGTGAATGGATTATCAGGGATAAGCGGGTTTGTCCCATTTGCTTTTTCTTCTCCATCCGTTAAACCATCGCCATCGGTATCTGGATTATTTGGGTCTGTTTTATCAGCTGCTTCCTGTTGGTCTGATACCCCATCTAAATCCGTATCGATTGGGTTTGGATCGTTTGGATCTAGTGGGTTAGAGCCATTCTTGATCTCTTCAGCATCGGAGATGCCATCGTTATCACTATCGGGAGCCAGTGGATTAGTGCCATGTGTTTTTTCTTCCCCATCGTGCAAGCCATCTTTATCCGAATCTGAATTATGTGGGTCTGTGCCATCGATAATCTCTTGCTCATCGGTTACACCATCCTCGTCAGAGTCAAGAATTTCTGGCTTCTGTGTATTTTTTAGTAATTCAATGCTGGTATAAGCACTAATTTCATTACCTTTAACATCGCGGACTACTGCAGTAATACCGTAGGTATTGTTATTGCCATCCTCATAAGCAGGGAGTTCTTCTAAGTGAAGACTGGCTAAGTTGACATTGTGTAATTGAGAGTCAGATAAATCCATTTTATCAAATAGATGACTGTGCCAAGTAATATCTGAAATGGCGTGTTTACTTTCAATGTGTAGATCAATAACAATATCACTACCTTCCAATGCAGTTAATGTGCTAGGTAAGTTAGCAAATAAAGTTTGAATTTTACTGTACTCTAAAACAATTTGATTTTTATGTTCAACCAAATCATACCGTAAACCTTGCAATGACTTATTAACTCGACTGCCATCTAGCATATTATCTAACGATGAGCCAATGCGCCACTCCAAATGAATTCCTGCCTGAGTGTTCTTTTGACCTGCTGATGCTATGGTGTGTGTGGCATCGAACTTTATCAATGGGATTGGTTGATAACCAACTCCTAAGGTAAGAGCGTAAGGATCTTTGGTTAATTTTTTACTCCCCATGATATCAACATTATCACCAAAATACTTTTCTGCTTTTAATGAAGCGGATAAGCCAGGAGACGATGGTAAATAACCTTGGAAATTGATGTCCATGCCTCTAGCAGCTCTTGATTTATAATCTTCAATAATATTGGATTCTTTCCAAGAGCTAATAGGTAAATAGATGTTAGATGCAAATTTAGCATAATCTCGCCAAGCTTCTGCACCTACCGTGAAACGTGAAGCATGGCTATCAAAATCTTGGTCATAAAAGGCATTATAGCCAAGCATCCAGTCATCATAAAAGTGACGTTGACCAATGCCAATATCAGCAGTGACATTCTTTTTTGCCGGTTTTCTGATACCAGCTTGTATAAATGGCATGTCATGTTTTTTTTCAGCGATAGGGATTAAAAAATCTATCGATGAATCTGCGATATTTAATTTATCGTCTACAGCTACCTTTACTTTTGCGGTGCCATGGCCGATTAAGTTTTGTGTATATTTATTCGCTTCTGCTTCAAAGCTAGATACCGCCAAATCTTGCCAATATTGAGCTTCTTTTTTTACGCTATAACTGGTTGTTGCCGCCTCTGTATTAGCATGATTATAAGAGTGTCGAGTCACTTTCTCAGTCAATGTTTCATCTAGATCGGTTGCTTGCCTTTCAACCAATTGGTTAGATATACGGCTGGTGTGCTCTGCTGCGATATTCTCGACAGGCTTGTCTGTCTTGGTAACGTGAATGTCTTTGGTAAGATTTAATGGGTTACTATTTACCAATTCAGGTAATTTTTGCTCAGCAGGTAAAAATATTTTTTGGCCAACCGTTACATTTTTTTCGCTTAAATTTTTCGAATTAATAGAAAGCAAAATATGGACAGGAATATTATGATCTTTTGCAATGGTTTTTAGCGTTTCACCACTTTTAATTATATAGGTACGTTTATTTTGAGGGACAACTTGGCCTTGAGTTTCATTGATATAACTAGTGGCATGAACGACGGGTAAGATAATACTATGGGTAATATACAGTGAGAGCCAGACTAGTTTATAAAAAGACGTTTTGTTAAACATATTCAATCAACTTCTCAATGGCTGCGAGATTAAAAAATCCTTCATTGATAGAGAAGCATCCTGCCAGCTGTCCAAATATTAACCTAATTAACAGGGGGGTTATGTAGGATATTCCTTATTGATTCATTTATTTTTTGAATGGCGTGTTATTGATAGGTACTCGTAAAGGGATTTTTTTAGGTAAGTCACTGTTATAAATGTATTTTATAAAGACTTATCCGATAGCATTAGATACCGATATTATTCTCGCCTTAAAAAAACAGCCCCTCTTTCAAGAGGGGCTGTGCGGTATAAAAAAGTATCTTTTGGAGCTTTATTTCAGCGGAAGGCTAGGGCTATTCATCAAAAATGCCAAAGTGTTCTTTAGCAAACAGAACCCGTTGATCCACGCTCATTTTTACCTGACCAAGTTTTTCAATCGTTTTAAGATTAGGGACCAAACCACGACCATTCGCAATTTGGATAGCCAGGCCAGGACGAGCATTTAGTTCAAGTAACATGGGGCCACGAAATTTATCCAACACCATATCCGTACCAATGTAACCAAGGCCGGACATCTCGTAGCAGGATGCCGCTAAGGTCAGCAGTGTATCCCAGTGTGGGACTTTTAGATCGTATAAGTCGAGACCTGTATCAGGATGGTTACGCAGTGGATTACCAAATTGTACCGCCCGCAGCGCTCTGCCCGTTCGTAAGCACAGGCCAACTCCCACCGCTCCTTGGTGTAGATTGGCTTTACCGTCGGAGGCAGCCGTGGAGAGGCGCATCATGGCCATTACCGGAAACCCTTTGAAAATGATGACACGGGCATCAGGCACCCCTTCAAAAGAGTACCCATCAAACACATCGTCAAAATTGATGAGTCCCTCCACCAATGCAACGTCAGGTTTACCGCCTAACGAATAGAGGCCGGCCAAGATGTTCGACACGTGTCGCTCCAAATCTTGTCCGTTGCACGCACTGCCGTTGGGCTTATAGAAGAGATCATCTTCTTGACGCAAGATAACCAAAATACCTTTGCCACCTGAGCCACGGGCCGGTTTGATACAAAAGCCTGGCCATCCTTTCACTAGCTCGGTGATTCGACTGACGTCATGCTGTTCTCGAATGGTACCAATTAGCTCAGGAACTGTGACTCCGGCGTCTAGTGCAATCTGTTTGGTCTGTAACTTATCATCCACGAGCGGATAAAGTCGGCGTGGGTTGTAGCGACTGATATAGGAGTGGTTACGCTTGTTCATACCGAGGATGCCTGCCTGAGACAGGCTCCACGGGCTGGTGTATTTTTCCCAAAACCACATCTGTTACTTATCCTTACCCAGCGTGGAGCCAGACTTCATCTCATCTATTAGTGGTTTGAAGCGTTTGAGCTCGCTGAGCTTGTAGCCGGTATAGTTACCTAGCAGTAATACCGTTGCCATCAATACTAATTGCAAGCCGAGGAAGTTAAAGGTGAGGTGACGGATCAGTTCGTTGTCCATCGCTAAGTAGGCGATGATCGCGACGAGCAAAGATCCACCGCCTTGACGTACTACCTCTTTCGGACCCTCTTCTTCCCATAGGATGGACATCCGTTCTATGGTCCATGACAAAATAATCATCGGGAAGAAGGTAATTTTCATGCCATCGGTCAGCCCCAGTTTGAATGCAAATGCGGAGAAGATGCCGATCATTGAGATCACCATGATGATGATGGCCGATATTCGAGCCACTAGCAGCAGGTTGAGCCGCGACAAATAGGAGCGAATGATAAGACCGGTGCCGACAATCAGCAGGAAACCAATAAGACCGGTGACCAACGATGTTTGAATAAAGGCCACCGCAATTAATACCGGCATAAATGTACCGGAGGTTTTGATCCCCACCAGTACTCGCAAGAAAACCACCATTAATACGCCGATAGGGATCAGCAGTAAGCCTTTAAATAACGCTTGTTCTTCCAGTGGCAAACTGTGGATGGAGAAGTTGAGCATATCTGACTTCTCAAACTTTTGTGCCAGCGCCACATTAACTGGCTGTTCCTGCTCGATCATCGAGAAGGTCACTTTCGAGTTATGCCCGCCGGTGACGTCTAACAGCGCCCGTGAGTTATATTCCCACAATAACAAGTTAGCGGGTTGGCCCTGTTCACCCGTTTTAGGGTTAAACAGTTTGTAGTCGGTTGGGCTGTTGAACACTTGCAAATAGTCCACTAGCTCTTGCCGACGACGGCCATCTTCTAGGCTCAGAGCGTGAACTACCCGAGCGGGTACGTCAGCATTATTGAGCAGTTCGGCTATTAGATTGGCGCGAGTTTTATGGTTTTTCAGCAGTTCTGCGTTCTGTTCCTGCTTTTCAATCTCTTTGATGATTTCGCGGGTCAGGGTGTAGCCATCGGCAGAGCGTTCTAGTGCACGTTCAAGGATCTGCTTCATAGCCGTCGCATACGGCTCACTTTCGATCAGTTTTTCGATCACCGGAGGCTGAGCAGAAGAGGCTGGTTTGGCGTGCTCATCGGCCATCATATCAACGCGATAGTAAAGCTCCTGACGACCCGAAGCACTACGAATAGACCACTCAGCGCGGGCATCTCCTTCTTTGTCAAAAGAGAGACCGTAGCCGGGGCTAGCTGCGTTCTCATTCATTAAGGTAAAACCAGGTTGGGTGCCCGGAATGGCGAGCGAAGCGATCACCGGCTCACCGGTTGCCTCAAATTCAAGTTTGGCTTCGATAGACCAAATTTGACGTTTTTCACCGGGGGTGAGCGGCACATCCAGCGCGATGTGGTGATAAATAGTCATCCCTAGGCCGACAATGAACAGCAGGGCAACCAGCAAATAGAACGGCTTACGGGAAACCATGGATTATTTCACATCCTTGAGCTTAGGTTTGGGTTGAATATATTCGCGGGCGACGTCAACGACGGCAATGTCTTTCAAAAATTCACGACCTAGCAGCACAGGGAAGGTCATATCGCTACGGTCTTTCAGGGTAAATTCGGCCTTTTCCGTCATGTCACCGATCCGCACGGCTAAGCGCACGACTGGGCGGCGATCGAGATCGTCGGCAGAGGCCTGACGTACCCGTACATGCCGAACCAGCGGCGCTTCAATCTGAATTTTGTCATCCAAGTCTTGGTGACTTAAGAAGAAGCGGACCCAGTTCTTCCCATTGCGCTCGAAAATAGTGATCTCTTGGGCACTAATGGAAGAGGTGGTTGCCCCAGTGTCGACCCGCGCCTGGAAGGCATCACTGGCGGCATCGACCCATAGCCATTCGGCTTCACCCACCAATAATTTGCCATCAATGGTATGGCCTTGACTGGGGGCTGGACATTTTTCAGTGGGGATGGCGACTGTCTTAGGGGCGGCAGAGGGAATATTAGTGAGCTTGTGATCGACCTTCTTCACGGACTCTTTCATAGTGTTCATATCGGTATTGAGCTGAACGATGAGCTGTTGCTGCAGGGCCGAATGCTGCTGTTGAAGCTGAGTCTTCTGTTGCTCCATCACGGTGTGCAGGCGTTGCTCGCTTTGGCTAATTTCGTTACGTAACTCAGCCAGTGTCAAGGGGGCCACCGGCGGCGCTTTTTCCATACTGACACACCCGCCAAGAGTGAGCAGGGAGAGCAGGGTGATTCCTTTTAATTTGCTTTTCATGTCATTCATTTAACTATGTTCCTCGAATTGGCTAAGTGTAACTATCATCGGCGTCATCGGCTAGTCTTTGGCTTTACGGGCAATCAGTACGGCACGTTTCGGCGCCGGGTGTCCTTCTACCGTGAGTGCCGGATTGTCTGGATCCAGATAGTCACTTAAGGATTCATTGATCATCCAGTCGGTACGACGCTGTTCGTCGGTGCTGGTCAGGCTTTCATCGACAATCCGCACATCAGTAAAACCACAGCGCTCGACCCACAGTTTGAGGGCGGCACTCGACGGGATAAACCAGACGTTGCGCATCTTGCCGTAACGGTCGGTGGGTACCAGCACGTCGTTGATCCCACCCTCGATCACTAGGGTCTCCAGCACCAGCTCGCCATCGTCCTTGAGCTGATCACGCAGCTGCTCAATATGCTCGATAGGGGACTTGCGATGATAGAGCACCCCCATGGAGAAGACGGTGTCAAAGGCGCGCAAGCAAGGCAGTTCTTGAATACCGAGTGGGAGCAGATGAGCGCGTTGGTCACCTCCAGTGAAGTGACGAATGGCCTCGAACTGGCAGAGAAAAAGCGGGCTTGGGTCGATGCCGACTGCCAGTCGAGCTCCTTCACCCACCATGCGCCAGAGGTGGTAACCGCTGCCGCAGCCGACATCCAGTACATATCGTCCCTCAAGCGGGCTGATATGGGGCAGCACCCGATCCCACTTCCAGTCAGAGCGCCACTCAGTATCGATATGGATGCCGTGCACGGTGAATGGCCCCTTGCGCCAGGGCATGAAGTGGCGAAGCAGGCTCTCCACCTTCTTGCGCTCCCCTTCGCCAAGGCTCTCGGCCGAGCCTATCTCGACCCGGTTTTTCAGCTCGATTTTTCCGGGGGCAATGACCGGCAGCTTGTTAAGGGCACGATTCCAGCGCGGCAGATCCCCATGCAGGTTGTCATGTTGCCAGGCGTGTAACTGAGCGGGCAGGGTATGCAGCCAGTGGCTCAGCCGGTTTTTGGCGATCAGTTGATAGAAGTTGGCAAAGTCGATCATGGTTGGGCGTCGCTGGATTTGATGGCGATCAGGGAACCGAAATTAAAGCACTGGAACCAGAGGTCTTGATGGATGAAACCAGCGTCCCGTAGACGGCTACGGTGGGTTGCTAAGCTGTCGGTACGCATCACGTTTTCAAGGGCGGTGCGTTTTTGGCTGATCTCCAGCTCGCTATAGCCATTGGCCCGCTTGAAGTCGAGGTGCAGATCGATCAGCAGCTCGTTGACCGGTTCATCGTCGAAGCGAAACTTCTCACTCAGGATCAGAATACCGCCCGGACGCAGGCCATCGTGAATGCGCTGGATCAGGGCAGCTCGTTTTTCGGGTTCGACAAATTGCAGGGTGAAATTGAGCACCACCACGGAGGCGTTCTCAATGTCGATATCGCAGATGTCCGCTTCCACCAGCTCCACCGGCACCTCGGATTTGAAACCGGAGAGGTGGGCGCGGGCGCGCTCGATCATCGGATGGGAGAGATCCACCGCGGTGATGCGGCAGCCGGGCTGGCTGATATGACGGCGCATCGCCTGGGTCGCGGCGCCCAGTGAACAGCCGAGATCATAGAGTCGGCTCTCGGGTTGAGCGTAGCGGGCGGCCATCATGCCGATGGCAGAGATGATGTTGCTGTAACCCGGCACCGAGCGCTGGATCATATCGGGAAAGACGTCGACTACCTGTTCATCGAAACAGAAGTCTCCCAAGCGGGCGATGGGGGCGGCAAAAATTTGATCGTGCATGCTGGCGCAACCTGACAGTCAGCTTCAGGCTGACTGCACTGTTCAATTGAGTCTTTTGGTGATACCCATCAGCGTAGATTGAGCACCTGTTTACGAACCGGTGGAGGGGCCTTGCAATCCTTGTGGCCGCGTCCGTTCGCTGAGGCATGGTCCAGCCCCTTTTCAAGGGCGCTAGTGTAGAGGATTGAGGGCCATTTGTCTTGACAGCAAGGGGCGCTGAGCCACAAAAAAATCGGATTTTTTCCTGCAAAATGGCGAGTTGGCCGCAGGCTGTTTAAAAGGGCAGCGCCCCTTGGCGCGCGCGATCGTTTTCCCCCGGCCAAGGCGCCATCTCCTCACCCAGCAAACGGATTATCTGACGAGCCAGTTCGGGGGCTTGGGCGTTGTCGGCGGTGTGGATGTAGAGGTAAAGATCCTTGCCCTCTGCCAGCCATCGGCGCCAGTGGGGCAACCAGCTTGGCAAGAAGGGGTGGTTGGCGGCAGGGTGCGGCAGGCCGATAAAGCGCACCATGGGCGCGCTGGCGGTCGCCAGCAGATGGACCGGCAGACGTGGTTTCTTACCTTGCGCATCGACCAACGCTGCCGACGTGGGGGCGACTGAGAATAGCGGGCGGCTGTCGAGCATGACTCGGTTTATGCCTGTTGTTATCAGCAGCCGGTTCAGTGCCCGCTCGGCCTCACCCTTGGCGAAAAAATCGGGGTGGCGCACCTCAATGGCATAGCGAAACGCCCGTGGCAACCGCTCGATAAAGGCCGCCAATCTGGCCAGTCCGTCGGGGCCAAAGCGAGCGGGTAGCTGCAGGGTGAGCAGCCCCAGCTTGTCGTGCAGCGGGGTGAGCAGGTGGATAAAGTCAGCCACCGGCTTGGCTGCGCTCACCAGATCGCTCTGGTGGCTGATGGTTTGCGGAAATTTGAAGTTAAAACGAAAGCCAGCAGGCACCGCATCGGCCCAGCGTTGCACCGTGTCCGGTGTGGGCAGAGCGTAGAAAGTGGTATTGCCCTCCACCGAATTGAACACGGTGGCGTAGTGGGCCAAGTGTTCGGCAGGCTTGGCGCCAAGGCCGAGCAGCTGGCCGGGCCAAGCGGGGTGGGACCATTGTGGCAGGCCCAGATAGAGGCTCATGAGGCAGATCTCGTTGACGGCTGATCGATTTGGGGCCTTTATTTGGCCGCTTTTTGTCACCGAGTGCAAAAAACTGGCGAAAGGGGGCTGCTGGCCATTTTACCCAAAAGGGGGTTTTCCTCTATAATGCCAGCCCTTTTGTTTTTCAATTTCTTGCGACCCATGCCTATCTACGAATATCGTTGCGACGTTTGTGGCCATGAATTGGCGAAACTGCAAAAGCTTGCCGATGCCCCTCTGATCAACTGTCCGGCTTGTAGCAAGCCGAATCTGGTCAAGCTGATATCGGCAGCAGGCTTCCGGCTCAAGGGAACCGGATGGTACGAGACTGATTTCAAACCGGGTAAGAACAAGAATCTGGCCAGCTGTGAGACAGACGGTGCTTGCCAGTCGTGCCCGGCGGCCCAAGGTTAACCGTCTCTCTACAATTTCGAAGGAAGAAGTCCATGCGCTCTATCTATTGCGGACAGGTCAATGAGGCCCATGCCGGGCAGACCATTACTTTGTGCGGTTGGGTCCATCGTCGCCGTGATCTGGGCGGTCTGATTTTTATCGACATGCGCGATCGGGAAGGGATCGTGCAGGTGTTCTTCGATCCGGACAAACCGGAAGCGTTCGCCCTGGCCTCCGAGCTGCGTGGCGAGTTCTGCATCCAGGTGACCGGTGTGGTACGGCCGCGTCCCGAGTCTCAGCGTAACAGCGAGATGGCCACCGGTGCCATCGAAGTGTTCGCCCACCAGCTCACCATTATCAACCGTGCCGAGCCGCTGCCCCTTGACTTCAACCAGGTCAACAGCGAAGAGGTCAGCCTCAAATATCGTTACCTTGACCTGCGTCGCCCCGAGATGGCCAAGTACCTGAAGACCCGTGCTAAGGCCAGTGCCTTCGTGCGCCGCTTTATGGACGAGCACGGTTTCCTCGACATCGAAACCCCGATGCTGACTAAGGCGACGCCAGAAGGTGCCCGTGACTATCTGGTGCCGAGCCGCGTGCACAAGGGCAAGTTCTACGCCCTGCCGCAATCGCCCCAGTTGTTTAAGCAGTTGCTGATGATGTCCGGCTTCGACCGTTACTACCAGATCGTCAAGTGCTTCCGTGACGAAGACCTGCGGGCCGACCGCCAGCCGGAATTCACCCAGATCGACGTGGAAACCTCCTTCATGACCGCGCCGCAAGTGCGTGAAATCATGGAAGCGATGATCCGCAAACTGTGGCTGCACATCCTGAACGTGGATCTGGGCGACTTCCCGATCATGAGCTTCGACGAAGCCATGCGTCGCTTCGGCTCCGACAAGCCGGACCTGCGTCTGCCGATGGAGCTGGTCGATGTGGCCGATCTGCTGACCGCCGTTGAGTTCGCCGTGTTTGCCGGCCCTGCCAACGATCCGAAAGGCCGCGTGGCTGCCCTGAAAGTCCCGGGCGGCGCGGAGCTTTCTCGCAAACAGATCGACGAGTACACCAAGTTTGTCGGCATCTACGGTGCCAAGGGGCTGGCTTGGATGAAGGTCAATGAAGCCGCTAATGGCCTCGAAGGAGTGCAGTCTCCGGTGGCCAAGTTCCTCTCCGATGAGATCGTGCGCGAGATCCTAGCCCGTACTGGCGCAGCCAATGGCGACATCATCTTCTTCGGCGCCGACTCCAAGAAAGTGGTGTGCGATGCCATGGGCGCCCTGCGTCTGAAAGTGGGCCGCGATCTGGGCCTGCTGGAAAACAGCTGGAAACCGCTGTGGGTGATCGACTTCCCGATGTTCGAGGAAAATGGCGAAGGCGGTTTGGCTGCCATGCACCACCCGTTCACCGCGCCGAGCAACATGAGCCCGAGCGATCTCAAAGCCAACCCGGTGGGCGCTTACGCCAACGCCTACGACATGGTGATCAACGGTTACGAAGTGGGTGGTGGCTCTGTCCGTATCCACAATAGTGAGATGCAGTCCACAGTGTTCGATATCCTCGGCATCAGCGCCGATGAGCAGCGTCTGAAGTTTGGCTTCTTGCTCGATGCCCTCAAGTACGGTACCCCGCCGCACGCTGGTTTGGCGTTTGGGCTGGATCGCCTCAGTATGCTGCTGACCGGCACTGAAAATATCCGCGATGTGATTGCGTTCCCGAAAACCACGGCGGCTGCCTGTCTGATGACCGACGCCCCCAGCCTTGCCAATGCCGCCCAGCTGGGCGAGCTGGCGATTGCAACCACCGTCAAGGGTGACGAGTAAGCCAACTGGACAGGAAGGCCGTCTTACGGCCCTTCTGCTTGCTTGGTCTTACGTTGTGACCAGAGTGAATGACATTTAAAAGATAACGGAGAGTCCCTATGGCAGGTCACAGTAAATGGGCCAACATCAAACACCGCAAGGCCGCTCAAGATGCCAAACGCGGTAAGATCTTCACCAAGCTGATCCGTGAAATTACTACCTCGGCGCGGATCGGTGATGCCGATCCGGCCAATAACCCGCGCCTGCGGGCGGCAGTGACGGCGGCGCTGACCAATAACATGACCCGCGACACCATCAACCGCGCTATCGCGCGTGGCGCCGGCGGTGGCGATGGCGAACAGCTCGAAACCATCGTCTACGAAGGTTACGGCCCGGCGGGTTCTGCTGTGATGGTGGAGTGCCTGACCGACAACCGGAACCGTACCGTTGCCGAAGTGCGCCACGCTTTTAGCAAGTGCGGTGGCAACTTGGGTACCGACGGCTCCGTCGCCTATCTGTTCAGCAAGAAAGGGTTGCTGACCTTTGTTGGGGTTGATGAAGATGCCCTGATGGAAGCCGCCTTAGAAGCGGGGGCTGATGACGTGGTCAGCCAAGAGGACGGCTCGATCGAGGTGTACACCACCCCGAACGATTTCGGCACTGTACTCGATGGGCTGGAAGCGGCTGGTTTTAAAACGGCGAGCGCGGAAGTGACCATGATCCCCTCCACCGAAGCCGAGCTGGATGCCGAGACCGCGCCTAAGTTGATGCGCCTGATCGACATGCTCGAAGATCTGGACGACGTGCAAGAGGTTTACCATAACGGTTCCATCTCAGACGAAGTCGCCGCTACCCTCTGATCGTGCTCTGTTGAGCGATCGACGCTAACACAACAACGCCAGTCACTCCTGACTGGCGTTGTTGTG
>NZ_PGGC01000091.1 GCF_002795305.1 Aeromonas cavernicola
GGTCACCATCAAGGGCGCGGATCTGGCCGATGGGCGATAGCGCAAGGCCTGCCTCACGGGCGATGGCGAGCAGCTCAGCTTCGCTCTCTGTGCCAACCGCGACCAGCAGGCCGCCGCTGGTTTGGGGATCGCACAGGATGTTGCGGGTGCGATCGTCCATGACCGCGAGTTTGTGACCGTAAGCATCGAAATTGCGTAGGGTGCCGCCCGGTACGCAGCCCTCGGCGAGGTAGTGATCCACCTCGTCCAGCAAGGGCAGCGCCTTGAAGTCGAGACAGGCACTGACGTTGGACCCTTCACACATCTCCAGCAGATGGCCAGCCAGCCCAAAACCGGTGACATCGGTCATGGCATGAACCCCCGCCAAGGCCGCAAACTGCTGGCCGAGGGTATTGAGGGCACACATGGCGTTAGGGGCCAGTTGCTCGTGCTCGGGCTTGAGCTTGCCCTTCTTCTGGGCGGTGGTGAGGATACCGATACCTAGGGACTTGGTCAGGTAGAGGGTGTCGCCTACCTGAGCGGTATCATTTCGTTTGATGGCGTTGAGCGGCACGATGCCGGTTACCGCCAGGCCAAAGATGGGCTCGGGCGCGTCGATGCTGTGGCCGCCCGCCAGCGAAATCCCCGCTGCATGGCACACCTGACGGCCACCGTCGATCACCTGCTGGGCCACCTCGGCGGACAAGGTATTGATTGGCCAGCCGAGGATGGCGATGGCCACGATGGGTTTGCCACCCATGGCGTAGATGTCGCTGATGGCATTGGTGGCGGCAATCCGGCCAAAGGTAAAGGGATCGTCGACGATGGGCATGAAAAAATCGGTGGTGGAGACAATGCCCTGACCGTTACCGATATCGACCACCGCCGCATCATCCTTGCTGCTGTTGCCGACCACCAGCGTGGGGTCGTTGAAGCCCGGGATCTGGCTCTTGAGGATGGTGTCGAGCACCTTGGGTGAAATTTTGCAGCCGCAGCCGGCGCCGTGGCTATATTGGGTCAGACGAATAGAAGACATATTTTCCCCTTAGCGCCCATCCCAGTGGGGCTAGTTCAGTTGTGATGTTGGCTGTGCCTATCAATACCCTCGGTCAGAAGGTCGGCATGCTCGCGGTGATGATGGGGCGCGGTATGTGCCCGCGTTCCCCATGATGATGCAAAGGTTATGCTCTGTTTACTCTTCCGCCTCAGCACGGCTGTTGTCTTGGTAGCTATCGCGCTCGGCTTTGGGCAGACGCCGCATCGGGGTAAAGCCAATATCCTCCCCCACCACTTCCCGCTTGCGAGGCGAAGCTGGCTTTTTGCTGCTCTCTCCCTTGGCGTTAGCGGTGCTGGGCTTGCCTTTGCCCTTTTTAATGTTGGCGTTACTCCGATCCCGAGGTGGATTTTGCACTGGTTTGCTGCCAGGCAATGTCTGCCGACTCGCTTTACCGCTAGGTTCATACCCTGGCATGATCTCCACGCGCAGGGGTTGGCTGATCAGGGCTTCAATGGCCTTGAGCTGGCCTAGTTCGTCATGGCTTATCAGTGAGATCGCTTCCCCTCCGCGCCCAGCACGGCCGGTACGGCCAATCCGGTGGATATAATCTTCTGCCATTTGCGGCAGCTCAAAGTTGATCACATAGGGCAGTTGATCGATGTCTAGGCCGCGGGCGGCAATGTCGGTCGCGACCAGCACCCGTACCTTGCCTTCACGAAAATCGCTCAGGGCGCGGTTGCGGGCGCCCTGGCTCTTATCGCCGTGAATGGCGACCGTATCGAGGCCATCTTTTTGCATCTGTTGGGCGAGCCGATCGGCAATTTGCTTGGTGCGGACAAAGACCAATACCCGTTGCCAGTTGCCACGCCCAATCATGTGGGAGAGCAGCTCGCGGCGGCGTTCGCGATCCACTTGGATCACCCTCATGTTCACTTGCTCGGCGGCCGTGTTGCTGGGGTCGACCTCGATCAGGGTAGGGGCGTTGAGCAGGTCATCGGCCAGCGCTTTGATCTCTTGTGAGAAGGTTGCCGAAAACAGCAGGGTCTGCCGCTGGGCTGGTAATGCCTTCATGATCCGGCGAATGTCATGGATAAAGCCCATGTCGAGCATGCGATCCGCTTCATCGAGTACCAGTACTTCGAGTTCGCTCAAGGTCAGAGCACCTTGGGTCAGCAGGTCTAGCAGGCGGCCTGGGGTGGCAACCAAGATATCGACCCCCAGTTTGATGGCGTCCAGATTGGGCTTGATGCTGACGCCGCCGTAGGCGATCAGGGTACGAAATGGCAGGTGATGGGCATATTTAATGATGCTCTCGCCAACCTGGGCTGCTAGCTCTCGGGTTGGGGTGAGCACCAGCGCCCGCACTTGACGACGGCTACGGCCGTGGTTAGCCAGCAGTTGCTGTAGCATCGGCAGGGTAAATCCCGCCGTTTTACCTGTGCCTGTCTGAGCGCCGCCGAGCACATCCTGCCCCGCCAATATGGCCGGAATGGCTTGTTGCTGGATCGGGGTTGGCTGCTGGTAACCCAGCTCTTTGACGGCCCGCAGAATGTGCGGTGATAGGCCCAGTTCGTTAAATGACATAGTCGAGAGAGACTCCTCTGGTGAGCCTTGGGCTCAGCGCGTGGCGCCACAATCTTTAACGCGGTTCAACGCGGTCCAATGTGGCCAGCCACAACATTGCGCGGGTCACGCAGTGGTGGCCAGCGCATAGAAATGATATGGGGGCGCAATATAGCAGATATGCGGCTTACACGCAGTAGCGCTCTGCTTGCACGCCGACGGGGGGAGCGATTGCAGGGTCATAGCAGCGCACGAATGGATGAAGTGAGGCTCTGTGGTTTGGTTTGAGGGGCGAAACGTTCGACGACCTTGCCCTCTCGGTTAATGAGAAACTTGGTGAAGTTCCACTTAATGTGCTCTGACCCGAGTAGGCCGGGTTGTTGCCGCTTAAGCCACTGATAGAAGGGGTGAGCGTGCTCGCCGTTGACGTCACATTTCGCCATGATTGGGAAGGTGACAGGATAATCGAGGGTACAGAAGCGGGCGATGTCGTCGGCATCCCCTGGCTCTTGCTGGCCGAATTGGTTGCAGGGAAAGCCTAAGATCACCAAGCCTGCTGGGCCGAACTCACGATATAGGGCTTCAAGCCCAGTGTATTGCGGGGTAAAACCGCAGCGGCTGGCGACATTGACCACCAAGATCACCTTGCCGACCAACTGATCCTGTGGATAGGGGTTGCCGTTGAGGGTGTGTAGGGTGAGGTTTGGCAGTGGCATCAGCGTATTCCTTATGTCGGTATGTTGGCCATGCGGGTCGGTTAGCGCAACGAATGGTGGCGTGTCGACCCGCTATCAGCCCGTGTCGTTGTTGGCAGGGCCCTGCGCGGTTCATATCGTAGGGGCGCCACATTTTATCAGTAAATACGCAAGGGGAGGGGAAGGGATCAGGGATGAACATACCATAGGGGGATTGACGTGATCAGGTGCGGATTGATCGCAAGATACGCTTGAAAACCATTGCCCGCTGGTGTTTTCACCTGTTTGCCGTTACAACACACTCTCTTTCGTCTTGCTGTGAGCCAATCTTGGACTATCAAGCTGCCATGGATGCCATTTACACCCGAGGATGGGTGGTCGTGGATGATTTTTTAACTGCACACGAGGTTGAGCATCTCAGCCAATGTTTGCCTCATGAATGGCAAGCGGCGGGGATCGGCCGCGCCGCGCTGCATCATGCTAACCGCCAGATCCGCCGTGATCAGATCCATTGGCTGGACCCAACCTTGGGTTCACCTGTTGCCGATTACCTGTCCCGCCTTGAGGCATTGCGCTTGGTGGTCAATCAGTCATTGATGCTGGGGCTGTTTGATTACGAGGCCCATTTTGCCCGTTACGATAGTGGTGATTTTTATGCGCGCCATCGCGATGCGTTTGCTGGCCAGTCAAATCGTCGCCTGACGTCGGTGTGCTACCTCAATAATGACTGGCAGCCAGCGGCTGGAGGGGTCTTGCGGATGTATGACGACAGTGAACAGTTTTTGATCGACATTGAGCCGCAAGGGGGACGATTGGTGCTGTTTTTATCCGAAGGATTTCCCCATGAGGTGCTGCCTGCGAATCAGGTTCGTTACAGCATTGCAGGCTGGTTTCGGGTGAACGGTCATCAACATGGGCGGCTTGATCCGCCCCGATAAGCCATGGGTTGTTCTGTTTTGCCTCATGATATCGGGTGAGTACACCCTATTTATCCTAACAAACGGGGCCATCAGGGCCCCGTCAGCTGACAAGCCTTTTATTAGCTTGCTACACTGGCGCTTCTTTACATTGCCATGTGGCGTCGAGTGCCAAGGGCGGCACGATCATCACTGATCATGACGAGCCACGTTTTCCTATAGAGATCTGATTTGATGAATAACATGCATGTCTTGCTGTTGTGTGGCGGTGGTGGTGCCGAGCACGAGGTATCGCTGCGCAGTGCCAACTTTTTAGAAAAGCAACTATCCCTGTTACCTCACGTCGATGTGACTCGGGTCGAGATATTTGCCGACCGCTGGCTCAGTGCCGATGGCCGTGAATGTAAGCTCGGGCTCGATAAGCTGCTGTCTTTCGATAACATGGCGCGCGTGGTCGATTACGTCGTGCCCTGTATCCATGGATACCCTGGGGAAACCGGCGATCTGCAGTCGTTTCTTGAGCTGGCAGGGTTGCCTTATTTGGGGTGTGGTGCAGAGGCAAGCAAAATCTGTTTTAACAAGGTTACGACCAAGTTGTGGCTCTCTGCGATAGGCATACCCAATACCCCTTACCTATTTTTGACCGAACAGGACGAGACAAGTATTGCCACCGCAAGAGATGCGCTTGCTCAGTGGGGCAGGGTGTTTATTAAAGCGGCCTCTCAAGGATCGTCGGTAGGCTGCTATGCCGCCAGTAACGATGCGGAACTGGTTAAGGGGATCCGTGATGCGTTTGGTTACTCCGATCAGGTATTGATTGAAAAAGCGGTCAAACCGAGGGAGTTAGAGGTTGCTGTTTATCAGTACGGCGACCAGCTGGTTGCGACTTACCCTGGTGAAATCTGTGTGCCGCAGGATAAGTTCTACAGCTACGAAGAGAAATACAGCAGCACTAGTCACACCGAAACGGCGTTACGGGCCCAAGGGCTGACGCCGGCACAAGCTGACGCCATTCATGGCTATGCGATCAAGGCGTTTCGTCAGCTCAAGCTGAGCCATCTTTCCCGTATCGACTTTTTCCTGACCGAGGATGGTGAGATTTTATTAAATGAAATCAATACCTTTCCAGGTATGACCTCCATTTCTATGTTCCCGAAACTGTTGGCGCACCATGGCCACAGCTTTGACCATTTCTTGGCGCAGATACTGCACAATGCAGGCCCCTGTTAAGGGGAGAGATTGCCGCTGTATCGTAGTGGCGCAAGGGAATCATGTAACGGTGCGCTATGGCGATCGCTGTTGCCCGAGTTGTGGCGTTTGATACAATCTGCCGCGTTTTTGGATTATTGATAGCTCGATACATCGATTTAGATGTGTACCACGCAGTGTACTAACCGTTTGGTTGATGGTGAAACACCAAAGTGAGTGGCTTGAAATATAAAGAGTTATTTAAATTGCACGTGGCCTTTGGTAGGGGCCACCACTGTATTAAGGACATATAATGCCAATCATTACTCTGCCTGACGGCAGCCAACGTCAATTTGCCCACTCTGTTTCCGTTATGGATGTGGCTGCGGACATCGGTCCCGGCCTCGCTAAAGCGTGTATTGCTGGTCGGGTAAACGGTGAACTGGTGGATGCGTGTGAGCTGATCGAAGCTGATGCCTCACTGGCCATCATCACTGCCAAAGACGAAGACGGTCTGGATATTCTGCGCCACTCCTGCGCCCACTTGCTAGGTCATGCTATCAAGCAGCTTTGGCCTCAGACCAAGATGGCGATCGGTCCGGTTATCGATAACGGTTTCTATTACGACGTTGATCTCGACCGTACCTTGACCGATGAAGATCTGGCTGCCTTGGAAGAGCGCATGCTGGCGCTGGTCGCCAAGGATTATGACGTTATCAAGAAAAAGGTCTCTTGGCAGGAAGCGCGTGATGTGTTCGAGGCACGCGGCGAGAGTTACAAGGTCGAAATCCTAGATCAGAATATTGCCCGTGATGACCAGCCTGGTCTGTATCATCACGAAGAGTACATTGATATGTGCCGTGGGCCCCATGTGCCTAACATGCGCCATTGCCATCATTTCAAGTTGCAGAAAATGTCCGGTGCCTACTGGCGCGGTGACTCCAACAACAAGATGCTGCAGCGTATCTACGGTACTGCCTGGGCTGACAAGAAGCAGCTCAAGGCCTATCTGCAGCGCCTGGAAGAGGCCGCCAAGCGCGACCACCGCAAGATCGGCAAGCAGCTCGATCTTTACCACATGCAGGAAGAAGCGCCGGGCATGGTGTTCTGGCATAACGATGGCTGGACCATCTTCCGTGAGCTGGAAACCTTCATCCGGAGCAAGCTCAAAGAGTATGACTATCAGGAAGTGAAAGGCCCGTTCATGATGGACCGAGTCCTATGGGAACGTTCAGGCCACTGGGAAAAATATGCCCAAGCCATGTTCACCACTCAGTCAGAGAATCGTGAATACGCCATCAAACCGATGAACTGCCCGGGCCATGTGCAGATTTTTAACCAAGGGCTGAAATCCTACCGTGATTTGCCGTTACGGATGGCCGAGTTTGGCTCATGCCATCGTAACGAGCCTTCGGGTTCCCTGCATGGCCTGATGCGGGTGCGTGGCTTTACGCAGGATGATGCTCACATCTTCTGTACCGAAGAGCAGATCATGGAAGAGGTCTCTTCCTGTATCCGTATGGTTTATGACGTCTACGGTACCTTTGGTTTTGAAAACGTTGTGGTCAAGCTATCGACCCGTCCCGAGCAGCGGATCGGCTCTGACGAGATGTGGGATCGCGCCGAAAAAGCGCTAGCCGATGCGTTGGTGCTGAATGGCCTGAAGTACGATCTGCAGCCGGGGGAAGGGGCCTTTTACGGACCTAAGATAGAATTTACCCTACATGATTGCCTTGATCGAGCTTGGCAGTGTGGTACCGTGCAGCTCGACTTCGCCTTGCCAAGCCGTTTGGGAGCCACCTATGTAGGTGAAGATAACGAACGTCACGTACCGGTTATGATCCACCGTGCTATTTTAGGTTCACTTGAACGCTTCATCGGTATTTTAACCGAGGAGTACGCAGGATTATTCCCAACTTGGTTGGCGCCAACTCAAGCTGTGGTGATGAATATCACCGATAATCAGGCCGATTATGCAGTGAAAGTAGCCAATGCATTGAATGATGCGGGTCTTCGCGCAAAAGCGGACTTGAGAAATGAGAAGATAGGCTTTAAAATCCGCGAGCATACTTTGAAGCGAGTACCCTTCATGTTGGTCTGCGGCGACAAAGAAGTTGAAGCCGGTAAGATTGCTGTGCGGACTCGTAAAGGGGCTGACTTGGGTTCGTATCCTGTTGAAGAACTGATCGCGCTATTAACCCAAGAAGTTCAGACCCGTGGACACAAGAAAGTGGAGGAATAAGCTATAAAAGGCGGAAAAAAACTGGGTAAGCAACCGCAAGCCCGCGCTCACCGGATCAACGAAGAGATCCGTCTGAAAGAAGTTCGACTGACAGGTTTGGATGGTGAAGCAATTGGCATCACTTCCATTCAAGATGCTCTGAACTTGGCCCTTGAGGCTGGAGTGGATCTGGTTGAGATCAGTCCGAACGCTGAACCGCCGGTTTGCCGGATCATGGATTACGGCAAATTCCTCTACGAAAAGAGCAAAACCACCAAAGAACAGAAGAAAAAGCAGAAAGTCGTCCAGGTTAAGGAGATCAAGTTCCGACCTGGTACTGACGAAGGCGACTATCAGGTAAAACTACGCAACCTGGTTCGCTTTCTAGAAGACGGGGACAAAGCGAAGGTCACTCTGCGCTTCCGCGGTCGTGAAATGGCACACCAAGATCTTGGTATCAAGGTTTTGGAGCGAGTCAAGAATGATCTGGAAGAGCTGGCCGTAGTCGAATCGTTCCCGAAAGTCGAAGGCCGTCAAGCTGTGATGGTTCTCGCACCTAAGAAGAAATCTTAAGGCCCACAAGAAATTAACTCATGGGGTCAGCCCCGTGAGTTAATTCGCCTTGCGATTTTGTTGTCACTCACAATGCGGAGTATAAAATGCCAAAAATGAAAACCAACCGAGGCGCCGCAAAGCGCTTCAAAAAAACTGGCTCAGGTCGCTTCAAGTGCAAGCACAACCACCTGCGTCACATCCTGACCAAGAAGAGTAGCAAGCGTAAGCGTCATTTAGGGCCGAAATTCTTTGTTTCTGCTGCTGACCACAAACGTGTTGTCGCTTGTCTGCCGTACGCATAAGGGGGGATGTGAAAAATGCCAAGAGTTAAACGTGGTGTGACCGCTCGCGCTCGTCACAAGAAAGTAATGAAAGCCGCCAAGGGTTACTACGGCGCCCGTTCCCGTGTTTACCGCGTAGCGGTACAAGCGGTAACCAAAGCTGGTCAGTATGCCTACCGTGATCGTCGCCAGAAAAAGCGTCAATTCCGTCAGCTGTGGATTGCGCGTATCAACGCAGCAGCTCGTCAGAATGGTCTGTCCTACAGCCGTCTGATCAACGGTCTGAAAAAGGCTTCTATCGAGATCGATCGCAAGATCCTGTCCGATATCGCCGTTCATGACAAGCTGGCTTTCACCGCCTTGGTTGAAAAAGCTAAAGCAGCTCTGGTTTAATCCAGTTCTGTTATAAACGCTAAAAGGAGGCTCATGCCTCCTTTTTTGTATCTGCAATATAGCGATTTTACCATCTCGGACGGCAAACCTGATGGCATCAAGCTTATTCCGGACTCTTGGCCGGGTCTATTTCCTTCCAGTCAAAGCGGGGAGTACAGTCGGTAAAGGGTGAGCAGCCCTTGATATCCCGTACCAGCTTTTCGTGGTCATCGGTCAGGACATAGCGTTGGAGGATGCCGAACACCCAGTGCGATCTTCCGGGCGCATAAATAGCAACAGGTGCCAGTGCAGGGGCCGTCGTGGTGAGCCTTGCAAACACGAAATCCATAAACAGGAGCATTCCACAAGCCAATCAAGGGGAGGGGCTTGGGCTTAGTCGTCTCGGCGCTTTTCGATATTGAACTAAAGGTGTTCGATCGTTTGCCAACGCTTTGCTTTTGCATGCGATGTCAGCGACAGCTGCGCGCAATCTACGTTGTTCTGCCTTGATGATCTCAGCGGGAGGATGCCATGGGGGTTATAGTTTGAATCACTAAATATGCCAACAAACAAATAATGTTGATCGCAAATTAAACAAATCGCAAGCTCTGGTTGACGCTGCTCTTGATAACAAAATGATGGCTAGGGAGAAAAGCGGGGGGATAGCTATGGTCAGCGCAGGGGCTTTTTTTGTATTATCAGTCCTTTGACCTTATTTAGCTTACATGCTCCTGTTTTAGGAGTGGTGACGAGGAAGACATGCAACAGCTTGAAGAAGTAGTCGGTCAGGCCAAGGCCGAAATCGAGGGTGTGAGCGATATCGCCGCCCTTGACGAAATCCGGGTCAAATATCTCGGTAAAAAGGGCTTTTTTACCGAGCAGATGAAAGGCTTGGGTGCCTTGTCTGCTGAGGAGCGTCCCGCGGCGGGGGCGGTGATCAATCAGGCCAAACAGCAAGTTCAGGATGCGTTGAACACGCGTCGTGAAGACCTCGACGTCGCCGCACTGAACCAAAAGCTGGCCGCCGAGACCATCGACGTCAGCCTGCCGGGCCGCCGCATTGATAATGGCGGTCTGCATCCGGTAACCCGCACCATTGAACGCATCGAGCGCCTGTTTGGCGAGATGGGCTTCAAGGTTGCCCGTGGTCCCGAGATTGAAGATGGCTTCCACAACTTCGATGCGCTGAACATTCCGGCTCATCACCCGGCGCGTACCGATCACGATACCTTCTACTTCAATCCTGATCTGATGCTGCGTACCCACACCTCCGGTGTGCAGATCCGCACCATGCAGCAGCAACAGCCGCCGATCCGCATCATTGCACCGGGCCGCGTCTATCGTAACGACTACGACATGACCCACACCCCGATGTTCCATCAGGTTGAAGGTCTGCTGGTTGACGAGCATGCCAGCTTTACTGAGCTCAAGGGCATTCTGCACGACTTCCTGCGCAACTACTTCGAGGAAGACCTGACCATTCGCTTCCGTCCTTCCTATTTCCCGTTCACCGAGCCGAGTGCCGAAGTAGACGTGATGGGTAAGAACGGCAAGTGGCTGGAAGTGCTGGGCTGCGGCATGGTGCACCCGAACGTACTGCGTTCGGTTGGTATCGATCCGGAAAAATACTCCGGCTTTGCCTTCGGCATGGGCGTTGAGCGCCTGACCATGCTGCGTTACGGGGTCAACGACCTGCGTGCCTTCTTCGAAAACGACCTGCGCTTCCTCAAGCAGTTCAAGTAAGGGCGAGAGAACATGAAATTCAGTAAATCCTGGGTGATGGAGTGGGTCCGCACCGAGTTGAGTGACAATGCACTGGCCGAGCAGATCACCATGGCCGGTCTGGAAGTTGACGCCGTGGAAGCGGTGGCTGGCCAGTTCAACAATGTGGTGGTGGGTGAAGTGGTCGAGTGCGCCCAGCATCCGGACGCCGACAAGCTGCGGGTGACCAAGGTCAACGTGGGCGAGGCCGAGCTGCTGGATATCGTCTGCGGCGCACCGAACTGCCGTCAGGGCCTCAAAGTGTGCGTGGCCAAAGTAGGGGCGACCCTGCCGGGTGATTTCACCATCAAGAAAGCCAAGCTGCGCGGCCAGCCGTCCCACGGCATGCTCTGCTCTTTCAGTGAGCTGGGAATAGATGTTGCAGCTGACGGCATCATCGAGTTGCCGCTGGATGCCCCCATCGGCACAGATATACGAGACTACCTCGCACTCAATGACGTGAGCATCGACGTGGATCTGACCCCGAACCGTGCCGATTGCCTCGGTATCGCGGGTCTGGCTCGTGAAATTGGCGTGCTCAACAGCGTGGACGTGGTCGAGCCGACCTGGGCGCCGGCTGTTGCAACCATTGACGCAACGTTCCCGATCCGGGTTGAAGCAACCGCCGATTGCCCCCGTTATCTGGGGCGCGTCATCAAGGGGCTGAACCTGCAGGCCCAGAGCCCGCTCTGGATGCAAGAGAAGCTACGCCGTGGCGGTATTCGTTCCATCGACGCCATCGTCGACATCACCAACTACCTGCTGCTGGAATACGGTCAGCCGATGCACGCCTTCGATCTGGCCAAGTTGGAAGGGGAACTGGTGGTGCGCCGCGCCCATGCCGATGAGCCGATGACCCTGCTCGATGGCAACGAAGTGAAGCTCAAAGAGACTACCTTGGTGATTGCCGATGCCAAAGGTCCTGCCTGCATGGCCGGTATCTTCGGCGGCAACCGCACCGGTGTATCCGAGACCACCACCGACATTTTGCTGGAGTGTGCCTTCTTCGCGCCGCTCTCCATCACCGGTCGTGCCCGTGCCTACGGTCTGCACACCGACTCTTCCCATCGCTTCGAGCGCGGGGTTGATCCCGAGCTGCAAGCCAAGGTGATGGACAGAGCCACCCGTCTGCTGCTGGACATTTGTGGCGGAAAAGCGGGTCCAGTCATTGAGGTCAAATCCGATGCCCATCTGCCGAAAGCGGCCCCCATCCGCTTGCGTCGCAGCAAGCTCGACAAAGTGATCGGCATCAGCGTGGCGGATGCTCAGGTGATCGCAATCCTGACCCGCCTCGGCATGCAGGTGACTGTGGATGCTGACGGTTGGACTGCGCTGGCGCCCTCTTGGCGTTTTGATATCGCCATTGAGGAAGACCTCATCGAGGAAGTGGCCCGCATCTACGGCTACAACAATATCCCGAACCTCAAACCCGCCGCCTCTCTGGCAATGGTTGAGCAGGCAGAAGGGCAGGTGACCTTGAAACGGGTACGTGACCTGCTGGTTGACCGCGGTTTCCAGGAAGCGATCACCTACAGCTTTGTCGATCCCAAGACCCAGCAAACCCTGTTCCCGCAGAGCGATGCCATCGTGCTGCCGAACCCGATTTCGGCCGAGATGTCCGCCATGCGTGTCTCTCTGTTCCCGGGTCTGGTACAGGCGGTGGTTTACAATCAGAACCGTCAGCAGCCGCGTGTGCGTCTGTTTGAACAGGGTCTGCGTTTCATCAAGGATGACAGCGCCGAGAATGGCATCCGTCAGGAGCCGATGCTGGCCGGTATCATCACTGGCAACCAGAGCGACGAGCACTGGGACATTAAAGCCCGCGCAGCTGACTTCTTTGATTTGAAAGGGGATTTGGAAGCCGTGCTGGACTTGACCGCCGAAGGGGCCAGTTTTACCTTCGAGCGTACCGAACACAGCGCCCTGCATCCTGGCCAGAGTGCCGCCATCCTGCGTAATGGCGAGGTCATCGGCCACATCGGCGTGATCCACCCAAGCCTCGAGAAAAAGCTGGGCCTCAAGAGCCGCGCGGTAATGTTTGAGCTGGAATTAGACCCGCTCACGCCAGCCAAGGTACCGGTCGCGGCAGAAGTGTCCAAGTTCCCGGCCAACCGTCGCGACATCGCCGTGGTGGTCGATGTTGCTGTTCTGGCCAGTGATGTGCTGGCAGTAATTAAAAAAGTTGGCGCAAATCAGGTAGTTGGAATAAACTTGTTTGACGTATACCAGGGTGCTGGTATGGCTGAGGACAAGAAGAGCCTAGCCATCAGTCTTGTTCTGCAAGATACCCAGCGCACCCTGGAGGAGAAAGAGATTGCCGAGACCGTAGACAATGTCGTGCGGGCCCTTGGTGAAGAGTTGAATGCATCCTTGAGGGATTGATCTATGGCGCTTACCAAAGCCGACATTGCAGAGCACCTGTTCACCCAGCTCGGGATGAGCAAGCGTGAAGCCAAAGATATGGTGGAAGCCTTCTTTGAGGAGATCCGACACGCGCTTGAGCGCGGTGAACAAGTCAAGATTTCAGGCTTCGGTAATTTCGATCTTCGAGAGAAGAATCAGCGCCCCGGACGTAACCCGAAAACGGGTGAAGATATACCAATCAGTGCTCGGCGCGTGGTGACGTTCCGACCGGGTCAAAAACTCAAGGCGAGGGTAGAGAACGTCGAGCCGAATGAGTAATTAGATAACATTACTTAAACAGCGTCGCTAAGCTGATCGCCCAAGACAAAAAATCCGAAACCAGTTGGTTTCGGATTTTTTTATGGCCAGTACGATTACGGGCGCAATGCTCAAAAGAGCAAGCCGCGTGCAAGCGAGGCCGAAGGTTAAATGCTCGCCATTTCTTGCTGTATAGTCACGAGCACTGGTATCGCTATGGCTAAACAGTCATCGAGCGAGCAGAATCACGCAGCGTTTTACCACGACGTGAGCCATGAAATATCGCTCCGCTAATTTATCGTCATGGTAATGGATGCCATATTTTTAGCATTTATGCCGATCCAGTAGGAGATATATCAGTATCCAGAAAGAGAGCATCGCCGCAGCACTTACCTCAATGGTTTATTTAACATAATATAGATTATGCGCAGTCTCTGGCTGATGCCGATAAAGCTAGTTATCGGCGTCAGAGATAACAAAATGCAAAAAAAACTGACGTGGCATTGCTGCCACGCCAGCGGCGTTAGTGCGCTCAGCTCGCTGCGTCACGCCGCTGGCGCGGCTAGCGTTGCAAACGTGTTGACGTTGTCCGGAACGAGTTGACGATTGCCGGCAACGGCCTGTGGTTTGTTAACACGCGGCGGACAGTTCACCACAACAGAGCGACCATTTTTATCAGTCACGACCGTGTAGCAGTCACCGAGCCAATCCACGCGGTAACCCATGTTAATGAGATCATCCGAATTGAAAACGAGTTCATCATCACCCAGTTTGCCGCTAAACAGCACTAACCCCTCGAAACGGCCGTAATAAATAGCCCCGCTAGCGCCGTTCGTGTAGAGCTCAGTCACACCATACGGCGTCATGAAAACAGACTCAGCCCCAACAGCGCTATTTGTCGAGAGAGAAACAGGCAAAGCCACAGTATCAGCAGGCGAACCAGAACGACCCTCAGAAACCACAGCAGTGCCCGTTTTAGATATGTCAGACTCTGAAAACATGTTTTTGAAAATAAACCAGCCCCAACCGAGCAAAATCGCAGGCAGTACGATAAACAGGACGAAACGGATTTTAAAACTCGATAGCGGCCCAGTAGATTGACCAGATTTTGTGATAGAGCCTGTCTGTGTGGATTTATATAAACGATGAACAGCCAACGGAACATGCCGTTTAAACGTGATGCTCTGGCGCGTAGGGATACCATTTTCGAGGGGGTTATGTTCATAAATGCGTGGTTTCCGTTTAGAGAAAAAGAAACTGTCTTTGCTGGAATAGGCAAACGCCACTTCACAACACGAACGAACAGGGCGCGGGATAGATGTAATATCAGGCGTAGCAAACACAACATCCCAATTGTAATGACGATGGCGCATGAAACTTTCTTTTGGTGTCGTCGGGTAAATAATTCTACCCCGTTCATCAAAAACAATTCGGCCCGTGTCGTCAGTGTCACAATCGTCAAATTCGGTGGGTTTGAATTTTTCTAGTGTGTCCTTAAATAACTGGATGAAATCGGCGGGTAATACATCGCTGTACGTATCAATGGGTTTTAAATCGTAATCAGGCTGGCCCTTAAAAACGTCCCTGTCATATATATCCTGACACTCATCAATAAACACGAATGCGCCGATGGGCATCCAGTGATGCCAACGTCTCCATAATTCCTGATAGCGAGGGTCTTGTGAGCTAATCCGAAATAGACGAGCGCCGTCTGGGAATTTTTCGCCTAAAAATTCCTCGATACGGTGCAACGGATACATGCCAGCAACGTTAGTGACAACGAGACGGCCAGCACGTAGCGCAGGCAATAAACGATACCAAATGACCGAGGATGATTTATAACTGCCGTTGTGACCGTGTTCAATGACGATTGCCATTTACCACCCCATGATATTCATAACAAAACGAGTAATGTAGGCGTTAATTAATAAATTGAGACCATTTGCAAACCCTAGTTCCTGTAGTGCCCAGCGAACCCCGTTAGGCATTTGGGAAATAGATGAAACCAAATAACCGCTAATATTAATGTCTATGGCTATTTGTTTGGCAACCAAATAGGCAAATTTAATGGTTTCGAGTTTCACAGTAATAACGGCCAGTGTGTAATACTCAATTCCCCATGCCACAAAACGGTGAAACATATTTGGCACCTCCTGAGTAACAGCAAAATGGAGGTCGTTTAGTTTGGAGCCCACATAATCCAAAAATGATGTGTCATCAGCAGCCAATGCCAACGACGGAATTAACAATAACAGTAATGTGATATTACGCATTTTTACGACCCCCCATTAATACAGCGAACGCAACTAATACAGCCAAAAACCACAAAGCCTGTTTAGGGCCGGATGAAAAAAACAGCTCCATATTAGATTTACCACTCAAATCGATATTAGCGCCGTTAATGTCATGGAAATCGTTGTTATATGAACCAGCGATTGATAAATCACCGCCCGAAAACACGTTTTTAATATCCTGCATAACACCAGATATTTCAGTGTTTTTATCAGTAACTTTCTTTTTAACATCAGCGATGGATTCATCATTAAAAATGGATGATAAACCAGAGCCGGAATTATTAGGGGATGGTGTAAAAGAACATAATGGGCCAGTGCAGGGGCCGTTCCCCTCCCCGCCCCCAGTACCCCCACCAGTACCGCCCTTTTTTAATTCGTCGAGTATGTCGATTAAAATAGATTGCTGTGTGTAGGCTGAATTTTCTAGTGCAAATGCGGAATCACTGATTTTTTTGGTATCAGCTGCCATGGGGTACAAAATACCGCTCACATCACCACCACCGCCGCCGCCGCCCATGTGACTTAAATCACGACGAATATCCCATAACAAATCCGTTATTTCCGTGTGTTTGCCATTCCAGAATGCAGGGTCGAAAACCGTTTTTTCGTTGAGCTGTTTAATATTGGCAGCAACCTCATAATCCAGCGGTGTATCACCAGCGCCATTTAATAACGTGGATGTGTTATAGGCTGTTCGTTCCAATGCATTTAACATAGGTGCCATGAAATTTGAATTATCTAACAGTCGGTCAGATGAAATTTTATCCGAGAATTTATTGATTTCGTTTTTAATAGATGCGGCGGATTGGACAACGTTATTAGACACAGCATTAAAACCGCGTCCCAAATCAGTTGTAAAATCACGACCAACAACAATACCGCCGACGTTAACGACGCCGTTTGGATTAGCGTACGTACCGTCTGGGCCGCCCTGTTCACCACCAGAGTTACCGCTCCCCGTGCCGTCCCCTGGCTCCCACAGGCATTCCTGACCCGTTGATATGTACGGCCCTCGTATTGGAGGACTAGCAGATGGAAACTCAACACACAATTCGGCACCAGCGCCACCGCCACACATAGCAACACAACCGCCCATTGTCGAACCAGAAAAAGCAACACAAACACTACTACCAGTACTAATAGGGAATGTGCCGTAATTCACGCTATGAGCGCACGCAGCAAACACAATAGACGGTAAAAATAGAGGGACAGCGAGGAGAAAATGGTAACGCATGATAGGGCCCCTGATAGTAAAAAGGGGCCTAACAGGCCCCTGAAAATCTCAGGAGGTAAACACTCCAGAGAGGAACGCAGCACCGAAAACAAACGCCCCCGTGGCTGCGAGTATCGCCGCGACCAACAATTATTTGCGCAACCAGCTAACAATCATACCGACACAGAAACCAAGAGCTGCGACAGTAATTACACCAGCGGTCACAGTGCCATAGTTGGCAGTACCGTTGGCAATAGCGGTTTGAATTTCATCACTGATAGCAGCTGAGGCAGGCATAGACGCTAAGGCCATGACAGCAACAGCAGGAATCAGAGCCAATTTTTTAGAACCATTAAAAAACGATTTGATTTTTTGCATGGTGTTATCCCTTTCTGTGGTTAACGGCCCAATTTACGAGCTATCAGGCCAGTGAAATACCCTCCCAGAAACAGGAGGATAAAATATAAAACGAAATATCCGAATAAATCCAAATCCAAACCGAACAGGTCGGGAATTGTTTTTATCTGTGATAACTCTGCGGGAGTTATCATTGCAAAAACGAGCTCGCCGCGTGTGCCTATTTCTGGGCATGTATCTAATGCCCGCATATATGAACGGTTTGTTAATTCATCAATAAACAGACACGCGCGTTTAGCCATTAAAATTTACTCGATGTTTTTTCTGATTCGGTGGATGGTTTAATTAAACCAGTCACGATATTACGGGTTAAATTGGTTGGGTCGGGCTCTACAGAAATATCAATCGTTTCACCGATTTGACAGAGAGCGAATTTGTTAAGAGCTGAGGGCTCTAAATCGACCTCTTTAGGCTCATAACCGAAACCGTGATAATTCATGGTCGCGGTAGTGACTGGGCTAATAGGGATGGCATACGTAAATTTACACATGTCATACGGTTTGCCTAATTTCGATGTTCCGTGACGATGAGCGGCACCGATAAATATAACTCTCATGGTTTAGGTTCCTATTTTGGTCACTGTTACTGTTTAGGCTGCTATTCTAAAACGCTGCCATCAGGATACTGTAGAAATGCACTAATAGAATTAGCGTAAATCTCAGTAAAAAAATAATTGGCCTTAGATCTATCATCAAAACGTTGGGTTTTAATTTCGGCGTCCAATGTTTCCCATTGAACTAAATATTGGCCAGTTTCGGAAATCAGTTTTTGCTGTTCGGCTGCCATACGAACGTCGAGACAAATCTGACGGCGGCAATAAACGTCACTGTTACCAATAATAGGGAGATGACAACACGGGCAATAATTCATGATGTTACCCCACTAAACGCAAACCAGTTGACGGGAGTTGATACCAGCTAGGCGGCATAATTTCCTGTCTGTGAATTTCAGTGCAGGAAACCATTTTAATTGGGCTGAACTGGCTAACGTTACACGGGCGAGCAATATCAATGCCGATTTTACGGAGTCGAGCGCGATGTGTTTTTGTTTGGCTCTTGTTTAAATCAAATTCCTGACCGTGCATCCACTGATATGCGTACATGGCTGTGGTGTTCGCGGCCCGCGTTGAATCAACAATGCCAGAGGAATAGAGCTGTTGTGAAATCGTCTCGAATGTCATATTTGATACGCTCAATGTTTTGTCGAGGTCAGTAAATTCGTCCATTAATAGATGTAATTTGGCGAAATCAGACATACCCCAATACGTTAAACCATTTCGTTGTAAATACCGATATTTGAGTTTTAATTCATAACGCACTAAACCAACTGCCCAACATAAATCAATAACTCGTTTTAAATGTTCAACCTCATCAGATTCAGGCCCAAACGTTTTAATTATTTTGTCTAATGAGTGTAATTCTAATTCGTTGGCTTTCGCGTAAATACAGGGATAAATCAGAGAAGCGTTGCCTTTTTTAGATTTCCAGTCAACGCCAAAACCATTGGTAAATAGATTAGGGACAGAATTACGATATGGCAATCTGGAAATTGCTGATAGGTATTTTCTCTCGTTACCTGCACCAACAGTAAAATTTTTTGTAACGTGCAGCTCTTTAATGATTGCCCCATCAGCGCCAATGTGTTTCATAGCTGAACCATCCTCATAAAATACACGAGTGCATTTAGTGAACTGGGGAATAAAATCAAAATCGGCATATATTTCACGCAAAATCTCGTTGAATTTCTCAACGCATAAATCAATTGAACGCAAACCCCAGAGGTTTTCAACACGGCCCCAACGTGATGGGTTACCCGACATAACGAGACAATGGCCAGATGCACGGATTAAAACAGAATCGCAAAACGAGCCGCGATGACTAAACGCGGGTGAGGCGAGGGAGCCACCCTCTGTGATTTCACCCTGCTCAACGACGACGCGAATATATGCGTTGCCGTCGAGTACAGGTAACGGTGTGTCAAACGTCTGCTCTATCCCTAACCAGTCGAAAAACATATGCACCCATGCACGCATGTAACATTTTGTTTATTTGCACGCATGTATATATGCACTCACAAAACCTGTCAACATGTATACATGTAAACTGAGGGGGAGAGCCCAAAGAGGATTTATGACCATGCCAGCAACATTACGGTTAACAAAAGAAGAGCAAAGAAAAGCAGAAGTAAAATGCAGGGAAATCAATAAGATACTTGTAAATATGGAAAAGGCGCCAATTCAGGAATCAGAGTTGCTACATAAACTGATAGATTTTGCAGTTGACAAAGTGAAAGTGAACAAGCGGGGGGAGATTGTAATCGAGTCATAGACGCAAATTAGTATGGGTTATCATACCAAAGTCCGAGAGTCACTGAACCTCGGACTTCAAAACACCCCCAAACCCCCTACCCCGCATTGGGGGTTTAACTGCCGCGCTTCGCTTGCCTCCTCGCCAGTTCTGCCATGGCGAAACGATGCCATGACAGAATGGCCGAGGCTATACGAGCACCACATCAAAAACGGCATTTATCGTCACTGTGACCATAAATGCCAAATCAAAACGGCAGTGTGAAAAATCAAATCTGGCTATTGATGCCGGATTTTGGCAGCTGATAAAACGCAGCATCGCGAATGGCGCGGTAAATGGCGTCCAACGCATCGGGAGTCAATTCCATACTGTGGCCCTGTCGAACAGCCCGAATGAATGTATCCAACTGCTCGAAATGCTCTCGATTAAACGTAACAGTTACCGATTTTTGAGATTTACGGGCACGGTAACGGGCCTGTTTTTGGGCTGGGGTGAGGGCTGAACCAGTTGATGGGCGACCCCGTGGGCGAGACTGGGGGATTAAATCGAGTTGATTTTCGGTAACTGTTACCAGTTCAAACGAGGGGCCGTTTTTGGGAGCGCCAGCAAACAAACCCGTTGATTTGATTACTTTTTTTTCAACCCCACAAATAACAGCAATCCAGTACGTTTTAGTGTCCTGTAGAACTGGCCATGTAGTACCTGATTCAACCCCAATGCCCGATTGCGTGCAGCGAATTTTCATAACCATCCCCTATTTATCGTAACTGTTACCGTAATTGCATTATGGGTCACTGTTACCATAAATGCAATGATTTTCGGTAACTGTTACCAAAAAATCGAGGCTTCGCATAATCCAGATTATGTTACGGGCGCTATGTCGTTGCGACGATGCCAGCGAACTGGCCCACGTCGCGGCCTAACAGCGTCACCCTGCCCCCTGCGGGAGTATGGCAGGGTGAAAACCACTCAACATAATCACGCACATTATGCGCATTTATGCCTGTAGGTAGAACAAAGGGGCCGGAGGCCCCTTGATCATAGCGGATAGTCTCAATTCACCTGTTCGATGCCACTAAACCACACCTCAGGCGACCATTTGGCCGTATTTTGGCTTGTCCGTAGCCTTACCTTGCATCCAATCATCGACTTTGCAGTCTGTGCAACATCGACAGCACTTTCCTTGAATGCATACTTTGAGATCTTTCTGGCTTGAGCCTCGGTGCTGACCACAAAAAAACAATCGTCGTTTTCACATACTCCGGCGAGCACACCAAAATCATTCCACACATAGCCCATATGGTAGCCCTGCAAGGTTGTTAGAACGGGCCGACAAAGCCCCTTGATCATTGATGCCGATAATTGGCTTTATCGGCATCATTCAGCGTCTAATTCAGCCTTTTCTTCCGCGTAATCATGTTCTTCTTGACGACAGCTAGGACATAGCAAAACCTCTGGATCGTCACAAAATGTATAAGCCTCAAGAAGATCATTACCTTCAAGCGGAACCTCACATCCATTGTGGTGATCACCAGGGTCAGTCACACCCGAACACTGTTGAGTCAAAAATGACTGAAGAACGGCCTGTTGAAGCGCAGTCAAACTGGCAAAATCATTCTCAATTGCTGACTGAGCAATCCCTGCAACCTTACGATCTTCGTTAGCGTAAACATCCATTTTTAGTTGAATGTTCAAAATACGTTCAATTACACCCATTTATCACCTCATAAGTCATTGTAAATAAAAGCAGAAAACCATTTCCCTACTGGCAGTCATGTTGTCATCTGAACCTTAACTTGGCCTTAATCACTGATTGATAACTCAAAAGAGATAACACCCCTCCCCTGTGGATAGCGTGAGCATGGTTTTCTGGGAATTCCCCCCGTATTTTTAGCGTTGGTAATAAGGCGTTATGACAAAGGGGCCGTAGCCCCTGTGTTAGGTATCAAGGTGTTAAGAAGGCCGCAGGCTATTCAGGGGAATGTTGTTCTAGCTCTGATTCATGAACAAACACGCCATCATCGCTGGGCCTGACATCCACTGCGATAGGACGAGTACCATCAGCCACCATTCCGGTGATAATACCTGCGACGCATTTCCAGGCGATCACCGGACGAAGCGCCCCGTCGGCGGTGCTGAAAAACCAACCGGACGCAGGCAGCATTTGTAATGGTATATCCGAAATCATGGTATCTCCTCAATTCAACGGTGTTCGAGCCGACGGCACGCCAACGAGAGAACGCTAGCCAATGTGACCAGCGTCTATGTGCCTCTGATGGGCAGCTAAAATGGGTGGCCGCCTAAGCCTTATCTGTTTTAGTGAGTAATTTATCATTCAAGTTGTGCCTATCACAATGGTTTATAGCGAGGCGTTAGCACGAGCCTGCTAGTGTATGCTGCCGCGAGCATAAAATGCGATAGATTATCGTTTAGCCTAATGGGGTTTACAGCAACACTTACACTCCTTGTTACTGCGAAAAAGAGGACGTTCATTCGTTATCTCTCACGTCATCGCAATCTATCCAACGGTTTTTGCTGAGCACTTTCGTGACGTTCCTGCTGGCTGGTATGCAGGTATTGCGAAGTGGTGTCGATGCTGTCATGGCCTGCATCAGCTTGCACATGGGAAAGCGGCCGACCGTTGAGGTTAATATCATGGGTGATCCCGGTATGGCGTATTGCATGTGGGGTGAGCTGACGCATCTCTGCACCATCTTGAGCAAAACCATCCTGCTCGGCCAATTCTGCACCTTTGACGATCACCGCTTGTACCAGTTCCCGTAGTTGCCGAATACCGAGATTGGCATTGAGCTCGCCTTGCTGGCGACCATGGGCCGCAGGCTTATGACGCACAAACAGCGGCGTCTGCTCATTGGGAGCTGGTAGGGGTGATAAACCGAGCTGGATCCGGTAGCGTTTGAGTGCATCCAGTAAGGCGTTGGATACCGCGACGGTGCGCCGTTTGCCTCCTTTGCTACGGGGAATGTAGTACCCCCATACCCCGGTATGATGGTCACGGCGAAATTGCCCCATCACTGGGGTAAAGCCCGGTTTGGCGGCGACCTCAGAGATCCGTAAATAACAGGCGTACAGCAAGATCACCAGAAAACGGCTGCGCTCATGTTGTTCTGGTGATGCGCTGGCCAGTTGATCGGCTGCCTGGATCACATAAGACCACTGCAACTCGCTAAAGGCTTGGTTGCTCTCCTCCCCCTCTGGTGGCGCGGGGCGCTTGGCCCGTTGCAGCTGCAGGGCTGGATTCCTCTCCATGTACTCCTCTTGGATCAGAAACTGAAAAAAGGCGGACAGGATCGCGAGCTTGGTTTTCATTGCGGGTTCACTCAAGCGGTATGGCAGCTCACTGCCGAGCTCTCGCTTACCCAAGAAGGGGCGCCACAGTGGATTGGGTAACCGCTCTCCCCACTCCTTATCGACAACAAATTGTGCCACGTTGCGATAGGCGATAAGCGTTGCAGGTGGGGAGTGACAATAGTCGAGGTAGTGGATCATCACGCGGCGGGTCAGCTCGCTTGGGTTGATGCGCATGACAGCAAAGCACCAGTGTAAGAAGGTAGTGAGTTCACTGCGATAGGTTTTGTAATTGTTCTCACTGTGACGTTGCTCTAGCAGCCAGTCGACGGCCAGCTCATAAATCAGCCCAGCATCGGGTACATCATTGAGGCTAAGGTGGGCCAAATAACGGTTCACCTCTGGGTTACCCGCCTCAAGGTATGGCAAGCCATCAAACAGTGGCATCGCGGGTGGCAATAATAGTGGTGTCATGGGGATGATTACTGTGTGCAATGGTGGATCGGCTTTGAGGGCTGACGTTCAGCTAATGGGGGTTGGTTACGCTCATACGACGACCCACAGCGGCGAAGGTATTTGGCTCATTGACCCATCAGGATAGAGACAATGGCCACTGTCATGTGAGCAGGGCCATATTCAATAGATATGCGCATGAGTTAAAAATTTCTCGGGGTAAATAGCTTTAAAAATGATTTTAAAATCGTTTTTTATGAATAAGAGGGCTGCGTTAGCCCCCATAAATCGTGAGCCTTGTTTATGCCACGCTCTTGAGCGACTTGCCCTTGGCGGCATGCCCACTGGTCAGCGGTGCGGCGGTATCACTCCCCTGCCCTTTTCCTCCTTTCAACAGATGCTGTAACGATTCCCGTTGCTCGGCGAGGTAAAACGCCAACTCTTCTTGTTGTGTTGTGGTCAACGCCACAGGGCCGTTCGCCAGTAGCGTCATTAACTCATCGGCGGTATCCAGCAGCTTGTCATAGGCATCCGCCTCTTTTTTGCTGGCAAAGGTCATTTTTTCCACTCCCTCACGTACTACCACATATTTGGTTTCGACAGCCATGCTGGCCTCCTTTTGCTGATGATGAATAAAGTATATGTATGGATATACAGTATTGCAAACATCCGTGCAGGGAAAACAGTGCGGACCAGCAAGGCCCGCGTGTCAGTACGAATAACCTAGCAGCGTTCGCCGAGTCAGATCACCAGCAGATCCATAAAAGCGTGTACCGGGGTGGCGGCAAGGCGTGACCCATCCTGACAGAGGGCCAGAATGTCGTTGACCCGTTTCGCCGGGAAGCGGGTGGCCAGATTGTGCTGGAATTTCTCCACCAGCAGCGGGATCCCCTCCTCCCGCCGGCGGCGATGGCCGACCGGGTACTCCACTTCAACCTTGGCAGTGTGAGTGCCGTCCTTGAAGAAAATCTGGATGGCGTTGGCAATGGATCGTTTGTCCGCCTCCAGATATTCACGGCTGTAGCGCTTGTCCTCCTGCACCACCATCTTGCCGCGTAGCGCGTCGATGCGGGGATCGGCCGCCACGTCATCCTCGTAATCCTCGGCGATCAGGCGCCCAAAGATCAGCGGCACCGCCACCATGTACTGCAGGCAGTGATCCCGGTCGGCCGGGTTGTTGAGGGCACCCACCTTGCTGATGATGCGAATGGCCGACTCATGGGTGGTGAGTTCGATGCGGTCGATCTCATCCAGCCGCCCCTTCACCTGACCGTGCAGCTTCATGGCGCACTCCACCGCAGTCTGGGCGTGGAACTCGGCGGGATAGGCGATCTTGAACAGCACGTTCTCCATCACATAGGTGCCATACCCCTGCTGCAGGGCGAACTGATTGCCCTTGAACAGCACATCGTAGAAACCCCATTTGGGGGCAGTCAGCACGCCGGGATACCCCATCTCGCCACTCATGGTGATGAGCGCTAGGCGCACTGCGCGGGAAGTGGCATCCCCCGCCGCCCAGCTCTTGCGGGAACCCGCATTGGGGGCATGACGGTAGGTCCGCAGG
This sequence comes from Aeromonas cavernicola, assembly GCF_002795305.1. GTDB lineage: Bacteria > Pseudomonadota > Gammaproteobacteria > Enterobacterales > Aeromonadaceae > Aeromonas > Aeromonas cavernicola. The sequence continues at coordinate 24,747 of NZ_PGGC01000091.1, forward strand.
CTCTGGCCATCGACCCAGGCTTGGGAGACCGCATCGATCACCTGATCGCGGGTGCCGCCCAGCATATGAGTCACCACGGCGGTGCTGGCGACCTTGACCAATACCACGTGATCGAGACCGACCCGGTTGAAGGAGTTCTCCAGCGCCAGCACCCCCTGGATCTCATGGGCTTTGACCATGGCCACCAGCACATCAGCCATGGTGAGCGGTGCTTTCCCCTCGGCGACGCGGGTACGGGAGAGCCAATCGGCGGTGGCCAGAATACCGCCCAGATTGTCGGATGGGTGACCCCACTCGGCGGCCAGCCAGGTGTCGTTGTAATCGAGCCAGCGGATGATGGCGCCGATATCCCAGGCCGCCTTGACCGGATCGAGGCAGAGTTGGGTGCCGGGCACCCGGGCACCATGGGGCACGATGGTGCCGGGTATGATGGGGCCAAGGTGCTTGGTGCACTCGGGAAAGCGCAGGGCTAAGAGGCCACAGCCCAGGGTATCCATCAGGCAGTAGCGGGCGGTGTCGAGGGCCGCCTCGCAGGTTACGGGGTGTTTGCAGACATAATCGGCAATATCGACCAGCACCTGATCGGGCGCGGGTCTGTGGTTGACGTCGACGTTGGCGGACATCGTGACTTCCTTATCGTTGTTGTAGAGAGACAAAGTGACGGGGGGCCGGGCCGACGTAATCGGCGCTCGGACGGATGATCCGGTTGTGCTCGCGCTGCTCCATCACGTGGGCGCACCAGCCGGTGACCCGCGAGCAGACGAAGATGGGGGTAAACAGCTTGGTCGGGATCCCCATGTAGTGATAGGCGCTGGCATGGAAAAAGTCGGCGTTGGGAAAGAGCGCTTTTTCTTCCCACATCACCTGCTCCGCCTCGCAAGAGATGCGGTAGAGCCGGTCATCCCCCACCGCTTCGGCAAGCTTGGCCGACCACGCCTTGATGATAACGTTGCGCGGATCCGAGGTGCGGTAGATGGCGTGGCCAAAGCCCATGACCTTCTCCTTGGCCGCCAGCTTGGCCAGCAGTTCGCGCCTTGCTTGGGCTTCATCCTGCCAAGGCGCGATCATCGCCATGGCCGCCTCGTTGGCGCCGCCATGGAGCGGGCCGCGCAGGGTGCCGATGGCGGCGGTGATGCAGGAGAACATGTCGGACAGGGTCGAGGCGCAAACTCGCGCTGCAAAGGTGGAGGCGTTGAACTCATGCTCGGCGTAGAGGATGAGGGAGACGTGCATCACCCGACGCTCCAGCTCGCTTGGCGCTTTCTGGTGCAGCAGTGCCAGAAAGTGGCCGCCGATACACTCTTCATCGGTATCGAGAGCGATGCGTATCCCTTCATGGCTGAACTTGTACCAGTAGATCAGGATCCCCGGGAAGGCGGCCAACAGCCGATCCGCTACCTCATGTTCATGCTCGAACCCCTCTTCCGGCTCCAGATCGCCAAGCATGGAGCAGCCGGTGCGCAGCACATCCATGGGATGGGCATTGGCGGGGATACGCTCCAATACCTCCAACAGTGGCTGGGGCAAGGCGCGCAGGCGACGCAGTTCACGTTTGTGCCCATCAAGCTGCTGCTTGTTTGGCAGCTCCCCCTTGAGCAGCAGATAGGCGACCTCTTCAAACTGGGCGCTATCGGCCAGCTCCTTGATGTCGTAGCCGCGATAGGTGAGGCCGGTGCCGCTCTTGCCCACGGTGCAGATACTGGTTTCCCCCGCACTCTGCCCGCGCAGACCGGCCCCGCTCAACGGTTGTTGTTGTCCCATATGTGGCCTCTTACTCGTTGCCAGAAAACAGACGATCCAGTGTCTGCTCGTAGTGGTGATAGCCGAGGAAGTCGTAGAGTGACTCCCGGGTCTGCATGGTCTCCACGACGGCCCTTTGATGGCCATCCTGGCGAATATGTTGATAGACGTTGAGGGCTGCCTGATTGGCGGCTCGATTGGCGCTCAAGGGGTAGAGCACCATGTCGACCCCGTGAGCGGCCAGTTGCTCTTTGTCAAACAGCTCGGTTTTGCCGAACTCGGTCATGTTGGCGAGGATCGGCACCCCGACTGCCTGCTTGAACTGGTCATACTGGGCAAGATCGGTCACTGCCTCGGCGAAGATCATATCGGCGCCAGCGTCTACATAGGCAGCGGCACGTTCAAGAGCAGAATCTATCCCCTCCACCGCCAGCGCATCGGTGCGGGCCATGATGACGAACTCGCTATGCTCGCGAGCATCCACTGCTGCTTTTATCCGATCGCACATCTCCTCCAGCGACACCACCGCCTTGTTGGGGCGATGGCCGCAGCGCTTCTGGGCTACCTGGTCTTCCAGATGGACGGCGGCAACCCCAGCCCGCTCGAACGCGCGGATGGTGCGGGCGATATTGAATGCCCCGCCCCAGCCAGTGTCGATATCGACCAGCAGTGGTACTCGGGTAGCCGCGGTGATCCGCTCGGCATCGATCAGCACGTCGTTGAGGGAGGTCATGCCGAGATCCGGCAAACCGTAGGAGGCATTGGCCACCCCAGCGCCAGAAAGATAGAGCGCCTGAAAACCGCTACGCTCGGCCATTAACGCCATATAGGCATTAATGGTACCGACGATCTGTAGGGGCGCTTCATTAGCCAAGGCGGCGCGAAAGCGCAATCCTGCCGAGGGAAACGCAGTAGACATGTTGACTCCTTTCATCCAAGTAATGAGGTCATCTAATATCACGTTTACGTTAACGTCAACACCGCTTTGGTATCAATTGATAGGTGGGCAAGACAGGGGGAGGCTTTTAGGGTAAATTTCCGCTATTGCTTCAACAGGTTGAATATATGATGGAGCCCGACTTCGTTATCGTTTGTCCAGCGTGTGACCTGCTTATTAAGCGCAAGGCTCTCCCGCTGCGTCGCCATGCTCACTGTCCTCGCTGCCACCAGCACCTCTACGGCCGTTATGCCTTTCGCCCTTCTCAGTTAATGGCGCTGACGATAACCGGCTTGTTATTACTGCCATCGGCGTTTTTCGAACCACTTATCTATCTGCGATTAGCCGGAGTGAATACCGACGCGGACCTGCTCAAGGGGATTTTTATCCTACTGGCAGAGCATGAGTATGTGGTCGCTGCCTTGGTGCTGTGGTGTGCGGTATTGGCGCCGGTCGGCTTGCTACTGGGTATCTTCGCGTTGGCTTCTGGCTTGGCTAAACGTTGGCGCATCTTGCCTTTCACCCTCAAAGCAGTGGCCGTTTTCCGCCACTGGGCGATGCTCGAGGTCTATATAGCTAGCCTGCTGGTTGCGTTGTTCAAACTGGTTGATATTGCTGATGTGCGCCTAGGGGGAGGCTTATTGAGCCTCGGTATCCTGATGCTGCTCAATTTGACCTTACTGACCCTATTTGACCCCTCCCCCTATTGGCGCCGGGTCGCAGAGGAGCGCGATAGCGATGACCAGTGCTCGTGAGTTAGGACTCTGCCGTTGCCATACCTGTGGCCTGCTGGTGCGTTACCAAACTAATGCCCAGTGCCCTCGCTGCCGCTCTCGGCTACAGGTTCGTATCCCTCATTCGCTCAGGTGGTCATGGGGACTATTAGCGCTGGCCACGTTTATGCTATTGCCGGCGAATTTGTTACCTATCACCCACTTCTACAACAAAGGATTGCTGCAGTCAGACACCATTTTTAGCGGGATCATGATGCTTTATCGCAGCAAGATGTCTGGTATTGCCACCATCGTGTTGGCGGCCAGTATTCTAGTGCCAGTGGGCAAGGTGATTGGCTTGGCTTGGATTTGTTGGCAGTTGCAGCGGGCGAAGCCGGTGCGGCGCAAACGCCAGCTGTTGATGTATCGGCTGATCGACTTTATCGGCCGCTGGTCGATGTTAGATCTGTTTGTGATCTCCTTGATGGTGGCCTTGGTAGATCGGGGGGTGTTGCTCAATGTGCGAGCGGGCCCGGGTGCAACGGCATTTGCCGGCGTGGTGGTATTGACGATGTTGTCGGCGCGGATGTTGGATACCCGTTTATTGTGGGATAAGGCTGCCAGGTAACAAGGCGAGCCACCCTATTGTTTTTCATCAATAAGATAGCGTTTTCACAAACGAAAGGAGCCTGTATGGTCGGGGCTGAACCCCTCATTGAAAAACGCCGTTGGTTATCGCCGGTCTGGCTATTGCCCTTGATTGCGTTGTTACTGGCGGGAGGCTTTCTCTATCAGCAGGTAGTGAGCCGTGGCCAGCTGATCGAAATTAATTTTGCCCAAGGCAATGGCATCTTGCCGGGGAAGACCCAGATCCGTTATCAAGGGGTCGCCATTGGCATCGTCCAAGATCTTGAGCTGGCTGATGATGGTCGCAAGATAGCTGTGCTAGCCAAGATTGATAGCCAAGCGAGATCGCTTATGCGTAAGGGATCTGAGTTCTGGCTGGTGAGTCCAAGAGCATCCCTGACCGAGATTTCAGGTTTAGATACGCTGGTATCTGGCAACTACATCAATGTGCAACCTGGACAGGAAAGCAATCCACCAGAAGAGACGTTCGAGGCGCTTGAAGGTCCACCCCCCGGCTATCAGGCTCAAGGGCGCGTGTTGCACCTAACCGCTGATTCATTGGGCTCTATCGGTATTGGGGCCAAGCTCTATTTTCGGGGGATCGAGGTGGGCAGTGTCATTAATACCCGTCTTGGCAAGGATAACCAACATGTCCTTCTTGATGTGGTGATCGAGCCTCGTTTTGAACATCTGGTAAAAGCGGATACGCGTTTTTGGAACATCAGCGGGATTAAGAGCTCTTTTAGTTTGGCGGGGGTGAGTGTGGAGGCCGGAAGTCTCAGCTCTATCTTAAGTGGGGGGATTGCCTTTGACTCTCCTAATGCATCGCCAGAATCAGAGAAAGGTCAGATCTTTGTCCTGTACAAAGGGCTTGCCGAAGCCGCCCGCGGCGAGCGCATTGAGATCCTTGCTGGGGATCTGGCCATTAAGGAAGGGATGCCAATCCTCTATGAAGGGATTGAAATCGGCCGGATCGACCCCGTTCGTTTGACCGATAAAGGCCGAGTGGTCACCGCGTTGTTCAACCCAGAGCAGGCTTATCGGATTACCGATAACAGTCAGTTGATATGGGAGAGCGCCAGTTTGTCGCCTGCCGGTGTTAAACATACCGACCGTTTACTCACAGGCCCAGCCATTCGGCTCGATTATAAACCGGGCAATCTTACCCAGACGCTGGCGCTCATTGATCGTGCTACTCCGATTGGCACCAAGGTGGTGCTCCGAGCCGACGACCTTACTGGGCTGAGCCAAGACGCTCCTATCTGGTACAAAGGGCTACAAGTCGGACAAATTAGCCAGTTGGTCCTTGATTCAGAAGGGCAAGCCCGTGTTGAGTTACATATTGCTCCCGATTATGGCCACCTCCTCAAAGGGGCTCGCTTCTATCGCGCTACCCCACTGCTGATCAATGCCGATTTGAGTGGTATCAAGGTCGAGACTAGCCCTGTCAGCACATGGCTAGCAGGGGGGATCTCACTAGTCCAGGTGCCGAACAGCGAGCAACTTAGCTACCTCTATCCCAGCCAAGAACTGGCACTGCTCGGCTCTCGCGCTAACAAACCTCGCCAGTGGATCTTGCAAGCGGCGCAGGCAGATGGCATTGGGGTAGGCTCGCCGGTCCTCTATTTGGGGCTGGAAGCGGGTAAGGTCAGCGCGCTGCGGGCAGGCAAAGAGGGGGTTGAGGTGGTGCTGGCGATCAACGCGGCTTATGCTCCTCTGCTTGCACAGCAACCTCAGTTTTGGAAAAAACCTGCGCTGGAAACGCAATTTCGCCTTGATGGGGTCGAGGTGAAGGTGGGCAATTTGGCCACCTTGTTGCGGGGGGCTATCGAGTTTGATGAGTTAGCCAATGGCCATAGCAGTCATCAGTTATTTGAGAGCAAAGCGCAGGCGCAAGCCAAAGTACGTACCGTATCGCTGGTTGCTGATAGTAATCCGGGCCTGAAAATCGGCAGCCCGATCCGCTATCGTGGGGTCGATATCGGTCATGTTGAGCAGATAATGTTGCAGCCTTCAATGGGGCAAGTGATGTTTAAAGCCGCATTAAATGCCCAGTATGCCGCGCGTTTTTTGCAGTCTGGTGCTCGATTTAACTTGGTCGAAGCCAAAGTTGGGTTAGGGGGGATCGCCCATCTCGATACCTTGGTTAAGGGGGCATTTATTGATGCTGAACCTGGTAAAGGGGCGAGTCGGGATCAGTTTCCCCTCAGCCAACATGAGCCAGTTGGGTTAGCGCTGACCCTGACCAGTCGAGCGGTTGATGGTCTTGCTATCGGTAGTCCTTTGCTATTTCGTAAGATGGTGGTCGGCAGTGTGACCAATATTGAACTGGCTCGCGATGGCAGTGAAATAGTGGTTGCGGTAAATATTCAACAGGAATACGCCCATCTCGTCAGGGCAAACAGCCGTTTTTGGAATGTATCTGGGGTAAAAGCAGATATTGGGTTAACCGGAGGCACCATTGAAGTTGAAACGGTGCAAAGTTTATTAGCTGGGGGCATTGCTTTTACCACGCCGGAACAAGAGATGGGCTCAACCGTCAAAGCCAATCATCGCTATCCGTTACACAGTAAGGCGCAGAAAGAGTGGCTTGAGTGGAACCCCAGAATTGCCCCTTGACCTAGCAGGTGACCAAGAGTTGAGCCCTCGAATCGATTAGGCCGGTTCGAGGGGATGAGCTGTGGCGTGTGGTCAGTGAGTTAAACCTAAATGAGTCTAAAAACCCACACTTTGGTTGATTTTTTGATAAAAAATTGCGGCTTTTTCACCTTTGACTACACTGAAAATGTCCGAATATCAGTTAGCGCAAGGCTCTTTTAAGAGCCGATTCCCCAGTGCCAGGTATGATGGTTTGTTGATACCTGGCTTTTTTATTGGTCGCCTCCCCTCCTTTCATCCCGTTTATCCAGTGAGAGCTGCTCATGAAAGTAGAGTTGATCGATGGCTTGCTCGATCACAGATGCTTGGCTGTCTTCAAGAGACATACACAGTTTTTGTAGTCGCTCAATATGAGCGTGACTGATCCAGCACTGTAGCCGAGTATGATTCTGCTGTTTTCGTTTCACATGCTGACGTTGCCGTTCAGCACAATTGTCGGGGGTTGCCACCTCGCCTTCATTGATTGCTACTTCTTGGCTCATAGGGTTGCAATGCTCCACTTTTGATTTTGTTATCTCTCACAAAAGCTCAGTATTGTTAGCTGCTGTGGCTGACGTTATTTCGAGCTCTTGAATGGTCTGGAAATATGCATTGATATCAATATGATGAAATTTAACATAAAAAAACAAGTGATGCAGTCTGCTATAACAAGCCATCCAGCGCATGATCCGCAAATTTATGGGCGTCATCAAAGTACTCTTGTAACGTCCGCATATCTTTATGGCGAGTGACTTCGATGATTTTGTTCATCGGTTTACCTGCGGTGACCGCTGAGGTGATAAAACCGCGACGTAAGCTGTGGCCACTGACGTAAAGATAATCGATAGAGTGGCCAGTTCGTCGTTTGATCATCAAGTTAATGCCTTGTGGTCCCAAGGGATCGGGGGTGATCTGGCCCCAACGATTCATTCGCCTAAACAGTGGCCCGCTATTGATCCTACTTTTTTTGAGCCAGTTATTCAGTGCCAATACGGGGCAATAATGTTTACCGGGGATCAGGGCTATCTCGGTTTCATGCAGCTGATGTTTACTTGGTTTGAGGCGAAGACGGATCCCCTGCCCTACAAAATCGAGATCACTGACTTCGATTCGTGCTGCCTCAGAACGGCGCAACGCGCCGCTAAACATTAAGAGCAGCAAGGTATGATCACGCAGACCTGCTAAATCATGGGTGTCGATACCATCCAGTACTTTAGCCAGTGGCTCAAGAGTCAAGGCACCGGTTTTACGTTTATGGTTATCCCCAAGCCGGACAATACCGCGCATCATCTCCTTGATATCGGGATGTTCAGTCGGCATTGGATGAATACCTTTCTGTTTGAAAGCGTAACGGATGCCTGCCAGCCGTCTGACTAAAGTGGCAGGTTTACGTGGTTCACCATGGCGAAGTTCTCCCTTCCCCTCTGCCTTATCCAACCATACCCAATCTGCCAATACGCCATCAGCTTGGTCAGCTAAAAAATTCATAATATGGTGATGGCTTGCTTGCAGTGGTTCCACCCCATGTAGTTGGCACCAAAAGACAAAAATGCGGGTATCAGCCTGATAGGCATTCAGGGTTGAATCTGCTTTAGCACTGCGTAAAAAGCGCCGAGCTCGACTATTTAGCTGAGCATCGAAAACGGTTTGCAGTGATGAGTAAGCGGAGCCTGAAATATCGGGGTATGTCACAAACAGTATGATTCATAAGGAGTTTGTGACGATCTTACAGGATCTTTCCTATACATCAAGTATCGATAATGAATATTATCGATACTTATAAGATCAGCAAAATACTCATCAGCTATTTCAACTTACTCATTACTCACTGTGGGTAACTCAGACCCTCGCTCTCGAGGCAATTGTGCCAATATTGCCACAACAACTCACCATGATGCGTGAGAGATAACAATGCCTTTTTATCGTAAATTTTAGGTAACGGGCCTCAGATTATCTCAAATAAAACAGCCCCGATGGGCGGGGCTGTGATGGTTACTGTTTTGCCCATTTAAATAAGGCAAAAAAGTTGTTCGTGGTAGCCTGTGCCAACTCAGTGAGCGGTATCTGCCGCAGATCAGCGATAAACTGAGCAACGTCACGCACAAATGCCGGTTCGTTCTCCCTCCCCCGGTGTGGGACGGGAGCAAGATAGGGCGAGTCGGTCTCGACCAGCAATCTGTCCAGAGGCAGCGCTTTGACGACATCTTGCAACGCCCCCGCATTTTTAAACGTCGCAATCCCAGAAATAGAGATATAAAACCCCATTGCCATTGCCGCCTGTGCCATTTCCAACGATTCGGTAAAGCAGTGCAATACCCCACCGACTTGCTCAGCACCCTCCTCGCGCATGATCTGCAAGGTATCTTGTTGGGCATCGCGGGTATGAATAATCAGCGGTTTGTTCAAGGCGCGGGCAACGCGGATATGTTCCCGAAACGAGGCCTGCTGCACTTCTTTATTTTCAGGGGAATAGAAGTAATCAAGACCGGTTTCGCCGATCGCAACCACACGTGGATCGGCCGCTTGGGTCAGCAGTAACTCAGCATTGACTCCAGGATCTTGGTTGAGGGGATGTACCCCGCAGGAGGCAAACACTTGGGGATAAGGCGCGATCGCCTCAAGCATGGTCGGAAACTGAGCTTGCGTCACACTGACGCAGAGAAAATAGCCCACATCACGGGCGGCAGCGTTGGCCAGCACGTCGGCCATACAGCTCTGTTTGCTGCCATAACTGAGACGATCAAGGTGACAGTGGGAGTCAACAAGTAACATAAAAATCCTTTATGACGAACGATGTCGAGATATTCACAACAATACGTTATACCGTTATAACCAGCGATTGAGCCAGTTCATCAGATGAATAGTGGGATTGGAGAGCTGCCCTGGCTGACAGGCTTCTTTCAACGCGACCAGTTGCTGCTCGGCATCAAGCAATGTCTCACTAGCATAGCGTTCGGCCAGTAGCTGGCTCTGAATCGCCAGATCCGGCATGGCCAATTGATGGTGGCTACAGCCGGCTTGGGTTTTCAGGGCATCACACAAAAAAAGTTGCACCCAGTGCAGGCGAACCTGAGTCTCTTCGGCAAGCTGATGGCATAACGCCATCACCTTGCTGGGCGTTGTGCCAAGTGCAATCAGATCTGCCAGCAGCTCACGGCGGGCATCATCTTGATGCTGCTCGATATATTCGAGCACGCGCAGCGGTGCTCCCTGACAGATCCGCACCTGTGTCAAGGTCGCCTGATGGCCTTGGTCGGCCAGCCACTGCAACGTCTCCCCTTCCACAGGTAACTGACAGACATGTTTGTGACAACGACTGAGAATGGTAGGCAGCAGATGGGAAACCTGAGAGGCAATGAGGATCAGCAGGCTATCACCGGCCGGCTCTTCCAAGGTCTTGAGCAGCGCATTGGCCGCAGACTCGGTCATCCGCTCTGCCCCTGAGATGATCACCACCTTGCCATGACCCAGTTGTGCTGAACGCTGTAACCGATGGCAAATATCACGAATGGCCTCGACGCCGATAGTTTTGCTTTCACGGCTGATGACACCAAGATCCGGATGATGGCCCTTGTCAAACAGTTGACAGGAGTGACAGTGACCACATGGTTCCCCCCCTTGTGGCTGCTGGCAAAGGTGCAAACATGCCAGCTTATCTGCTAACTGCTCTTTACCCAGGCCAGGATCACCAAGTAGCAGCCAAGCATGGCCAAGTCTACCGGCAACCGATGTCCGACTCAGCGTCTGCCAGTCAGGGATCAACCAGGGATACATAAATGGCTATCCAATACGGCATCGATCGCCGCGTTTACCTGCTCCGGCGTTTGCGCCGCATCGATCACCACAATGGCATCATCTTGGGCCGCCAGTTCAAGGTAGCGCGCTCGGGTGCGTTCGAAAAAGCTGAGCTGTTCCAGCTCAATACGATCCAACTCCCCACGATCGCGGGCTCGCTGCAAACCGAGGCTGGGATCGATATCGAGATAGAGAGTAAGGTCCGGCTTGAAATCACCCAGCACCGCTTGCTTGATAGCTCGGATAAGCGCGGCATCAATACCGCGTCCTCCCCCTTGGTAGGCTTGGGAAGAGAGATCATGGCGATCACCGACAACCCAGATCCCTTGAGCAAGAGCAGGCTTGATACGAGTCTCAACCAATTGAACCCGAGACGCGTACATCAACAACAGCTCGGCTTCAATGGTGAGAGGCTCATCGTGCACCTCTTTGACGATGGCACGCATTCGTTCCGCTAACGGCGTGCCACCGGGCTCACGAGTACACTCAAACCGTGCTATACCATGACGCTGTAAAAACGCGGTAACGTAACGCACCGCTGAGCTTTTCCCAGCCCCTTCCAATCCTTCGATCACAATAAATTTTGACATTAAGGCTTCTTCAATAGGTATTCACGCACCGCTCGATTATGTTCATCAAGGGTTTTAGAGAAATAGTGGGCACCGCCCCCTTTGGCGACAAAGTAGAGAAAGTCGGTCGAGGTTGGGTTTAATGCAGCTTCAATAGATGCCTTCCCCGGCATAGCGATAGGCGTAGGCGGCAGTCCATCAATCACATAGGTGTTATAAGGGTTGTTGTCAGTCAGGTCGCTACGGCGAATATTACCGTCGTAACGATCTTTGACCCCATAAATCACGGTAGGATCGGTCTGCAGTTTCATGCCTAGCCGTAAACGATTAACAAACACCGAGGCAATTTGCGCTCGTTCATCTGGCAGCCCCGTCTCCTTCTCAATAATAGAGGCCATGATCAAGGCTTCGTAAGGGGTTTTATAAGGCAGATTTGCTTGGCGTTTTTCCCAGCTCTGCTGCAAAAAGGTCGCCATCTCTTGGTGAGCCCGGCGCAAAATCGAGAGATCACTGGCATGAGTGGTATAGGCATAGGTTTCTGGTAAAAACCACCCTTCCAGCTGACCATTCTCAATCCCCAGTTCGTGGGCAAGATCAACATCAGGTTGTTCGGCGAGCAACCGTTCAAGATAAGGTGCGCTAGCAAGCTGCTTTTGCCAATCTTCAAAGCGGGAGCCTTCCACAAAGGTCAGGCTAAAATGGAACTCTTTACCCGAAGCAAATAGAGAGAGAGTCTCCTTGAGCGATGCCCCCTCTTTAATTTCGTAAGTGCCTGACTTGATGGCCACTAATTCAGGGTGGCCACGTAGCCAAAGCCGCACCGCCCAAGGGGTGATTTCGCTATCGGCGAGCTCTGCGATCAAGCGAGCGGCATGGGCGCCTTTCTCAACCGTAAAGAGGCGAGTTGGCCCCTTATTGGTCAGTACCTCTACTTGCTGCCATTTAGTATGTATATACCCCCCTGCGGTAGCAGCTATCAACGCAGCGCCCGCGAGCAAGGTGTAAAGCCGATTAAACTTCAAGGGCCAGACGCTCCTGTAAACGGCGACTCAATTCTGGTGCAGGATAATGCATATCGTCGATACTGTTGATTGGCACCACCCCCATCAGGGTATTCGTCAGCCACACCTCTTCTGCTTGCCAAAGTGACTCCAAGGGAGCCTCCACCACCCGTAACTCAATCCCCATCTGTTTGAGCATCGCCATTATCTGCCGGCGCATGATGCCATCGATCCCACAGCGGTTCAGATCTGGCGTGAAAACAGTCTTACCGCGACGCCAAAACAGGTTCGCACTGACAGCTTCAACTAATACACCACGGCTGCTCAGTACTACTCCTTCGACTGCTCCTGCGCAAACAAGTTCGTTTTTGAGCAACACCTGTTCCAACCGGTTCAAGGTCTTGAGCCCAGCCAGCATGGGAGCATCACCGATCCGTTGGCGGCAGACCATCATATTGATCCCCGTATGGCGCCAGCTAGCATACTGCGTTGGAAAGGGGGCTAGCGAAAGAATACGAGTTGTTTGTTGGCACCCGCTGCCATCATAACCACGCCCCCCCTCCCCTCGGGTCAGGATCACCTTAGCAACACACTGCGCCTCACCTACGACAAGTTGCTCTAGCTCCTGCGTCAGCTGGTGCCAATCCGGTTCGACCATTCCTAGGCGCTGGCAACCCTGTTGTAACCTAGCCAAATGAGCCGCCCATTGCAGCACTCGCCCTTCCTTGACGGCCATGGTGGTAAAGTGTCCATCACCATAAGCTAGCCCGCGGTCATGAGCCGAGATGGTATCGAGTGTCATTCCATTGATAAGCAAAGTGATCCTCCGATAAAAAAGGCCCGATACTGGCAGTATCGGGCCTGTCTTATTGCCCGCGGGCAATTATACGCGTTTGAAGATCAAGGAACCATTGGTACCGCCAAAACCAAACGAGTTGGAGAGGGCATATTCAAAGTTGCCCGGCTTGGCCACGTGGGGAACCAGATCTAAATCACACTCATCATCAGGGTGATCCAGATTGATGGTCGGTGGAGCGATTTGATCACGCAATGCCAATACCGTGATGATCGCTTCGATGGCACCCGCAGCACCCAACAGGTGACCGGTCATCGATTTGGTCGAGCTGACCATCAGCGACTTGGCATGTTCACCAAATACTGCTTTCATACCACGCAACTCAGCCACATCACCGAGTGGGGTGGAGGTGCCGTGGGCATTGATATACCCGATCTGCTCGGGGGCAATGCCGGCATCCTTGATGGCATTTTTCATGGCACGGGCGCCACCGTTACCATCAGCAGGAGGCGCAGTCATGTGGTAGGCGTCACCGCTCATGCCAAAACCAACCAGTTCAGCATAGATCTTGGCGCCACGGGCCTTGGCATGTTCATACTCTTCCAGCACCAGTACCCCAGCACCATCACCCAGCACGAAACCATCGCGGTCCTTATCCCACGGACGACTGGCCTTGGTCGGCTCGTCATTACGATTAGAAAGTGCTTTAGCCGCCGCAAAGCCCCCCATCCCCATCGTGGTAGAGGCTTTTTCCGCTCCTCCAGCCACCATGACGTCAGCATCGCCGTAAGCGATCATCCGCCCCGCCATCCCAATCGCATGAGTACCTGTGGTACAAGCGGTGGTCACGGCAATGTTCGGCCCTTGCAGACCTTTCATGATGGAAAGATGGCCTGACACCATATTGATAATGGTTGAGGGTACAAAGAAGGGACTCAGCTTGCGTGGACCACCGTTGAGCAGGCTGCTGTGGTTTTGTTCAATCAATCCTAAACCACCGATACCAGAACCGATTGCCACACCCATCCGCTCGGCATTCTGCTCATTAATGTCGAGCTCGGCATCGTTCAGTGCCTGAATACCTGCGGCAATACCGTACTGAATAAAGAGATCCATCTTGCGAGCTTCTTTACGGTTAATACCGTACTGCTCAGGATCAAAATCCTTGACCAAGCCTGCGAAGCGGGTTGCAAACTCGCTGGCATCAAAATGTTCGATGAGGGAAATGCCGCTCTGCCCGTTAAGTAGGGCTTGCCAGCTGGTTTCAGCAGTGTTGCCTACCGGGGAAAGCATCCCCAAGCCGGTCACCACGACTCTGCGTTTTGACACTGAGGTAGTCTCCGAGAGGTGTTTTAAAGAGGAGTAAATGCAAAAGAAGCGGCCCTTGGGCCGCTTCTTTCAGAACAGGAACTTATTCCTGATTAGCGGTGATGTAGTCGATAGCCGCTTGAACAGTGGTGATCTTCTCGGCTTCTTCATCAGGAATTTCGGTATCGAATTCTTCTTCCAGCGCCATTACTAATTCAACGGTATCCAAAGAGTCAGCGCCCAGGTCGTCGACGAAGGAGGCAGCGTTCTTAACGTCTTCTTCTTTGACACCCAGTTGTTCGATGATGATTTTCTTTACGCGTTCTTCGATGTTGCTCATGACCTGAATTTTCCTTTAAAAATACGCTATTGCGTCTGGTTGGGGTAGTTTATTCAATTGCTGTGAGTTTGCAAGTAGCTTGCCGCTGGTCAAACCACGAAAAGTGCCAAACTTCGGCGTACTATCGCAAATTTGAACAGAAATCACGACAAATTGATTACACCATGTACATCCCGCCGTTAACATGCAGGGTTTCACCGGTAATATACGCTGCCTCATCAGAAGCCAAAAATACCACAGCGGCAGCAATCTCTTTAGGATCACCCAAACGAGCGGCAGGCACTTGGCTCATGATGCCAGCACGCTGCTCTTCATTGAGTGCTTTAGTCATATCTGTCTCGATAAAACCAGGGGCAACCGCATTGACTGTGATGCCACGGGAGGCCACTTCACGCGCAAGCGATTTAGTAAAACCGACTAGCCCAGCCTTGGCTGCGGCATAGTTGACCTGACCGGCGTTGCCCATGGTTCCCACTACGGAGCCAATGCTGATGATGCGGCCATTGCGCTTCTTCATCATGGCGCGCAACACCGGTTTGCTCAGACGATAAAGTGAGGTCAGATTGGTATCAATGATCTCGTTCCACTCGTCATCTTTCATCCTCATCAACAAGTTGTCGCGGGTGATCCCTGCATTGTTGATCAAAATATCGATGTCACCAAAACGCGCCTTGATGGCGGCAAAGACAGCTTCGATGGATTCTTGGCTGGTGACGTTCAGTGCCATGCCGCAGCCATTGTCGCCCAAGTAGGCGCTGATCGCCTCGGCACCACTCTCGCTGGTCGCCGTGCCGACCACTTTCGCGCCACGGGCCACGAATGTCTCGGCAATCGCACGGCCGATGCCACGACTGGCACCGGTCACCAACACAACCTTATCGGTAAAGCTCATCTATTGCTCCTGTTTAGTTAGCCTGGGCCAATGCCTGTTCGAAAGAGGCGACATCGTTGGCATGGATACCTTCCACCCGCTTGTCAATGCGCTTGGCCAGCCCAGTCAATACCTTGCCCGGTCCCATCTCAATCTCGAGGGTCACCCCTTCATTAGCCATCCGCTCGACCGTCTCGGTCCAACGAACTGGGCTGAACAGTTGACGCACTAAAGCCTGTTTGATAGCGGCCGGATCCTGTTCACAGGACACGTCGACATTATTGATGACCGCGATGGTTGGAACCTTGATCTCGATCCCGTCCAGCGCAGTTGCCAGTTTTTCTGCGGCGGGTTTCATCAGCGCGCAGTGAGACGGCACAGAAACCGGCAACGGCAACGCACGTTTAGCGCCCGACTCTTTCATAAGCACATTGGCGCGCTCAACGGCTTCTTTATGACCGGCGATCACCACCTGGCCCGGGGAGTTGAAGTTGACCGGCGAGACCACCTGCCCTTGCGCTGCTTTTTCGCAGTTGGCAGCGATGGCATCGTTATCTAGGCCGATGATGGCCGCCATGGCACCGATGCCTTCTGGCACGGCTTCCTGCATGGCTAGGCCACGCAGCTCGACCAGTTTGACCGCATCGGCAAAATCGAGTGCGCCACTGCAAACCAGCGCGGAGTACTCACCCAAGCTGTGACCCGCCATCATGGCGGGGGTTGCCCCACCCTGCTGCTGCCACAGGCGCCACAGGGCGACAGAGGCGGTCAGCAGCGCAGGCTGGGTACGCCAAGTCTTATTAAGCTCGTCGCTTGGTCCGGCCATCACTAAGGCAAATAGGTCATAGCCCAGTACTTGGCTCGCCTCGGTGAAGGTTTCCTTGATCACAAGATGTTGTTCAGCCAGCTCGGCCAACATGCCGACGGACTGGGAACCTTGTCCAGGAAAGGCAATGGCAAATTGAGTCATTGTTGATTCCTTTTAGATAAGACAAAAATGAAATCTGTGATGGGACGATGAATGCACCACCCCAGCGAAGATCAGAGGCGAACTAGCGCCGAGCCCCAAGCAAAACCGCCACCAAAAGCCTCCAGCAATACCAGCTGTCCGGGCTTGATCCGGCCATCTCGTATCCCTTCATCAAAGGCAATAGGGACAGAGGCAGCCGAGGTGTTGCCGTGCTTGTCGAGGGTCAGCACTACTTTGTCGAGTCCCATGCCCAGCTTCTTGGCGGTAGCGCTGATGATGCGGAAATTAGCTTGATGAGGCACCAGCCAGTCCAGCTCACTCGGCTCGATATTGGCTGCAGCTAGGGTTTCGGTGACGATTTCACTCAAACGGGTGACCGCCACCTTGAAGACATCATTGCCCTTCATATACATGTAGGCTTCAAGCTCTGCCCCTAGCATACCGCGACGAGGCTGAGGTAACTTAAGCAGTTCGCCATAACGGCCATCGGCATGGAGATGGGTGGAGAGAATGCCAGGTGTATCACTGGCACCAATCACAACCGCCCCTGCCCCATCACCAAACAGGATGATGGTGCCACGATCTTGCGGATCACACATACGGGACAGGACATCGGCACCAACGACCAGCACATGGCGAGCGGCACCTGACTTGACGAACTGATCGGCAATGGAAAGCGCATAAGTGAAACCGGCACAAGCCGCCGCCACGTCAAATGCAGGAATACTCGGTACGCCGAGCAGCCCCTGCAGTTCGCAGGCAGCAGCGGGGAAGGCATTTTCAGCACTAGTGGTGGCCAGCACGATCATATCGAGATCGGCAGCGTTCAGACCCGCTGCATTAAGGGCCCGCAAGGCAGCTTGGTAAGAGAGGGTGGCAACGGTCTCGTCAACAGCGGCAATGCGGCGCTCACGGATACCGGTGCGTTCCACAATCCACTCGTCACTGGTTTCAACCATCTGTTCGAGGTCTGCATTTGTGCGCACGGCACTCGGCAGATAACTGCCAGTACCCAGAATTTTACTATGCATAGAGTTTTTATCGGTCCCTGTCGGAAAAGACAGCTTCAAGGCGATCTGCTATTTGCAGTGGAAGTTGATGTTTGGCCTCTTGTGCGGCCAGCAGAATCGCGTTATATAGAGCGCGCCGTTCTGCCCGCCCATGGCTTTTTACCACAATTCCGCGCAATCCTAACAGACTTGCTCCGTTATACTGGTCGGGGTTCAGGTATAAAAAACGCCGTTTGAACATAATTTCGGCGATAAAACCAAGAAAACTACGTTTTTTGCGGGGATATCCTGCCAGCGCCGCCATCATCCGCACGACCCCCTCAGCGGTCTTAAGTGCGACATTGCCAACGAAACCGTCACAGACGATCACGTCACACTCCCCGCTAAAGAGATGATCCCCTTCGATAAAACCGACAAAATTGAGTGCCTGACACTGACGCAGCAAATCAGCACTGTGACGTACTAGTTTGTTGCCCCTGTTATCTTCCGCCCCCACGTTCAGTAAGGCGACTCTGGGTGCGGTGACCCCCTCCACGGTTTGCGCCACGACAGAGCCCATAACGGCAAATTGCAACAACTCCTTTGCGTCACAATTGACATTAGCGCCAAGGTCAAGCATCACAGTACGCTGACCATTTAGGGTAGGCAGGGCTTTGATCAGAGCCGGTCGGTCTATGCCTGGTAACGCTTTGAGCACACACTTAGCCATAGCCATCAGAGCACCGGTATTGCCGGCGCTAACGCAAGCGTCAGCATCTCCACTTTTCACTAAATCAAGTGCGATCCGCATGGAAGAATCTTTCAACGTGCGCAAAGCAATAATGGGGTTATCGCCCATGCCAACCACTTGGGATGCATGTACGAAACGAACGCGGGAATGATTCAGCAAGCCATGTTGCTGCAGCAGAGAGGAGGTCTGATGTTGGTCACCGACCAGGATAAGTTTTAGCTGGGGTAAAAGAGACAGTGCCTGCACGGCGGCAGGCACTGTTTCCGAGGGGCCAAAGTCTCCCCCCATGATGTCTAGCGCGACAGTCTGCGTAGACAATGGCAATCCTTAAGCGATTACCTTTTTACCGCGGTAGAAACCATCGGCCGTCACGTGATGACGACGATGGATTTCGCCACTGGTCTGATCCACAGTCAGGGCAGCAGTGGTCAGCGCATCGTGGGAACGACGCATGCCACGCTTAGCTCGGGTTTTACGGTTCTGTTGTACGGCCATGGTAGGCTAACTCCTAAATTCACTTACGTTTAAGCGTTTCAAGAACTGCAAAGGGATTCGGGCGCTCATCAGCAGGCTCAATTTCACCCCAAGTCATCTCCATGTTCCCACGCGGACAGACATCCATAGAGTGCATGGCTACCTGTGGCAACGAAAGGATTATTTCATCCTCTAGGAGTTGATGAAGATCAATTTCGCCGTTTTCGTCCAACTCAATGGGCTCATAAGCTTCCGGCAGTTCTTCCTCGTTTGTTCTTTCGAACAGCGGAGTGTAGATAAATTCAGCTTCACAGAGATGTTCAAATGTTTCCCCACAACGCTGGCAAACCAGGTCAACCTTGGCATGGGCAGTGCCTTTCATAACGGTTAACGCTTGGACATCTTTACCAAAGTGCAGCGATACATCGATATCACTCCGTAAGCCAGCGGTTGACGCTTCCAATCTGGGCATCTGCGACTTTTCCACTATCCCGACATAATCGAGTAGCTTCGAGGCACTACGGACTGGATCAACCTTAACGGGCAACTTCACCTTTTGCATAGGGCGCGAATAATATAGGTCCAACAAGTGATAGTCAAAGGAAAAGGTCCTTACAGCCGATGATTTTAATAGCGCGGGCCACTACAATGTCGGCACTTGCTCACATCGGTAGCCGATTATGCCACAGAATCTGATCCTCGCCTCAACTTCTCGCTATCGCAAAGCGCTGCTGGAAAAGCTAGGCCTCCCGTTTGAATGTGCCTCACCTGATGTAGATGAACGTTCGTTGGCTGGCGAATCAGCCGAAGCGCTGGTAGCCAGACTGGCTTATGCCAAGGCTAATGTTATCGCAAAGCAACGTGATCACGGCTTAATCATCGGTTCTGATCAGGTGTGCGTGTGCGATGGCCACATCCTCGGCAAGCCAGGTACGCTCGACAATGCCGTCGCCCAGCTGATGGCGACTCAAGGGCGTAGTGTGACCTTTTACACAGGTCTATGCGTAGTGAACGCAGCCACTGAGGAAATTCATCAGTTAGTTGAGCCATTTACTGTCCATTTTCGCGCACTTACCGAATCCGCAATTCGCCGTTATGTCGAGGCAGAAATGCCACTTGACTGTGCTGGCAGCTTCAAATGTGAGGGGATGGGGATCGTGCTGTTCAACGCGCTGGAAGGGCGCGATCCCAACGCACTGATCGGCTTACCACTGATCGGTTTGATCGAGTTACTGAGTCTACACGGCATCGCCCTACCCTGATCCCTTGTTGCAACTATGCCAATAAAAAACGGAAGTCTTGGCTTCCGTTTTTTATATTTGGATGGCGACACTCGTCTTAGCCCTGCTAGGGGCTGTCGTCTTGAGCTGATTAATTTCGGTATAAT
>NZ_PGGC01000092.1 GCF_002795305.1 Aeromonas cavernicola
CAAGATGACAAGAGCTTTTTCAGCAAAAAACTTCGTTCGCTCAGATATCAAACAACTACCTCTTTTTTTGTTCGAAATGACATCAATCCGGACTATCGCCGGATTTAAATTGAACATTTGAAAAGTCAATTTATAATTGCCATTTCAAATGTTCAATTGGAATGCCCTCATGCATCAAATCCTCGATAACTATAAGGAAGAGCAAATCGTCCCGCTGTTCCGCTTGGGGTTCCGACCCTTCTTCCTGTTCGGGGCTCTGTTTGCTGCCGTCGCCATGTTCCTCTGGCTGGGGCAGCTCAACGGTTGGCTAACCTTGCCAGGGATTGGCAACCCGACTTGGTGGCATGGTCATGAGATGCTGTTTGGTTTCGGTGCCGCCATCGTCGCGGGTTTTCTGCTCACCGCGGTGCAGAACTGGACGTCCCATCCCGGTGTTCGGAGCTGGCCATTGGCGCTGGTGGTAGGGTTGTGGATGTTGCCAAGGACGTTGTTACCTTGGCTAGGGGAGGAGAATACGTTCCTGATGTTAGCAGACCTGCTCTGGCTACCGCTTTGCACCTGGTTCCTTGCCAAGCCGATTTTGATAACTAGGCAATGGCGCAACCTCTTCTTCGTGCCCCTGTTGCTGATACTGACCCTGCTCAATGGCGCCAGTTGGTTATGGCATGCAGAGTGGACCACCGTTGAGCATCTGCTGATCACGACTGTGCTATTGTTTACCACCCTGATCGCCGTGATGGGTGGCAGGGTGATTCCGTTCTTCACCGCCCGAGCAACCGGTCAGGAGAAAGCAACACCTTGGCTCTGGCTGGATCGCACAGCACTCGCTGCGCAGTGGTTTATCTTGCTGCTCTGGCTGCTATTGCCCACCCAGTGGATCACCAGCATATATATAATGCCTCTCTATATAGTGGCGGCGAGCTTGCATCTGTGGCGACAACTGCGCTGGCATCTGCCATCGACCTTTTCGCATCCACTGTTGTGGTCACTCCATCTCGCCTATCTGTTTATCCCTCTTGGTCTGCTCGCTCTTGCGGCGCATAGCGCGGATCTGCCCATCACGCTGTCGATGGCTAGCCACCTGCTCAGCGCAGGCTGCATGGGCACCATGATCCTGGGCATGATGGCGCGAGTCTCCCTCGGCCATAGCGGTCGGGCCTTGCAGGTGGGACGCAGGATCACCGTCGCATTTGCCCTGGTTATCGCCGCAGCCACAATGCGAGTGGTAATTCCGCTGTGCTGGCCTGCTAATACCCTGCATGGCTGGAACCTCAGCGCGCTTGCTTGGATCGCTGCCTATGGTCTGTTTGTCTGGGTCTATACCCCGATACTGACCCGCCCCAGATCGGATGGTCGACCGGGTTAATGACTGCGGAACATGCTCAGGGTGTTCCACCGGATAGTGGATCAGGTTGTGGAAAATAGCTGGGGCTATGCTCAGGTTGCGATAACCATGGCGACGGTCGGCAGCAAGACGCTGCGCGGCTCCGCTGGCGTGAGCAAGGAGCTCAAACCGCCCGCTCCGGTCACGGCCAGCGCCAGCTCGTTGCCCTACACCAGCCATCGGCGCCTGAATGACGGGATAACACATCCCCAGTTCGGCAAACAGACTCATCCTTTCACGCCGAGCAGCATTGCACGCTCTGTTGGGCCAAACCAGTTGTTGCCATCCATCTTTCAGACTCCTTTCCGATAGCAGTGATTACACATCAGGCCCACAAGGGGCCCGATGAAGAGAGTGAAGGCTTAACGCACGCTGCGCAGCAGGAAATCCGGCTGACCGCAGGAGCGGCGCTCGCGCTTTTGCATCTCGGCGGAGCAGGTGACCGCATCCGTCCCCTCTTTATTAACGCAGATATAGATCTCCCTCAGGAAGCGGCCACCATCGGCGCAGGCCACCGTGATGTTGTCGGGGGCCAGCCACTGGTTGGCGTTCGCCAGATCGGCCTTGAGCTGGAAGCTGCTCTTGCGCAGCGGCTCTTCCGGCGATTGATAGGCCGCCGGGATCTTCACCTTCTGGCGCAAATCGCTCGCCAGCTGATGGAAGGCCTGCTGGCTCAGCCCAGAGCAGGTGCCGTGCTTCTCCCACTCATGGCGATAGAGGAAACGACTGGGGTAGAGGCCGGTAAACTCGCTCTCCATATCGGGATCAAACCGCTCGCGGGTGCAGTTGCTGGGGTAACCACGCTCGTACTGGGGCCAGAGACCGTGCAGCACGAATCCCAGCTTGCGGGAACACTGGTCCCGATCGGCCGGTTTGACGGCGCAATGTTCGGGCGACCAGGAGAGCGCCATGGCGTAATAGTCAAACTCTCCCGCCTCCCCTTTAGCGAGCGCCGCCGTACAAATCAGCCAGCCTAGCGCTAGCAGCACCCTCTTCGACCTTCTCTTGGCCCAACTCATGCTCCCTCCTGTGCCCCATGTGCAATAACCTGTTCCCAACAACCAGCTGAATATCACGAACACCCACTATCGCGTTGGGCTCTGAGCAGACAATAACACCGTGACGGCAGTCCCCTCCATTGAGCCGATAGCACTCTGCTAGTATCCTTTGCCGTAATGATCAAGCCTGGAGGCAACATGAGTCTAAATGTGCAAGAGTGGCGTGAAGAGACGGTAGCAATTGTCACTGAACTACTGGCAGATGGCAGCAATCCCGACGCAGAATACGAAATTGAGCATCACTTCGCCTGCCAGAATTTTGAACAATTGGAGAAAGCCGCGGTCGACCTGTTCAAGCTGGGCTTTGAAGTGAGCGATGCAGAGGAGATGGAACTGGACGACGGTGCCGCGATTTTTTGTTTCGATGCCACCACCGAAAGCAAACTAGACGTTGATGCGATTGTCGCAGACATCGAAAAAATGCTGCCGATTCTGGCCAAATACCGCGTCGATTACGATGGTTGGGGCACCTATTTCCAAGAGTAACCCCCTCGCATCTCACAACAGGGGCGCAGCACGCCCCTATTCACCAGCCCCTCCCCCACTTAAAGCGAGACCATGCGGCAACATAGCCCTATGTCACGGATCATGGCCGTTTTCCTACCCGTTCGTGGTGAATGGGATGATAAAACGAGTACGCCTCCGTAAAAGGAGGCGTACTCGTGTAGGGTCGAGCAGTTCGCTTACAGGATATTAAACAGCTCAGCTCCTCGTCTTCAACCAATCTGTTACAAAATAAAACAGCTAATATTATCGTTTTATATCAATACTTTACAAAATAAAGCGGCTCAAATCCTCGTCTTCAATCAGCTTGCCGAGGTGGGCGTTGACGTAGTCGGTATCGATAACAAAGGTCTCGCCGGACTTCTCGGAAGCATCAAAAGAGATGTCTTCCATCAGGCGCTCCATCACGGTGTGCAGGCGACGGGCGCCGATGTTTTCGGTACGCTCGTTGACCTGCCAGGCCGCTTCCGCCAGACGGCGGATGCCATCCTTGGTGAACTCGATATTGACCCCTTCGGTGGCCATCAGCGCCTGATACTGATCGGTCAGCGAGGCGTTCGGTTCGGTCAGGATCCGCTCGAAGTCATCGGTGGTCAGTGCGGTCAGCTCGACGCGGATCGGCAGGCGGCCCTGCAACTCGGGGATGAGGTCGGACGGCTTGGCGATCTGGAAGGCGCCGGAGGCGACAAACAGAATGTGATCGGTCTTGACCATGCCGTGCTTGGTATTGACGGTGCAGCCCTCGACCAGCGGCAGCAGGTCGCGCTGTACCCCTTCACGGGAGACATCGGGGCCCGAGCTCTCGCCGCGCTTGCAGATCTTGTCGATCTCGTCGAGGAAGACGATGCCGTTGTTCTCGACCGCGGCGATTGCTTTTTGCTTCAGCTCTTCCGGATTGACCAGACGGGCAGCTTCCTCTTCGATCAGCGCCTTCATGGCCTCTTTGACCTTGATCTTGCGCTTCTTCTTCTGGTTCTGACCCAGGTTCTGGAACAGTCCCTGCAGCTGGTTGGCCATCTCTTCCATGCCCGGCGGGGTCATGATTTCGACGCCCATCGGGGAGGCGGAGAGTTCCAGCTCGATCTCCTTGTCATCCAGCTGACCTTCCCGCAGTTTCTTGCGGAAGATCTGGCGGGTGTTGGAGTTGTCGGCTTTCTCTTCCTCACCCCAGGTGTTGCGCGGGTTGGGCAGCAGGGCGTCGAGGATGCGCTCTTCGGCGGCCTCCTCGGCGCGGTATTTCATCTTCTCCAGCTCGGTTTCGCGTACCAGCTTGATGGCGGCATCGGTCAGATCGCGGATGATGCTGTCCACTTCCTTACCGACATAGCCCACTTCGGTGAACTTGGTCGCTTCCACCTTGATGAAGGGGGCGTTGGCCAGCTTGGCCAGACGACGGGCTATCTCGGTCTTGCCGACACCGGTCGGGCCGATCATCAGGATGTTTTTCGGGGTCACTTCGTGACGCATCTCTTCATCGAGCTGCATCCGGCGCCAGCGATTGCGCAGGGCAACGGCAACGGCGCGCTTGGCGTCGGCCTGACCAATGATGTGTCGGTCCAGCTCGTGGACGATTTCTCTGGGGGTCATCTCGGACATGATGGAGTTCCTGTATCCGGGGCGGGCAGGGCCCACCCCTTGGGAAATTGAGTTTGGCTGGTAGCCTTATTTGGCGGCCCTATTTCGCCGACTTATTTAGCTAAATAATCCAGCACTTCGATGGTGTGGTTGCCGTTGGTGAAGACGCAGATGTCACCCGCAATTTTGAGGGACTTCTCGACAATGGTCCTGGCATCCAGCTCGGTGTTTTCCAGCAGCGCGATGGCGGCGGACTGGGCGAAGTTGCCGCCGCTGCCGATGGCGATGAGATCGTGCTCCGGCTGCACCACGTCACCGTTGCCGGTGATGATGAAGGATTTGTGTTCGTCGGCCACGGCCAGCAGTGCTTCGAGGCGGCGCAGGGCGCGATCGGTGCGCCAATCTTTGGCCAGCGCCACGGCGGCGCGCTCCAGATTACCCTGATGGGCCTGCAGTTTTGCTTCGAAACGTTCGAGCAGGGTGAAGGCGTCGGCGGTACCGCCAGCGAAACCGGCCAGCACCTTGCCGTTGTAGAGACGATGAACCTTGCGGGCGTTGCCCTTCATGACGGTGTTGCCAAGAGAGACCTGGCCATCGCCACCGATGACAACCTGACCGTTACGGCGAACTGACACTATGGTAGTCACTTTACTTACCTCGCTTGAGCCGAATGACGGCCTGACTGTGCATGGCAAGAAAGATGGGGATGGCAAACGGGCTTTTCAAGCCTGTTGTTTGGCGGGACAGGTGCAGTGGCGAGTGGCACCAAAAGAAACAGGGCCGGGTGTTGCCACCCAGCCCTGTCGCAAATTGTCCCGCAGAGCGTTTGGCTAGGCGTAAACATACATTGAGGTGAAATCTTGGCAAGCTATCCGCATTATGTTGCTTCAGACCAGACAACCGCTTGGCACACGATCACAGTTTGGCCATTGAATGTAGCCGAGGGAGAACCATACAGCGTGTAGCCTTGAGCAAGTGCTTCGCTGACACGAAAACAAAATGTTGCGTCATCAGGCCCGGTAATTAAGCGGTAAATCGGAAGGCCATTGGGTGGCTGTTTCGAATTTTTCATGCTCTTGCTCTCCCTGTTGGTTCAACCTGACAGAATGCTAGCCCTTTTTGGGGATGCAGCCGCTGATGCCGGAGCTCTGCAGCTTGCTGTTGGCCGCATCGGCGGCCGCCTTGCCATTGAAGGGGCCCACCATCACCTTGTAGACGGTGCCGTTGGCGCCATTGATCACCTGCAGGCTGGAAGAGAGGCCGACGGTGAAGGCGATCCGCGCTTTGAGCGATTCTGCCGATTCCTGCGAGCGCAGGGCGGCGCACTGCATCATATAGCGACCGCTGTCGGCGGCTGCGGTCTGGGCTGGCGGGGTGGCCGCGTTGGCCTTGGCCGCTTCGGCGCGCTCCCGTTCCAGCTCGGCGCGGATCTCCCGCTCCATCCGTTCCCGTTCGGCACGGCGCTCACGCTCCGCTTGCGCCCGCTGGGCTTTTTCCCGCTCCGCATTACGGTCGATCACCTGCTCCCGGGCATCGGCAACAGGGGCGGCAGGAGAGGGCACTGGATCGGCCTGATAGGGCTTAGGCTGACCGATCGGGGTGCCCGGCTGAGGAATATCGGTCGGTATGGGCTGAGGCAAACGCTCAGGCTGCAAGGTCACGGTTGGTGCTGGCTGGGGCGGCAATACGCCCGCCGAGGCCGACGGCTCCGTCACATCCACTTGCTTGTTCTCAAGTCGCTCGATGTAGCTCCACTTCTCTTGGGGCAAACCGGATGTCTGTGCCTTGGGTTTGTTGGCTTTGACCTGCTCCTCAATGGTAGGAGCATGATCGCCCTTGCCACTGATGAGATAGAGGCCACCAGCAAAACCACCAACCAACACAATCAATAGCAGGACGGGGATCACCGGAAAGCGGCGCTGCGTAGCGGGTTTGGTGTTACGCCCACCCGCGCGACGGCGCGGGCGGCTACCGACATAATCCCGAGTTGCCATTGCTTACATGCGCTCCAACGTGTGGATACCCAGCACACCGAGGCCCAATTTCAGTACCTTGGCGGTGGCGGCGCACAGCAGCAGACGGCTCTGACGGGTCGCTTCGTCCACGCCATCCTTGTTGATCGGGCAGGCCTCATAGAAGGTCATGAAGTTGCCGGACAACTCGTACAGGTAGGTACAGAGCAGGTGTGGCATGCCCTTGTCGGCTACACCGTTGACCGCGTCGGAGAACTGGATCAGCTTCTGGGCCAAGGTCTCCTCCGCTTCCTCGTTCAAGGTCACCTTGCCAGTCAGGGTTTCGGCATCAACGCTGGCCTTGCGGAAGATGGACTGGATACGGGTGTAGGCGTATTGCAGGTAAGGGGCCGTGTTGCCTTCAAACGACAGCATCATGTCCCAGTCGAAGATGTAGTCGGTGGTGCGGTTCTTGGAGAGATCCGCATACTTGACCGCGCCCATGGCGATGGCGTGGACCACGTTGGCCTTCTCTGCGGCAGAGAGGTCGCTGTTGCGGCTCTCCAGCAGCGCAGCGGCGCGCTCTTCGGCTTCGTTCAGCAGGTCGACCAGCTTGACGGTGCCGCCCGTGCGGGTCTTGTAGGGACGACCATCCTTGCCCAGCATCATGCCGAAGGCGTGGTGCTCGAGCGGTACGGATTCCGGCACATAGCCCGCCTTGCGGGTGATGGTCCAGGCCTGCATCAGGTGCTGGTGCTGACGGGAGTCGATGAAGTACATGACCCGGTCGGCGCCCAAGGTCTCATAACGGTATTTGGCACAGGCGATATCGGTGGTGGTGTAAAGGAAGCCGCCATCGCTCTTCTGGATGATGACGCCCATGGCCTCGCCATCCTTGTTCTTGAACTCGTCGAGGAACACCACGGTAGCGCCTTCGCTCTCAACCGCCAGCCCCTTGGCTTTCAGATCGGCAACGATTTGCGGCAGCATGTCGTTATACATGGACTCGCCCATGATGTCCTTGTTGGTCAAGGAGACATTCAGACGGTCGTAGTTGATCTGGTTCTGCTCCATGGTCAGGTCGACCAGCTTCTTCCACATGGTGCGGCAGTACTCATCGCCACCTTGCAGCTTGACCACGTAATTACGGGCCCGCTCGGCGAAGGCGTCGTCTTCGTCGTAGCAACGCTTGGCTTGGGTGTAGAAAGCTTCCAGATCCTTGAGCGCCATGTCGCTGGCATGCTCGTTAGCCATCTTCTCCAGATAGGCGATCAACATACCGAACTGGGTACCCCAGTCGCCGATGTGGTTGGCTCGGATCACTTTATGGCCGAGGAACTCCAGCGCACGAGCGGCCACGTCACCGAGTACGGTGGAGCGGATGTGGTGCACCGCCATCTCTTTGGCCACGTTGGGGGCGGAGTAGTCCACCACCACGCTCTGCGGGGTTGGCAGTTTCACATTAGCGTTGACGCTGGTCACCATCGCCTCAACCTGACCGGCCAGCCAGTGGGTGTCGAAGAAGAAGTTGATAAAACCGGGACCGGCGATCTCAACCTTGGCAATCAGGTCAGATGCAGGCAGGTGCTCGATGATGGCCGCCGCCAGCTCACGGGGATTTTTACCCGCAGGCTTAGCCAACAACATCGCCAGATTGGTTGCCAAGTCACCGTGAGCTTTTTCCTTGCATCGATCCACTTGGACTCTGGCCTCCAGATCGGTCGGCAGGACACCTGCTGACTTCAAATTGGCTACCGTTTGTTCAAGTAGATGATGAATATGCTCTTTCATAACTGACCACCAAGGTTACGCGTCGAAAAATGACTGATATATAAGGGCGTGAATTTTACTCGCATCAGCCCGAGAAAACTATAGCGGCGGCCCATGGGGAGTAGATACCCAGCCGATTGCGCGCACATCTGTGGCCTGCAGGCCTCCATCACATCGCGGCCAAGCACACCACACCATCTTGCCATTTAACCGCGAGGATAAGTGGTTTTTCGTTTCCCCC
Organism: Aeromonas cavernicola; assembly: GCF_002795305.1. GTDB lineage: Bacteria > Pseudomonadota > Gammaproteobacteria > Enterobacterales > Aeromonadaceae > Aeromonas > Aeromonas cavernicola. The sequence goes on from NZ_PGGC01000092.1 coordinate 8,485, forward strand.
GCACCAAATGATCTCCCCTGCTATGCCCTGCGTATCAAGGGGTATCCCTCACCAAGGAGCATATGATGCAACTGGCGCTGTTTCCCCTCTCTGCTCATCTACTGCCCGGCGGCATCATGCCCCTGCGGATTTTTGAGCCCAGATACCAGCGGATGATTGCCCAAGCCGGAGATCTGGGGTTTGCCCTCTGCATGGTGGACCCTCGCCAGCCCGATGCCCTGCGCAACATGTTTCCGGTGGCGACCCGAGTCACCATCATCGATTTTGATACGCTGCCAGATGGCCTGTTAGGGGTGACGGTGCAGGGAATCGAACGCGTGCAGATCGAGGATTTATGGCAAGCACCAGATGGCTTGCGCAGCGGTGAGGTCACCCCGCTACCCGCGTGGCCTGCGCATCCGCTTCCCCCCGCGCAGCAGCCATTGGCCGACGCTCTGCGGGCTGTGTTTGCCGACTATCCCGACTATGCCGCGCTGTATCAGCAGCCTCCGTGGCAAGACGCCAACTGGGTGGCACAACGCTGGCTCGAAGTGCTTCCTATCCCTGTGGCCCAAAAACAGCTACTGCTGGCAGCCAGCGATAACCGAGCCGCCCTCACCTTGCTCCAGCGGGTGTTGGTAGCTAACCACTGAGCAATATTTACTCAGATTGATCCGCATTGCTGCGCGTGCCGTATTAGTCATCACCCCCGTTCTAACGAGATGGTGCCATGGCATATACTGGCCAACCACAACTGACCACCCCCAGGATGCTAGCCGTAATGGATAACCCTGATGGCGACCTGAAAACACTGTTGATCCGAGTGGCAGAGCATGGTGACAAAACCGCGTTTGCTCAGCTGTTTCACCATTTCTCTCCCCGCATTCGCAGCTATGGCTTGCGCCACCTTGGCAGTGAAGCCAACGCCATGGAGTTGGTACAGGAGACCATGCTACTGGTGTGGCAGAAGGCGCGCCTCTACCACCCCGAGAAGGGGGCGCCGACCACTTGGATCTACACCGTGATGCGTAATCAGTGCTTTGACATGCTGCGCCGCCGCCGCGCCAGCAAGGAAGATCTCTGCGCCGAAGAACTGTGGCCAACCTTAGAGTTTCAAGCCGAAGAGGAGCACCTGAGCGGGGGGGAAGATGCGGTGCTCACTCGTCAGATGGCTCACTACTTGAGCACCCTGCCAGAACCACAGCAACAGGTGGTGCGCGGTATCTATCTGCAGGAGTTCTCCCAGCAGGAGCTGGCTGAACGCCTTGGCGTACCGCTTGGCACCATTAAGTCACGCCTGCGTTTGGCGCTACAAAAATTGAAAGAGCAAGTGGAGCAAAGCCATGATTAAAGCCCACCCGACCGACCCGATGTTACGCGCTTTTGCCGCCGACCAGCTGGCGTTGCCACTGGCAGTGGGGCTCGCTGCCCACTGTGAGTTCTGCCCTGCTTGTGCCACTCGACTCAAGGGGTTCGAAGAGGAGCTGGCCAACCAATATCTAGCAGACGATGTAACAGCCCCCCCCCGGACGTCGGTTGCCCAAGCCGAGCTAGCACCGGAGTTTGAGGCCCTGCTAGCTGCCATCGTGGCACAACCACAACCCGAACCGACTACTACCCTACGGCAAGCCAGCGAGATCCAAGTGGCGGGCCGAGCCTATCCGCTGCCTCGGGTACTGGCCCGCTATCGCTCACCTAAGTGGCGCCATATCGGTGCTATTCGCCAGCAGAGTCTTCCGCTGGATGAGATGGGCGCCCGTGCCAGCTTGCTCTACATCGACGCCGGTGGCCGCATCCCTGAGCATACCCATCAAGGCTATGAGCTAACGCTGCTGTTGGCTGGTTCGATTGACGATGGCGACACCCGCTATCAAGCCGGTGACTTTATCTGGCGCGATGCCAGCCACGCCCACAGCCCCCATACCCCCGACGGCTGCCTCTGCTACACAGTGCAAGATGCCCCAGTGCAGTTCACCAAGGGGTTATCGCGACTGCTGAACGGTATCAGCCAGCACCTCTACTAAACACCTTACATTGCTCACGAAGAAGGGACCATCGAGGTCCCTTCTTCGTTGCTGCTGCGGGGATGGTCTTAAGCAACAAACAGCAGATAAACGGCGAAAGCCACCACAAAGCGGTAAATGGCGAACGGGATAAAGTCGAGACGGCGGATCAGCGCCAAGAAGGTTTTAATCGCCACCATGGCCACCACGAAGGCGGTGACAAACCCCACCGCAAACATCGGGAAGTCAGCCATGGAGAGGAAATCGCGGCTCTTGTAGAGATCAAGCCCGCTGGCCGCCACCATCATCGGCACCGCCATGATGAAGGAGAACTCGGCCGCTGCATGACGGCTGATCCCCATCAACATGCCGCCGCTGATGGTGGCGCCAGAGCGAGAGAAACCGGGCCACAGCGCCAAACACTGGAACAGGCCAATGCCAAATGCCTGCTTATAACTGATGTCATCGAGGGTCTCTGCAGTCACGGGCGGACGGCATTTTTCAGCGATGATCAGCAAGATGCCGCCAGCCACCAGCGCATACATCACGGTCACTGGGCCAAACAGATTGGCTTTGATCCAGCTGTGCACGGCCAGTCCCACCACCACCGCTGGCACCATCCCGAGGATAATGTGCACCAACGACAAGGTGACATGGCCCGCTTCAGGCTTACGGCCAAAGTGAATCCCGATCAGGCCAAATAGGCGACGCCAGAACACGGTAACCACCGCCAAAATCGAGCCGAGCTGGATCACCACCTCAAAGGTCGCGGCTTTCGCCCCCTCAAACCCTAAGAGATGGCCGACGATGATCATGTGGCCAGTGGAAGAGACGGGGAGGAACTCAGTTAGCCCCTCAACAACGCCCAAAATAAAGGCGACCAGCAGGCTATAGGTGTCAGTCATCGCACAAAATCCTTACTTCGTGATCCAAAAAAGCAGTTAGAGGTAAAACCGCCCCACGGTTTGCACGGCGGGGCGGCTTATCTTGCTCGATTGTGGCCAATCAGGCTACGTAAAAATGGCCTGCCAAGGCGCTATCACGAGAGAAAACGGTAACGGGTCTGATGGTGGTATGCCTGTCCCGGCACCAACCAAGGGTTACCGAGCTCGGGGCGGTTTGGGCTGTCCGGCGGCTGCTGAGCTTCCAGACAGAACCCGTCGTACGCACGGTATGTCGTGCCTTGGCGATTGGGGGTATTGGCCAGCCAGTTACCGCTGTAAAACTGCAACGAAGGCTGGTTGGTATACACCTCCATCACTAGCTGCTTATCCCCCGACACCACTCGCGCGGCCCACGCAGATTCAGGGCCATTGAGCATAAAGGCATGATCATACCCTTGGGCCTGCTGTTGCTGAGGGTGGCTCAACCAATCTTGGCCGATAAGACGCTCGCGGCGCAGATCAAACAACCCAGCCACTGGGGTAACGGCAAGGGGTAAGCCACCAGCGTCTGTGGGCAGGAAATGGTCGGCGTTGAGGCTGATGGCGTGCTGGCGAATATCAGGATGAACGGCATCCCCCTGCGGGTCACCATCGAGGTTGAAATAGACATGGCTGGTTAGGCTGACAGGGGTCGCGGCATCGGTGCTGGCCCGCACATCCACCACCAGATCGTATTGCTCCAACCGATACTCTAGGGCCACTCGCAGGTTACCGGGAAAACCCTGATCCCCCGCTCGTGATAGCAGCACCAACTTGACCCGATCCGCCTCCTGCTCTTTTATCTGCCAATGCTGGCGATGAAAGCCACCCTG
>NZ_PGGC01000093.1 GCF_002795305.1 Aeromonas cavernicola
AAAAATCCGAAACCAATCAACAGGTTTCGGATTTTCACACAACAGAAGGATCGGTCAATGGATCCTTAACTGATCGGCATTACCCACGCGGGGCATTTTATTAATATTGTTGATTTTCAGCTATGGCCGACTTGTATTAGGTTGACTCAGTAAAACAATATTTCCTTCATTCTTCTTTTCGGCAGGAATGAAATTATTTTCTTGGTCAGTGAAGTGGTTCATCTCGCTGCGCATTAAATCAAACGACTCGCGCATCATGCTAATAATACGAATGCAGCTATCCATATTATTTTTGGCTAGTTTACGCTGACAATCTATCTGAAACTGGACGCCTAATAAGCGCCGTTTGTGTTCAGGGTCTGCTCGTGCCATCAATTGGGCAAGCTGTTGTTGTAAGATGGCATCAAGCTGAGCGGGTTCTGTTATTGCTAATGCTTTTAAGGTATCAAAATCAGGCAAGTCCATATGCCCTCCAACCATGCAGAAATGGGACGTCGTATTGGTGCATCGTTGCCTGTATCAGGCTCAAACAAAACATTATACCGAGTGAATTAATTGACCTTGCAGAGTAAGCATGAACAATGACAGTTAATTTGCCAAGATTGACGTGGTGAATTTTTTATTTCGTATAAATATCAATGAATTGTTAGCGCGTTCAGTATCATTTTCTTATTTATAATGGCTCATTTTCTAAATATTAACTATTGCCTAAAAATCCCCAAATTTTGGGTTATCACCGCAGTAGTTAATACTCCCAACGCGTTAACATATCTGACTGATTATGTTATTTTCATTGTCAGATATTCAAGACCGTAAAGAGCAGCTCATGAACAAGGCAAAAATAGGAATTGTTACCGTCAGTGATCGTGCCAGTGCTGGCATCTATGAGGATCTCTCTGGTAAAGCCATCATCGACACCCTCAATGCATATTTAACTTCCCCATGGGAGCCGACCTATCGAGTCATCGCAGATGAGCAGCATCATATTGAAAGCACGTTAATTCAGTTGGCTGATGACGAGCAGTGTAGTTTGATCGTTACCACCGGAGGTACCGGTCCAGCCAAGCGGGATGTCACGCCGGAAGCGACTGAGGCTGTTTGTGATCGCATGATGCCAGGTTTTGGCGAACTGATGCGCGCTGAATCTCTTAAGTTTGTACCGACAGCTATCTTGTCTCGGCAAACAGCGGGACTTCGTGGTAGCACCCTGATCGTTAATTTACCGGGTAAACCTAAATCGATTCGAGAGTGCCTTGATGCCGTCTTTCCCGCGATTCCATATTGTATCGACTTAATGAATGGCCCTTATCTCGAATGTAACTCGACCGTAATTAATGTATTTCGTCCGAAACAATAAAAAATAGCGAGCCTAATAAACTCACAACAGATTGCCGAAGATCCCCCCTGAACCGACATTGAGGGGTTAACAATTAGGGGCCCTTCACTGGGCCTCTCTTTTTTGTCATCCGCCAAGCAGGAGCTAATATGCCGCATCACACCCCCTTCCCCCCATTAGCCATCAGTGACGACAAGGGGCGGCTCGATGTGCCGCTGATCCACCGTTTTTTATCCGAGGAGGCCTACTGGTGCAGAGAGATTCCACTTGCGACAGTGCAGCGGGCCATCAACCATTCGCTGTGCTTTGGCGGCTACCTCAGCGGCCAGCAAGTCGCATTTGCCCGCGTCATCACCGACCACGCCACCTTTGGCTATCTGGCCGATGTCTTCGTGCTACCCGAGTATCGCGGCCGCGGCTACAGCAAGGCGCTGATGACCGCCATCGTTGACCATCCCGCGTTGCAGGGGCTGCGCCGCCTCGCCCTCGCCACCTCAGATGCCCACAGTCTCTATGCCGGTTTTGGCTTTGCGCCGCCCGCCAGCCCAAGCAGCCTGATGGAGATCTACAATCCGGCCATCTACCAGCGCACCTAAACCACTAGCTGCCGATAATGCCCGCTGGGTCATGCTTCTTGCTCCTGCGCTGTGACGCAGGGGCCTGACAGTGCTAGATTGGCAGCCACTATTTTGAACTGGCAGTTTCGTTAACCCCGTGTCGTTAACCACCTGTCGTGAACCACAAGGACGGCAACCGTGGCCCAGCATTTTGTTTCTCCCTCAGCATCAATCTCCGCATCCATCTCCCCATCTATCACCTCTTGGCCGCCCTTGCTGCAAGAACAGGCAAAGCGCCAGTGGCAGCGGCTGGTCGAGCTGGCCCCCGCTTATGGCGATTTGCCCGAGCCGGTGCGCCAGACCTTGCTGACCCTGCTTGGCCTCTCCGATTTTGTCGCCGACTCCCTCTTCAAACAGCCCGAGTTGCTGACCGAGCTGCTCGCCTCCGGTGATCTGGATCGCGCCGAACGCTGGCCCGCCTACCAGAGTGACCTCAGCTCCCTGCTGGCCGAGGTAAGCGATGAAGAGGCGCTCAAGCGCATCCTGCGCCAGTTCCGCCGCAGCCGCATGCTGGTGATCGCCTGGCGCGAGCTGCTGGGCCACGCCGCAGTGGAAGAGAGCTTTATCCACCTCACCAAGCTGGCGGATGCCCTGATCTGCTCCACCCGCGACTGGCTCTATTGCAAGCAGTGCAGCGAGCTGGGTACCCCGATGGATGGCGATGGCAACCCACAGCCGCTGCTGATCATCGGCATGGGCAAGCTCGGCGGTGGCGAGCTGAACTTCTCCTCGGACATCGACCTTATCTTCACCTTCCCCGAGAACGGCTACACGGTCGGCGGGCGGCGCGAGCTCGCCAACCAACAGTTCTTCATCAAGCTGGGGCAGCGGCTGATCAACGCCCTCCACCAGCCCACTCAGGATGGCCAAGTGTTTCGGGTCGATATGCGCTTACGCCCCTTTGGCGATGCGGGGCCGCTCGCCATCTCGTTTGCCGCCATGGAGGATTACTACCAGCACCACGGCCGCAACTGGGAGCGCTACGCCATGGTCAAGGCGCGGGTACTGGGCCCCCAGTGCGAGCACGCAGTGGAGCTGGCCGAGATGCTGCGCCCCTTCGTATTTCGCCGCTATATCGACTTCGGCGTTATCGACGGCCTGCGCCAGATGAAGGCGATGATCGCCGCCGAGGTGCGCCGCAAGGGGCTGGAGGGCAACATCAAGCTGGGGGCTGGCGGTATTCGCGAGGTGGAGTTTATCGCCCAGGCGCTGCAACTTATCCGCGGCGGTCGTGAACCTGCGCTGCGGGTGCGCCACCTGCCCCAGGCGCTGGCCGCCATCGCCCAGTGCGGTGCTCTTGAATCCGCCCATTGTGACCGCTTGCTGGAGGCCTATCGCTTCCTGCGCCGGGTGGAGAATATTCTGCAGGAGATCGGCGATCAACAGACCCAGACCCTGCCCACCGAAGAGCGGGATCGCCAGCGGCTGATCGCAGCCCTCGGCTTTGCTGACTGGGGCGCCTTTATGGCTCATCTGGATGAGGAAATGGCCGCCGTCCATCAGGAGTTCGCCGCCGTGGTGGGGGAAGAGAAAGAGGCCCCCGCCCATTTGGAGCAACTCTGGCTCGATCTCTGGCGTACCGAGCTCGACGCCGCCGAGCTGGAAAAACTGCTAACCACACAGGGGGTGGCCGAGTCCACCCCGCTCTGCGCCGCCCTGCTGCGCTTCAAGGAGGAGTACAAGCGCCGTCAGGTGGGGCCGCAGGGGCGCATCGCACTGGATTGGCTGATGCCGGAGCTGCTACGGCTGGTGGTGGCCAGTGAGCAACCCGCCCGCCTGTTCGAGCGGGTCTGCGAGCTGCTGACCCGCATCTTCACCCGCAGCGCCTATCTGCAACTGCTGGCGGAAAACCCGGGCGCCCTGCGCCAGTTGGTGCGGCTGTGTGATGAGAGTGGTTTGGTGAGCGAGCAGCTGGCCCGCTACCCGATTTTGCGCGATGAGCTGCTCGACCCCCAGCACCTCTACCACCCCACCCCGCTCGATCAGTACAAGCCCCAGCTGCGCCAGTTCCTGCTGCGCATCCCCGAAGAGGACGTGGAGCAGCAGATGGAGGCGCTGCGCCAGTTCAAGCAGGTGCAGTTGCTGCGCATCGTGGCGGCCGACATCGCCGGCGCCCTGCCGCTGATGAAGGTGAGCGACCACCTCACCTGGCTGGCGGAGGCGATCACCGAGGAGGTGGTCAATCAGGCGTGGGCCCAGATGAGCGAACGCTACGGAGTGCCACCCGAGGTGGCAACCAGCGGCCAGCGCGGCTTTGCGGTGGTGGCCTACGGCAAGCTGGGTGGCATCGAGCTGGGTTACGGCTCGGATCTCGATCTGGTGTTCCTGCACGGCGGCGATCCCAACAGCTACACCGACGGGCGCAAACCCATCGACAGCCGCCAGTTCTACCTGCGCCTCGCCCAGCGGATCCTGCACCTGTTCAGCACCCGCACCCCGTCCGGCATCCTCTACGAGATCGATATGCGGCTGCGCCCCTCCGGTGACGCTGGGCTGCTGGTCTCGTCGCTGTCGGCCTACGAGCAGTACCAGCAAAATGAGGCGTGGACCTGGGAGCATCAGGCGCTGGTGCGGGCCCGCCCCATCTATGGCGATGACGCCATCATTGCCGAATTTGCCCGCATCCGCCGCGATGTGCTGGCTAAGGAACGGGAACTGCCGACCCTGGCCCGCGAGGTGCGCGAGATGCGCCAGAAGATGCGGGACCACCTGCTGAAAGCGGGCGCTGGCGAGTTCGACCTCAAGCAATCCCCCGGCGGCATGGTGGATATCGAGTTTATCGCCCAGTATCTGGTGCTGGCCCACGCCTGCGGCGAACCCGACGCCCTCACCCGCTGGTCTGATAACGTGCGCATCTTCGATGAGTGCGTGATGGCAGGGGTACTAACGCTGGAGCAGGCGGAGGGGCTGAAGCAGGCCTATCTGGAGATCCGCAACCTCGGTCACCGTCTTAACCTCTCGGAGATCTCCCGCAAGGTCAGTGACCACCAGTTAATGGCGGAACGGCAGCACGTGAGCATGGTTTGGCAGCAGCTATTGAACCAATAACAGGACCAAAGCCGATGAAACGAGCTGATATTTTACATATTCATTCATCAAGAGATGATAATGCTTGTTATCGATGACGGCTGCTTACGTCGCAACAGCAGTCAAAATACGCAACCTTGTAAAGATAAAGCCAGTTTCATCAAGAAAAGAGCCTGTTGCAACACCACATAGCACTGGTTTGGGCATAGATAAAAAAAGGGCCGGAGCAAGCTCCGGCCAAACAATCACACGCAGATTCAGAACGTCTAGGACGATCCGACTTCATGATAACGCGAGCGTGGTAATTTTGGGATGGGTACAAGAGAGACTTATCGTTAATTTTGTAAATATGGAGGGCGTTAGTATGCAAACCGTAAATCCTTGTTGACTTTCATGCCCTTTATTCATAAATATAGAGACGTTTAGACGTCCAAACATCCGTTTTGACGTAGGCAAATGGTGGAAGAACAGGGAGAGAACAGATGGGATTTCACAGCGCGCGTCAGGTTGAGGCACTCAATCAGAGCTTGGCGGATTTAAATGGCGATATATCAGTCAGCTTCGAGTTTTTTCCGCCTAACAGCGAGGGAATGGAAAATACCCTGTGGCAATCGATTGAACGCCTGAAAGTGCTGGAGCCCAAGTTTGTCTCTGTGACCTATGGCGCTAACTCCGGTACTCGCGACCGGACCCACAAGGTGATCAAAGATATCAAAGAGCGGACCGGCCTTATCGCCGCACCTCATCTCACCTGTATCGACGCCAGCCGTGATGAACTGCGCACCATCGCCCGCGATTACTGGAATAGTGGGATTCGCCATATCGTGGCACTGCGTGGCGATTTGCCTCAAGGCTTAGACAAGCCAGATATGTATGCTACAGATTTAGTTGCTTTGCTCAAATCTGAAGCCGATTTCGATATTTCGGTGGCTGCCTACCCAGAGGGGCACCCTGAGGCGAAAAGTGCTCAGTCTGACCTACTCAATCTCAAGCGTAAGATCGATGCCGGTGCGAACCGCGCCATTACTCAGTTTTTCTTTGATGTTGAAACGTATCTGCGTTTCCGAGATCGCTGCGCTGCTATCGGTATCGACGCCGAGATCATCCCCGGCATCTTGCCAGTATCGAATTATCAAACCTTGGCTAAATTTGCTGGCTTTACCAATGTGAAGATCCCCCGTTGGATGCACCAGCGCTTCGAGGGGCTGGATAACGACCAAATGACGCGTAATCTGGTCGGAGCCAGTATTGCCATCGACCAAGTTCGAGTGCTAAGCCAAGAGGGAGTAAAAGATTTCCATTTCTACACCCTCAATCGCTCCGAGCTGACCTATGCCATCTGCCACACCTTAGGGGTCAGACCTAAACCTTCCGCCTAATTAATTAGCGAACACCGCAAGGCCAATCCATCCTGCATTGGCCTATTTTTTTGCTTCTTCCCAACAGCGCCTGTTTTGCAAGGCTAGACGGCAATTATCTTGTGTTGCTCAAAAAAAGAAGCGTTACCATTCAAAGCCATCAGATCACTAGGCGGATTATTGAGCCGTCACGCAGAGCAAGAGGGCTGCCAATCAGCCACACAGCTGTTAATATACCAAGCATCCATCTGCGCGCTCCTAACGTCGCAGATCGCAACAGTATTATTATTTGGCCAGCACCATTCTTGGCCAGCTCATTTAAGGTGGAAGAGAGATTATGGCCAGTCGAGGCATCAATAAAGTCATTCTGATCGGTAACCTAGGACAAGACCCTGAAGTACGTTACATGCCTAGTGGTGGCGCGGTGACCAATATTACACTGGCCACCTCTGAAACTTGGCGTGATAAACAGACTGGTGAACAGAAAGAGAAAACTGAATGGCATCGCGTGGTCTTCATGGGCAAACTAGCTGAATTTGCTGGGGAATATCTGAGAAAGGGTTCTCAGGTATATGTAGAAGGTAAACTACAAACCCGTAAATGGCAGGACCAGAGTGGTCAAGAGCGCTATACCACAGAAGTGCTGGTAGACAGTTTTACTGGGGTAATGCAAATGCTTGGTGGACGCCCACAAGGGGCACAAGGCATGGGGCAACCTCAAGCACAAGGGAACTGGGGCCAGCCACAGCAGACCATGCAACCAGCAGCTAGCCCGCAGCCGATGACTCAACAGCGCCCGTCACCTGTAGCGCAGCAAAACATGCAGCAGCAAGGTGGATATGGTCGTCCTGCACCACAACCACAATCCGCTCCTCCTGTATACAACGAACCTCCGATGGATTTTGATGACGATATCCCGTTCTAGGATGTAGTGACTCAATTGGTTGTAATGAAATCCCAGCAAGCGATGTTTTGCTGGGATTTTTTATTTCTGATGAAATCCAAAGTGTGGCATCCACCAACGAATAAGAGCCCACCCCATCAAGAGCTCATACAGAGAACCCGTACAACAAGTGCAACCTAAGTTAGGAGTAAATGAGGATTTCGAGCTTTACGCAGAACCAACGTAGCAAATAAAATAGCCCTACTGCGATAGGGCTATAAGATCACCTTCTCACCAACGGATGACCTATATGATCCTTGTAGGGGCCCGTTATCTTGAGAGTAAATGTCGACATCATAGCTGGCGACGTGGCTGGCGTAATTGCTCACTTGAAAAACGAGTTTTCATGGATGTCCATTGCGCTAATCGATCAGCACTACCCGCTAGCGTTCCTTCACGACGGGATTTCATTATCCAAATACTTTTGGCATCAAAACTATACACGGGGATCAAATCGGTTCGTTTACTACCCGGTAAGATACGATTATTGATGTTATCGAGCACGAGGGGATCTGACTTTTGAGTGGGGAAATAAAGGGTAACCATATGAAATTGATTGTATTTCACTGCTTTTACATATGCCAATCTCAGTTTTTTCTCGTCGACTCCCAGTTCCATCAAGGTGTAGTACTTGGAGATGCTGTAGTCTTCACAATCCCCCCCTCTGGCACCGATAAATTCTAACGGGTTAGCCCAATAATCATCATCTCCCCATAACTTTTTATCTTCACTGTAAGTCAGATTATTAAAATAATTGTTCACCAGCTCTATTTTCTGCTGGTCTGTCGTACCCGCTCTGGGCGATAGCATGCGTGCAAAAGCTTCTGCACGTTGAATAGCCCTGCCACCATAAACCTCTTGTAATTTGGTTTGTAGTGCAGGGCTAGCAATGTATTCAGAGAGGCGAGAAGCATGGGCACTGGCACAGAAGAGCGCGAGGGCACAGCTAGGTATCAGCAACCATTTCATACTGAATACTCCAGATTTGGAACGTCAATTCAGTATAGTTGGCCACTGCTTATTAATCGAACAATCTGAGCGCCTCATTTACACTGAGCAAAACCATCCGCGAGCTGCTGCATAAATTGGATATAGCTGTCAGGCCCCACTGATACATATTCTCCCACTTCATCTAGCAGCAGCACTTTGGCCCCCGTATTACGGGCCACCGACTCGATGACGGCAGGAGAAAACTGTGGCTCAACATAAATACAACGAGCTTGTTTCTCATTCAACGCGTTACGAATATCAATCAGCGTCTTAGCGCCGGGTCTACGCTCTGGGCTCACCGTAAAATGCCCTTTTGAACTCATCCCATAATGACGCTCCCAGTATCCATACGCCTCATGAAACACGAAATAGCCCTTTTGATTCACAATCTTCATTTGCTCAGCAATCTGCTTATCCTTGGCATCAACTTTGGTATTAAACGCCGCTAAATTAGCCTGATACCGAGCATGATTAGCAGGGTCCTGCTTACCCAACTGGTTGGCAATAGCGCTGGCTATTACTTTGGCTTGGCTGGGCCCGAGCCAAATATGCGGGTCCACCCCTTCATGGAGATGTTCGTCATGCCCATTACTGTGTTGATCATGCTGATGGTCATCATGGGTCTTATTCGTTGCGTAGTTATATAGCGGCATTCCATCAATCTGGGTGAGGGTCAGCACATGAGGATGAGTCGCCAATGGCTTGACCATAAAGGCTTCTAGCTCAGGGCCGATCCACACTACTAGGTCTGCTTTATTGATATGACGAATATCAGAAGGACGCAGGGAAAAGTCGTGCGGCGATGCCCCAGTTGGCAGTAATACGCTAGGCTCGCTTACGCCATCTGTCATTGCTGCTGCGATAAAACCGATGGGTTTAAAGGTGGTTAACACCTCTAGGGCGCGGACCGGTGAGCTCATTGCCAGCAGTGCCGCGATCAGGGTAAGAATTCGCATAGAGGTCTCGTCAGAAAGTCATTGTGTGTGTGATAATATAACAAAACAACGCCCTTATATTATAACTGCCACAGTCTGTAAACCTCGGAGCTGTCATGACCCAACTGGTGGAGCTAAAAGAGATCTGTCTGTCATTTGACGGGCTATCTGTGCTCGAAAAGGTCTCCTTTACCCTCAATAAAGGCAAAATCACCACACTAGTCGGGCCGAATGGTGCAGGTAAAAGCACCCTGAGTAAGTTGGTGTTAGGCCTGCTCACCCCAGATTCAGGCCACATCATCCGCAACCGAGATCTACGAATAGGATATGTACCTCAGCGCCTCTATCTTGATCCCACCTTGCCGCTGACAGTGCGTCGCTTCCTACAACTAGGTAAAAATGGCCGGCTATCCATCGAAGAAGCGCTTGCTCGAGTAGGTGCTGAGGGATTACTGGAAAATCGGATGCAGAAGCTCTCCGGTGGTGAGATGCAGCGGGTATTATTAGCCCGCGCGCTGCTGGTAAAGCCCGAATTATTGGTGTTGGATGAGCCAGTACAAGGCGTCGATATCAATGGCCAAATCGAGCTCTATACACTCATCAGTCAGCTGGCGGCTGAGCTCAACTGCGCGGTATTGATGGTCTCACATGACCTACATCTGGTGATGGCCAGCACCCATGAGGTGATCTGCCTCAATCGCCACATCTGCTGTCACGGTGCCCCAGAGAGCGTGGCCCGCCACCCCGAATTTGCCCGCCTGTTTGGGCGACCAGAACAAGAAGTCTTGGCGGTCTATACCCATCATCACCACTGTAACGGTGAACACCATCATCACGAACAGCAGGCCCCGATCATTCGCCTGCCTGCTCGCAACAACGCTCACAGCGAATAGCGCAAACAACAGGACATTTAAGTGGACAGTTTTCTGTTATACGCCCTAGCGGCAGGCCTTGGCATTGCCCTGTTAGCAGGCCCCCTTGGCAGCTTCGTGGTATGGCGCAAGATGGCCTATTTTGGCGATACTCTCTCTCACGCTTGCCTCCTCGGTATAGCCCTCGGCATTCTGCTACAAGTTGATCTCACCTTGGCGGTAGTCGTCTGCTGTCTCGCCATGGCGATGCTGTTGGTGATCATGAGCGGCAACCAGCAGGTGGCCACCGATACCTTACTTGGCATTCTGGCCCACAGCGCCCTCTCACTGGGTCTGGTCGCATTGAGTTTTATGGATAACGTGCGGGTAGACCTGATGACCTATCTGTTTGGCGACCTGCTTTCCGTGCAACCGATGGATCTGCTCTGGATCTACGGTGGCGGTGCACTGGTCATGCTGACCCTATGGCGACTGTGGGACCCTCTGCTCTCCATGACCATCTCAGAAGAGTTAGCTCGCGTCGAAGGGGTGCGCGTCGATGTGCTGCGCTGCGTATTAATGCTATTGATTGGCTTAGTGATTGCCGTGGCAATGAAGTTTGTCGGAGCGCTGATCATTACATCCTTGCTGATCATCCCCGCTGCGACCGCACGTCGCTTCAGCCAAACACCTGAGCAGATGGCCGGCTTTGCCGCGCTGATTGGCTGTCTTGCCGTGCTAAGTGGGCTAGCGCTCTCTTGGTATCAAGACACCCCTGCAGGCCCATCCGTGGTGGTTTGTGCGACCTGCCTATTTATCTTGAGCCAGTTCAAAAAAGCGTGACTGGCGTTTTTAACATCATGGTGCGCCTGCTCGACATCTTGCCCGCAGCCTTTAGCACCGAGCCCCTCGGCCCGTCTCAGCGAATAGGTTAAGCATCTGGTCACGTCAGCGCGGTGTTGGTAAATGACAGGGTTAGGGTTTGGCCAGTAAAAGGGCTACACGTTGCTGTAATGCGGGGACAACGTCCTGCGCGAACCATGGATTCTTATTGAGCCATAGCGTGTTACGTGGGGAAGGATGAGGCAGCGGCAACCAACTGGGGCCGTAATCAGCCCAGTAGCGTACCGTTTCGGTGAGCGACTTCTTAGCCGCGGCGCGCAGGTAGTAAGCTTGCGCATACTGGCCGATAAGCAGGGTCAGCTCTATCTTAGGCAGCAGCATCAACACCCGATTATGCCAAGTCGACGCACATTCCAACCGAGGTGGGAGATCACCCGACTTACCCCGGCCGGGATAGCAAAGCCCCATCGGCATAATGGCAATGCGAGATGAGTCGTAGAAGGTGTCGCTATCCACCCCAAGCCACCGCCGCAGCCGCTCACCGGAAGGATCATCCCAAGGAATCCCGCTAGCATGAACCCGCGTCCCTGGCGCCTGCCCAATAATAAGCAGGCGAGCACTCTCCGAACCGCGAATAATCGGACGAGGCCCAAGTGGTAAATTCGCCTCACACAGACGACAAGCGCGGATTTGCGCAAATAAACAATCAAGTCGGTTCATCCACACAATGGTAACAGAAGTGCCCTCTGTTCTCGCTTGTGAAAGAAGGCACAGATACTTATGATGCGGCCACAGATGTTTAATGTAGTAAACGATCAAAGATGAAGAACTGGATGGGCACAAGCAGCGCAGCCCTCTCATTCGTGCTGTGGGGGATGTTGCCTCTTTATTACCAGTTCATGCCTGAGGTCAACATGTGGGAGCTGCTCTCCCAGCGGATACTCTGGTCAGCCGTGCTGCTTGGCGGCATGTTCATGCTGCTGGGCCGTCATCTGCCTTGGGATCGTCTACGTAGTGAGCCCTATCAGCTCGGCCTGATCCTACTAGCTGGCCCCATTATGTCCATCAGCTGGTGTATGTTCACTTGGTGCTTAACCACAGGCCAAGTGCTGGCAACGAGCCTGGCTTTTTTCATGACGCCATTGTTCAACATTGTCTTCGCCCTGCTCTTCCTGCGTGAAAAACTCACACCACAAAAATACGTAGCCGTGGTATTAGCCTTAGTGGGTCTGGCTTACATGCTATGTTCCTACGGCCAACTCCCTTGGTTCTCGCTGATTTTAGGGGCTAACTTTGCCTGCTATGGCTTGCTCAAAAAGAAGATTCACTATGACACCGGCACCAGTCTCTATCTCGAAACACTGATCCAGCTGCCGGTAGCATTGTTACTGATTGGTTGGCTTGCATGGCATGGCGAAGGACTGTTTATCAATGGTGATGCACACGATAAATGGCTACTAATAGGGAGCGCGCCAGTGACCCTGCTGCCAGTAGCCCTGTTCTGTTATGGGGTGGTCAGAACCAGAATGAGTACCGTGGGCTTGCTGCAATATATAGAACCAAGCCTTGCATTCTTACTGGCGATTTATTGGTTCGGCGAAGTGGTGGACCCAATAAAATCGGTGGGATTCCTCTTCGTATGGGCAGGGTTGCTGGCTAGTTTACTGCCGCTGCATCGCTTTAAAACCACAGTTACGGTGTGATGTGATATTTGGCCAAAATGGCCTGCCATACAGGATCACTCTCCATGCGATCCGCAATGATGTTTAAGCGTGCCTGCAAGGTTGCATGGGATTTAGCGAGCAATAGATGGCGGGTAAAGCGGGACTGTGGGAGGGGTGAGACAAAAAATGCACCTTGATAGGGGGCTGAGCTAATGAAAAAACCTAAGGCTGAGCCGTTGACGGAGGTGGCATCAATCCGCCCTCGCATTAATAGATTGAGGTTAGTTTTCACCTTTTTAGCGTCATGCCGGACGAGGGTGCCTTGGGCAACGGCCTCATCAATACCTTGGTAGCGATAGCCTTCGATCCCACCGAATGACTTGCCTTTAAGGGACTCTGGCCCGTGATAAGTAATGGGGGTGGCCAATCCCGAGAGTAGCTCATTCGTATCGTGCATGATTGGACGGCTCCATAAAAAGCGCTCACCAGCAGGATCGCCAACCCATGCTGGGTTGACCCAAGCCACCATGCCATTAAATACCGGATCAGCCATCTCCTGCGCTAATCTGGCGCGATTGACTAGCCACAGCTCTAGCCGCGGTTCTCCTTGCAATTTTTCATTAAGATAGGCAACTAAATCATGGCTAAGGCCGGTATTATCATCAGTATTGAAGGGGGGATGTTGATGGTAGTCGTATAGCCGCAGCGTCTGTGCCGAGACACAGGATGACAATAGACAGTAAATAAGCAAAGCGCACCAAACGTTCATTGCACCCCCTTGGCCTGTTTTTGAGTTTGGCACATCCACATCGAATGAGAAAATCGACGTCAGAAAATGTGACTGTTACGTTACTGCGCCCTTGGTTTATCTACATGGTACGCACCGCTACAGGCCTGCTTTACACCGGGATCAGTACTGATCCCATGCGGCGGCTCGGTCAGCATCAGCGCGGCAAAGGGGCCCGTGCTTTGCGGGGTAAAGGGCCGCTACAATTGGTCTGGCAACAGCAGGTGAGTGACCAGCGTACCGCCTTGCGCTTGGAATATCAGCTCAAACGACAACCTAAAGCATTTAAAGAGCAGTTAGTGCAATATCCAACCCTGTGGCAAGAGCGTGATTTGGCTACCACCCTGCTATGCAGCATCACCCAGTAACATCGCGACGGGAAGGTAACGTCTCATTATTATGTCCAGCACAGCCAACAGGCTCTCTTTACCTGATCAACCCCAGCCAACCGGCAAGATAGGTCCTATGACTCAACCCATTGATACTACCGCCAGCTGCCAGAACTGCGAGGCCTGCTGTTGTCGCCTAGAAGTGATGCTGTTTACCGATACCGGCGTACCAGACCGTTACATCGAAGAGCGGGAAGGCGAGGTGCCAGTGATGCGCCGCTTAGACGATGGTTGGTGTGCGGCGCTCGACCGCAACACCATGATGTGCCGCATCTATGAAGTGCGGCCCCTGATCTGCCGCGAATTTGAAATGGGTGAGCCCGATTGCCTTGATGAGCGAGAGCGCTGGTTAATCACGTTAAGCTAATCTTGATGTCCACCTCGGTCGCAGCAAACTCGGCGCGCAAGTTGGCAAGCGGCAGATGCCGACCGATGATCACCAGCGTGGAGCGAGGCGTTTGATCGCCCCAGGGCGAGCCATAATCAAACCCCACCACCTTATGCACTCCCTGCACGATCAGACGACGCGGCTCACCAGCAATGGCCAGTATCCCCTTGTAGCGCAGCATGTCGTTGCCATGCTGATCGATACACTGCTCCATAAAGGCACCAATCTGTTTGAGATCCAGCAATCCCCCCTCCAGCAGATGCGCGGTGATAGTGTCATGCCAAGAGCGCGCTTGTCCCGATAAGGGGGCAAATACGCTGCCACTGGCACGCACGATGCGCAACCCGCGATAAACGGGGAGCTCGTCACTGAGGGTAAACGCGGCCAGATCGAGCCACAGGGATGACGGGCACTCCCCATGCAGAACATCGAGGATCTCCGCCTTGTGGTTGATCTGTTGCAGGCGAGCTACCACCGCCTCTCGGGTCGCATCATCCACCCGATCGCATTTACTGAGTAAAATCCGGTCGGCAAAACCCAGTTGGGCCGCCGCCACGGGGTGCTCGTCAAGCTGCTGACCGATGTGCTGGCAATCAGCCAGAGTGATCACCGCATCAAGACGCAGCGCCTCGCGCAGCCGCTCATCAACAAAAAAGGTCTGGATAATGGGGCCGGGATCGGCCAACCCGGTCGCCTCGATGATGATCCGCTCAAAGGCAATCTCACCCTGCGCGCGGCGATCCAGTAGATCACTGAGTGCCGTGGCAAACTCCCCCCGCACGCTGCAACAGACACAGCCGTTGCCAAGCTCAACCACGCTGACCCCTTCCCCGCCCTCAATCAGCGCGCCATCGATATTGGCGCCGCCAAATTCATTTTCCAAGATCGCCAGCGGCGCCCCCCGATGATGGCGCAGAAAATAGTTGAGCAGCGTGGTTTTACCGGCGCCAAGAAAACCGGTCAACAGGGTGACCGCTATCGCCTCTGTCATGATGATTCCTATCTAGCAGCAGCGCCCGCCATTCTTGCCGCCATAGCGGGCATCTTGGCGTTCGCGGAAAAATGCTTCGTAGCTCATGGGGGATTGCTCGGGATGAGTCAACCGCATGTGCTGCACATAGTTGTCGTAATCGGGCACACCGACCATCAGCTTGGCGGCCTGCCCCAGATATTTGCCCGCCTTGGCGAGAGTATCAAACATAATGCCTCCAACAGGGCCCCGCCTTGGCGGGGCCCATACCGATTAATGGGCTCGCGTCGGCGCTGCGCCTGCGTCGAGGTGACTGGGCATCGGCTGATAAGGTGTCTCGTTAGCGGTCGGTTGCTCATGGCGTAACGCCTTGAGTGCGGTCTTCAGAGAGAACAGCGCCAGCACCACGACCACCACCATAAAGAACAGAGTGAGACCAGCATCGAGCCGGTTATTGAACACCAGTTGGGCCAATTGCGACTCGGTATACTGGGGCGGGATGGCGCCACTGTCGATCATTCCCTGAAATTTGTTAGCAATGGCGAGGAAACCCAGTTTCGGGTTATCGCTAAACACCTTCTGCCACCCTGCCGTCATGGTGCACAACAGTAACCAAGAGGTCGGTAACAACGCCACCCACGCGTACGCATGACGCTTCATCTTAAACAACACCACGGCACAGAGCATCAGCGCCATCCCAGCCAGCATCTGGTTGGCAATCCCAAATAGCGGCCACAGGGTATTGATGCCGCCGAGCGGATCGACCACCCCTTGGTGGAGGAAGTAACCCCACGCTAGCACGCACAGCGCCGTTGCCAACAAGTTAGCCGGCAGAGAGTCGGTGCGTTTGAGGGAGGGTGAGATGACCCCCAGCAGGTCTTGCAGCATAAAACGGGCAGCCCGAGTACCAGCATCCACCGCGGTGAGGATAAACAAGGCTTCAAACAAGATGGCGAAGTGATACCAGAAGGCTACGTTCATCAGCCCACCTAGGGCGCCGTGCAGGATGTAGGCCATCCCCACCGCCAAAGTCGGCGCCCCACCAGCACGGGCAATAATGCTCTGCTCGCCCACCTCGGTCGCGATGCGCGTCAAGGTCTCTGGGGTGATCTGGAAACCCCAGCCGCTCACCACTGCCGCGGCAGAGGCCACCACATCCGCAGTGCCTGCCGGCGCCAACACCGCTAACGGGCTGTTCATGGCAAAGTAGACACCCGGATCGATAACACAGGCCGCAACCAGCGCCATGATGGCGACAAAGGATTCCATCAACATGCCACCGTAGCCGATGAAGCAAGCCTGATCTTCATTGGCCAGCATCTTAGGCGTGGTGCCAGAAGAGATCAGGGCATGGAAACCAGACACCGCACCACAGGCGATAGTGATAAAGAGAAACGGGAAGAGATCCCCAGCCCAAACAGGACCAGTCCCATCAATAAACTGAGTCAGCGCAGGCATCTGCAAGGTCGGCTGGGTGACTAGGATCCCGATAGCAAGCCCAACAATAGTGCCGATTTTAAGGAAGGTAGAGAGGTAATCACGGGGAGCCAATAGCAACCACACTGGCAACACCGACGCGACAAAGCCATAACCCACCAGCATCCAGGTCAGCTGCACCCCATCGAAATCAAAATAAGGGGCCCACGTTGCACTCTCTGCCACCCAACCGCCGGAGACAATAGCAAACAGCAGCATCACCAGCCCGATGATCGACACTTCACCGATCCGCCCTGGCCGCAAATAACGGGTATAGATCCCCATAAACAGTGCCAGCGGAATGGTGAAGGCGACGGTGTAAGTGCCCCACGGACTGTGAGTCAGCGCCTTGACCACAATCATCGCCAATACCGCTAGGATGATGACCATGATAATGAACGTGGCGATCAACGCGATCACCCCAGCCACATTGCCCATCTCCGATTTAACCAACTCACCGATGGAGCGACCATCACGGCGAGTAGACACAAACAGCACCATGAAATCTTGCACGGCCCCAGCTAAAACCACGCCAGCCAGCAGCCAGAGCATCCCTGGCAGGTAGCCCATCTGGGCCGCAAGTACCGGTCCAACTAACGGACCCGCCCCGGCAATAGCGGCAAAATGGTGACCAAATAGCACTTTTTTATCGGTCGGCACATAGTCCAATCCATCGTTATGACGCACCGCAGGGGTCATGCGGGTGCCATCGACCCCCAATACCCGATGTGCGATAAACAGACCGTAATAGCGATATGCGATCAAATAGACACACACCGCCGCCACCACGATCCACAACGCATTGATTTGTTCGCCCCGATTGAGGGCAATGTAGCCAAGGGAGAAGGCGCCTATCAGCGCCATTAACCACCAGCCGAGATGTTTTCTCAGTTTGTCCATCATGTGTTCCGCCGTTTTTATACATATTTTAATAAAATCGGCTACATCTCTATAGCAATCAGCCTATTACGACAATGCTCACTACCAATAACCACGATCTGCCCCCTCACTTTTGCGCAAAATTGCCAAGTAGATCACGCTGTGATGGTTCAGATATCGCCGCTTGGCGCGATCGTTAATCGTTTACCCGAGATCAATTCTCATTAACTTTTTTAGCAAAATAATGAGATATGGCAGCATTTAGCACCAATTTTTCGCTTTTTAGCGACGATTTTTCTATCGCCTTGCCCCTCGATTCCTGCCCGCTGGATGATTGCGGTTAACAAAACGTTACTGCTATCATCCGCGCCGCTCAGCAACATTCCACCAACAGTAACGTTATCCAGCGGTAAGGGGCCTAGATGAACAAAAAGGAAGCAAGTTACTATCAACGGATCTGGCGCTGGCACTTCTATGCTGGCCTGTTTGTGGCACCGTTTTTGATCATGCTGTCGCTAACTGGGATCGTCTATCTGTTCAAACCCCAGCTCGACAACCTGATGTACTCAGCGTTAATGAAGGTTGAGCCCGTCCACCAGCCACTCAGTGCCGATCAGTTGCTGGCCGAGGCGATGATCGCCATGCCTCATGCCAGCCTGCGTAAATACCTGCCACCAGCCGCACCTGATGACAGCGCCCAATTCGTTGTCACCTATCATGGCGATGAGCTCACACTGTTTATGGACCCCGCCACCGGCACCCTGCTCGGCACCATGGACAACAAATGGAATCTGCAAGCGGTAGCCCGCTCCCTGCACGCCGAGTTGCTGCTCGGCACCACGGGGGATCGGCTGATCGAGCTGGCCGCAGGTTGGGGGCTGGTGTTGCTACTAAGCGGCCTCTACCTCTGGTGGCCACGCAAGGGGCCCGGGGTGGGCGGCATCCTCTGGCCCAGAGTGAACCAGCGCGGACGCCTCTGGTGGCGGGATCTGCACGCCGTTGTCGGCTTCTGGGGCGCCGCTTTTCTGCTGCTATTGTTGCTAAGCGGCATGACTTGGACCGGTTTCTGGGGCGATCAATTTGCCGCAGTCTGGAACCGCTTCCCCGTTGCCATGTGGAACGAGGTGCCCAAATCGGCACCGCTGGCCCGTAGCCTGAATCAGGCACACGAGCAGACCGTCCCCTGGGCGGTGGAGAACACCCCCATGCCCAGCTCGCAGCCGGTCGATGAGGGGCACGATCATGGTGCCATGAACCACGGCGAACATCAGGGAATGGTGATGGCAAGCCACCGTATTGCGCTGCAGCAGGTGGTCGAGATCGCCAATGAACGAGGCGTCCAACCGGGTTACAGCATCACCCCGCCGGTCGGCGACAGCGGTGTCTACACCATCGCCCTGTTTGCCGACGATCCACGCAACGACGCCACCTTGCATATCGATCAATACAGCGGCAAGGTGCTGGCCGATGTGCGCTGGCAGGATTATGGCCCGGTCGCCAAGACGGTGGAGAGCGGCGTCATGCTGCACATGGGCAAGCTCTACGGCTGGCCCCATCAGCTCGCCATGCTGATCATCTGCCTGATGGTGCTGGCCAGCGCCGTAAGCGGCTTGTGGATCTGGTGGCAACGCCGCCCACAGGGCAGACTCGCTGCACCACCATTGCCTGCCACTCGCCCCCCCATGGCGGGAGCGCTCACGGTCCTGATCCTACTTGGCATAGTGTTTCCCCTAGTGGGCCTCTCGATGGTGCTGATCGGGTTGGCTGATACCCTCTTTTTCTCCCGTCGAGCTGCCAACGTAGCGCACGCCCGCTAATAGTCAGTCTCATTCAGAGGACGCCTAGTGAGGCGTCCTCTGTCGTGTTATCCCTCCCGAACCTCAAACGCCAACTTCATCGTATCGCCTCAACCACGCTACGGCCGTATTGGTCACGATGGCCATTTCTTGAATATGGGTTATTTATCTAAGCCACCGTGCACCACTCAATGTGCAAACAGTCCTTAAACTGGCAGATTGCCCCCCTTTTCTTTATCATTCCCCATCATTTTCGAGTTTAAGATCCATCGCCATGGCAAAAGCCCTCTCTCTGATGCTTGCCCAGTTAAACCTGACGGTAGGCGCCATCGAAGAAAACTGTGACAAGGTATTGGCTGCGGCTACGCAGGCTGAGCAGCAAGGTGCCGACCTGCTGGTCTGCTCCGAACTGACGCTGACCGGCTATCCACCAGAAGATCTGCTGCTACGTGCCGATCTGATGATCCGAGTCGATGCCGCGCTGACTCGCATTGCCGCATGGCAAGGGAACTGCGCCATTCTGGTGGGTCACCCTTGGCGTGAAGCGGGTGCGCTCTACAACGCCGCCTCGCTCTATGAGCAAGGCAGGCTGATCGCCCGCTACTTCAAGCAGGATTTGCCCAACTACGGGGTATTTGATGAACAGCGTTACTTCAGCGCCGCGACAATGAGCTGCGTGGTGCCATTTCGTGGCCATCAGCTGGGGCTGCTCATCTGTGAAGACTTGTGGCAACCCGGCCCAGCGCTGGCCGCCAAGGCTGCGGGGGCTGAGCTACTGCTCACCCTCAACGCCTCCCCTTACGATCAACAAAAACCGTGCATTCGCCGCGAGTTACTGACCACCCGCTGCGATCAAACCGGTTTGCCACTGGTCTATCTCAATCAGGTAGGGGGCCAGGATGAGCTGATTTTTGATGGCTGCTCCAAGGTTTTCAACAGCCAAGGTGAACTGACCCATAAGCTGGCTCCATTTGCCGAAGAGCTAGGGTTGGTGCGCTTTGTCGATGGCCAACCGGTAAAAGAGCGTGAACCCGCGGCTCAACTCGAACCACTGGCGGAAACGTATCAGGCGCTGGTGCTGGCAGTGCGCGATTACGTCACCAAGAACGGTTTCCAAGGTGCCGTTCTGGGCCTCTCCGGCGGCATCGACTCGGCACTAACCCTCGCCATCGCGGCCGATGCCATCGGCGCCGACAAAGTGCAGGCAGTGATGATGCCATTTCGCTACACCGCTCAGATGAGCGTAGAAGATGCTAAAGAGCAGGCACAGCGAATGGGCGTGGAGTTCAACATCATCTCCATCGAGCCCATGTTCGAAGGCTTCATGGCCCAGCTGGCACCGCTGTTTGCAGGGACTGCCCGCGATACCACCGAAGAGAACCTGCAAGCCCGCTGCCGCGGAGTGCTGTTGATGGCACTGTCTAACAAACGTCGCCGCATCGTGCTAACGACGGGCAACAAGAGTGAGATGGCGGTGGGCTATGCCACCCTGTATGGTGACATGGCCGGTGGCTTTGATGTACTCAAAGATGTGCCCAAAACCTTAGTCTTCAAACTGTGTGAATACCGTAACTCGCTCGATTATGTGATCCCGCAGCGGGTGATCGACCGCCCTCCTTCGGCAGAGCTGGCCCCTGACCAAGTGGATCAGGACAGCCTCCCCCCCTACGACATCTTGGATGCCATCCTCAAGCGCTATGTCGAAGAGGATGCCTCGGTCGCGGAATTGGTGGCTGAAGGCTTTGAAGAGGTGGTAGTACGTAAGGTGATCCGACTGGTGGATCTCAATGAATATAAACGTCGTCAGGCAGCTGTCGGGCCCCGCATCACAGCCCGTAACTTTGGTAAGGATCGCCGCTACCCTATTACCTCTGGGTTCGGTAAACAGAACTGGTAAGGAGTCACCATGAAGAAAATTGAAGCCATCATCAAACCGTTCAAGTTGGACGATGTGCGCGAAGCACTCGCCGAGATCGGTATCAACGGTATGACGGTATCGGAAGTCAAAGGCTTTGGCCGCCAGAAGGGCCACACCGAACTCTATCGCGGTGCCGAGTACATGGTGGATTTCCTGCCCAAAGTGAAGCTGGAACTGGTGGTGCAGGACGAAGACCTTGACGCGTGTTTGGAGGCGATTCAGAACACCGCCCGCACCGGTAAGATCGGAGATGGCAAGATTTTCGTCTGTGAGGTAGAACGGGTCATCCGTATCCGTACCGGCGAAGAGAACGAAGACGCGATTTAACCGGATGCAACAACCTCGTCATCCCCCATTGCGGCGCGTTTTCACCTCCTGCGCGTGGCAACGCGCGGTCGTCGTATTGGTGCTACTACTGGGTATCACGGCTTGTAGTACCCGTCCCCCTGCGCAACCAGACAACCTGTGCCAGATCTTTCGCGAGAAGCCCGATTGGCACAAGGCGGCGCTCAAGATGAACGAGCAGTGGGGCACCCCAGTGCAAGTGGTGATGGCCATGATGTATCAGGAGTCCTCTTTTGTGCACGATGCCCAGCCACCGATGCAGTATTTTCTGTTCATCCCAACTGGGCGTGCCAGTTCAGCCTATGGCTATGCTCAGGTGAAAGATGAAACTTGGGCTGATTACCAACGTGAGACGGGCAATAGCTGGAGCGATCGCGACGACTTTGCCGACGCCATCGACTTCATGGGCTGGTACACTCATAAGGCTCAACGGCTCAACGGCACCTCTAAGTGGGATGCCTATGGCCAATATCTCAACTATCACGAAGGGTGGGGTGGCTATCGGCGCGGCTCTTACCGCAATAAGGGGTGGTTGATGAAGACCTCCCGTAAGGTAGAGGCTCGCGCCCAACGCTACGGCGCCCAGTATCGACAATGCAAGGATCAGCTCGCTCGTGGGGGCTGGTTCTGGTAACCCAATCAGGAGTCAGAAATGCCGTTATTGGACAGTTTTACCGTTGATCATACCCGTATGGCCGCACCGGCTGTGCGTATTGCAAAAACCATGCAGACTCCAAATAAAGACACTATTACCGTGTTTGACCTGCGTTTTTGTGTGCCGAATCAGGAGATCCTCTCCGAGCGCGGTATCCATACCCTAGAGCACCTGTTTGCCGGTTTTATGCGTGACCATCTGAACGGCAACGGGGTTGAGATCATCGACATCTCCCCGATGGGGTGCCGTACAGGTTTTTATATGAGTCTCATTGGCGCACCGGATGAAGCCCGCGTCGGTGCAGCTTGGCAGGCTGCCATGAGTGATGTGCTCGCCGTACAAGAACAGGGAAAAATTCCGGAACTTAACGAATATCAGTGCGGCACCTACAGCATGCATTCACTCGAAGAGGCCCACGCGATTGCCCGCTCAGTGTTAGATCGAGGGGTGGGCATCAACCACAACGATGAGCTGGCCTTACCGGCAGAAAAACTGCACAACCTATAATTGCAGCCACTGCGCAATAGCGTGGCATACCAAGCCACAATAACCACGCCGGTCGCGATAGACCGGCGTTTTATTAGCAGCAGCAAAACGGCCCCTGCTGGTCAACCGTGATCCTTATGCCAATTTTGGATACACTCGCCTCACCTTGGCCCCATTGGGCGGGCCAGCCACACCTCAGGTAGCAAGCGATGTATAAGCTGATTGCATTGGATATGGACGGCACCCTACTCGATCATCAGGGCCAGATTTCCCCCCGCACCCACGCCGCGATCCGCGCTGCCCGCGCCAAAGGCGTCACTGTTGTATTAGCCTCGGGCCGACCACTGGAGGGCATGACCCGTTATCTGGCCGAGCTTGACCTGATCAGCAGAGACGATTATGTCATTTGCTACAACGGTGCATTAGTGCAACAGGTTGCTGACCAACGCATCATTCGTAGCCAGTTACTGACCGGTGCAGATGCCAGTGCGCTCGCTCGCCTAGCCGATGAACTCGTCGTCAACGTCCACGGTTTCTCGGTCACGCAGGGCCTGATCAGCCCCCGTATCAGCCCATATACCGAACACGAATCACGCCTCATCGGGATGCCCATCAAACTCGTGGATTTTGCTACCTTGGCCGCTGATGAGCAGATCCTGAAGGTGATGATGATCGATGAGCCCAGCACGCTATCCCGCGCCATCTCGCTGTTACCAGCCGAGTTATATCAACGTTATACCGTGGTGCAGAGCGCACCATTTTTCCTTGAGTTCATGAATAAACAGAGCAATAAGGGGACCGGTGTTGCGGCACTTGCTGAGCACTTAGGGATCTGCGCTGCACAAGTGATTGCGGTGGGTGATGCAGGAAACGACCGCCATATGATCGAATATGCTGGGCTTGGGGTCGCAATGGGCAACGCGACCGATGAAATCAAGGCGCTGGCCCAGCACATCACGGCCCGCAATGATGAGGATGGGGTAGCCCAAGTGATCGAACAGTTTGTATTGAATGCCTGAGTGGCCTTGCTGGGATCAGCATAGAAAGAGGGAAGCGTGTGAGCTTCCCTCTTTCTTGTTTAGTACCGAGCAGACCTAACTCTGATCATGCTATGGCGGGTTTATTGCGTGGCGAGACACTGGGTATGGGCTCCCTGCTGCAAATAGGGCATTAGCAACGGCGCCATGCCTTTTAGCACCTGAACGGGTAATGCCGACGTGAAGCGGAACTTATCGGACTGACTACCCGGTACATAGGCGGTCAGGGTTCCAAAATGGTCGTCACCGAGATAGAAGACAAAGGTGGCTGTGCGGTTACGAGCAAGGGAACTCGTCACATTGCCATAACGGCCAACGGTCTCTATACGGTTATCCCCCGTTCCGGTTTTTCCGCCCATTTGAAGCACAGTGCCATCTGGCAAAGTGAAAATACCTGCCAGACGTCTCGCAGTTCCCCCTTCCACGACTTTAGATAGGGCATTGCGCAAGGCTGCCGCGACTTCGGCCGGCATAACCCGTGTGCCTTCGCTGCGTAGTGGCTCAAATTCGGTTTCAAAGGGTGTGCCTTTGGCAAACGAGAGCTGCTCAATACGTAGAGTGGGACTACGCACCCCGCCATTTTGAATAATCCCCATTAGCTCGGCCAGTGCTGCGGGGCGATCTCCTGAGCTTCCTAACGCCGTCGCTAAAGAGGGCACCAAGTGATCAAAGGGGTAACCGAGTCGGGCCCACCGTTGATGAATATCGAGGAACGCCTCGACCTCCAGCATGGTGCGGATCCGGTTGTCACGGGCACTGCGATGCCGCGTTTTGAATAACCAGCTGTAGACTTCTTGTCGCTCATCGCGGCTAGCGGCGACCGCATCGGCGAAGGTTGCCTTATCAAACTCTTTCAAGTAGGCGAGTAGCCATAATTCCAGTGGATGCACCCGAGCAATATAGCCTTGATCAGGCAGTGAATATTTACCAGGACCATAGCTGTCATAGAGCTGGCTTATCCGCTTACTGCTGAGGGTGTCCCGAGGCAAACGTTCGGCAAGAAACGCGGCAAACGTTGCTTCATCTGCATCAGGCATGAGGTAGCGATGCACGGCAGCAAGCCTGACTGCAGTGGGTTTTAGCCCATCAAAAAACGTATCGAGCTGCTCTTCGGCTGTCTTGCCCTGATATTTACGCCAAAAACGCAGTAAGTAAGTTTGCCCCTCTTTGTCTGCAAACTTGGCTAGGTACTCCTTGCGGCGCGGGTCTTTATCATCTTTGAGCAGCTGGGCGCGATTCCCCTCTTTGTACAGGCTATAGCGGACGATATCGCGCATCAGCCGAACAAAGGGCAGGTTGATTGACTCACGTAGTGAGTCTCTTAGCGTCGGCACGCGGCCATTATCCTCTCTTCGAAAGTTATTAAAGGTGTGCATGCCGCCACCGGTGAAGAAGGCCTCACCGGGGCTGGCCGAATACTGGCGATCGAGTGCAGCCTCTAGCATCAGTGGCAAGCTCTTATCACCGCTCCTCATCAAGTAGGCGATAGCCCATGAAGTTAAGTTGTCCTGAGCCGCAGCCGCCATTTGGCGGAGTTTTTCAATCGGCATCAGGGCGTATCGATCATGCAGCTCCGCAACTATTTCCAGATAGGTGGTCAACACCCGCAGCTTAGCGGTGGAGCCCAACTCCAATTTAGAACCTTCATTGATATCGAAAGGTTGGTCGGTATTATCCGTCTGCACTCGGACTTTGAAACCAGTCGGTGATTTTTCGAAAAGCGTGAAACTGTAACGAACGTCAGCCGTCTTTTCTGGCGACAATAAGCGCTCACCAAATAACCCAACCTGAGCGGCAAATGTCGGATCTGCTAGCTGCTGTAAGTAGCGTGAGATCTCGTTTTGCAGTGGCATATTAAGACTAGTGTTAGCGGTCAAATCCATCCGATCCAAGTCATATAGTTGGATACCCAATTGCCTGCTAAGACGGGTGCGGGCGACCTGTAATCCTTTGTTATTATTTACTTTAGTGATGGCGGGTGACTGTAGAAAATCACGGAAGTTGATTTTAGCCTTAAGGGCCGCTTCCATCAGGTGTGGGGTGATCATCCCCTCCTGCACAAATAGCCGTAGATAGCTATCAGTTAAGGTTGCCAGCGCATCACGGCCTTGTGCCAAATAGTATGAGGGGCGACGGTGCGCAATCATCAGCGAAACGACTTGCCGTAATGCCAAACCCTGCTCGGCAAGAGGAGTGCTTAGATTCCGGGCCGGATCTAACAGGCGATTAACCTCATCGAAATTCGCGCCAAACCAAACCCACAGGCCATCACCTAAACCATGCACTTCACCGTATCCGGGCGCAGCTGAAAGCGGCACTGAGTTGAGGTACGCCCACGCAACTAGCTTACGTGCGGCTAACGTTTCAGGGCCAAGTCGGTAGGCTCGCACACTGGCTGACGCCATTTGGCGAATTTTTTCCGTCGGAGAGAGCGTTAACCCATCGGGAGAGTGACGATACTTTTCAACCTGTGTAGCCAAGGTGCTACCACCAGCAGATTGATCTTGCATATCCAATGCTTTGCCAACTTGTGACAATGCCGCTTTGGCAAAGCGGGGCCAGTCGACCGCAGGATTAGCAAGGGGCTCTTCATTACTGAGCAAATCACGGTTCTCAATGAATAACAGTGATTGCATCACTAATGGGGGAATAGCGCTGAAATCAGGGTAGTAGTGGGTCGGGTATTTAAATTGATAGAAAGGCTCTGCACGGCAGTCATGTAGGGTAAGACCCGCTTGCACTTTTTCGGTATAAGGCACGAAGAACCCACGGCGGGCATAATCATAAAGCTCATCCGAGAAATGGGCTTGTTGACTGATTTGGTAGCCTCGTTGTAATAGGCGCTCCTGCATCATTGGCAGCTGCACATAGCCAAGCCGCTTATCGAAAGGGCCATCATCAGGGAAGGTGATCTGTTTACTAGGCCCAGTTTCCACCTGATAAGTCAGCTTGGCAGCATAGCGTGAAATTTCCCGCGACTGCAGGGTCGAGGTTTTCATCTCGTAGCCAACCAAGGCAATAACCGCCGCCAAACATAATAAAAAGAGAAAACAGAATAGCCAGCGCCACCAAGATCTACGCTTGCGCTGATGGTTTCCGTCCTTGGTCTGGACAGGCAAATCTTGAGGTGCCACTTGTGTCAAATCCATCTGTTTTGATGCGCCCATACAGACCCCGCCATGGTTGCGCAATTTATTGTATTTAATCCAAGCTTAGTCGTTTCAAGTCAATAGCTTGAAACAATTGACGGCTTTATAGAGATGGTAACAGGGCGATCTTAAAAAAGGGAGGCGATTATTTCGAGAATGTTAGATTTTAAGGGGGCAGGGTTGGCAAATGATATGTTAGGCGATCAGGTTTAACTGAGGGACATCTATCGATTGGGCCTT
The DNA here is from genome assembly GCF_002795305.1 of Aeromonas cavernicola. Lineage (GTDB taxonomy): Bacteria > Pseudomonadota > Gammaproteobacteria > Enterobacterales > Aeromonadaceae > Aeromonas > Aeromonas cavernicola. Next base: position 27,080 of record NZ_PGGC01000093.1, read on the forward strand.
CTGTTGATAGCGGGTCGAGATAGCCGTATTACGTAACTGCATGTATGCACTAATCATCCCCTCATTCATCACATTAGATGCCGTAGATTGCTGATCGTCAGAGGAGGGGGGCTGACCCATGCTGGCGGTTAGATTTCGCTCGGTTCCAGACTCTAATGTTGCATCCTGAAATAGCGCCCCAGAGGCCGCAGTCACTAGAACCGCGTTGTCCGATAAAACAGGGTCAGCTGCTTGCGCCGCTAAGCCATCACTGTATATGCCGTCTTGTCGCTGGGATAGCGCACGAGGATTAAAAGAATATTGCTCATTATCCGGCCCCCACGATGACTGACGTGACCTTCCGTGTTTTTTAGATTGCCCCTGCTGATTTGACTCTTGTTGCTTCTTGCGCTGCTTATCTTTTTCTGCACTATCAACTAACGAGGAATGGCTCTTACTCGATGCTTGAGCATGGGGAGCCATAAATAACCATTCGCTAGCTCTTGGCCTATCTTGTTGCGCTCCGATTTGTGATTCCCCGCTGCTCGACTGCCCTTGGCTAGGTTGTGGGATTAACTCAGCTTGTTTATTCTCACGCCTCGCCGCCTCTACCTGCGGATGAAGCTGATTGGGGATCAGTGGGGGGAGCGTAACGTTGATGCTCATTTCAGACCCGAATATCGATCAGTGTTCCCATCATATCACCGGCTGTTTGTATTACCTTGGCGGCTGCGCCGGACTGTATCTCCGCCACCTTCAAGTTAACCAACTCATCGGTCACTTGCACCTTGCTGCCATTCGATGTGCCAAGTTGAGCTATCTGGTTGGATGCACTATCCGCCATATTCTCCGCACGTTGAAAACCCTGCACACCAGCGTTAAAGGCAGAATCAATACGCATGATATTACTCCTCTTAAGACTGTCTAATTATCCATCAGTCCAACGCATTTATGAAGCAAAAAGGTTATTTTTCAACCAATAAAATGCTTAATCATTTCAATTATTTTGTCAGGATGTGAGATAAAAGGTGCATGTGAGGCCTTACTCAAAGTCTCACTGTGGCTAGAAGGATAGAGCGCATCAAGTTGCGGAATCACCGCTTTAGGCACCAGCGAATCCAATCGACCATAGATCCGTAGCCAAGGCTGGGGGAGAGTTCGTAGCGCATCACGCTGATCAACTTCAGCCAGTAGGCGCAGTCCAGCCTCTAATGCGGCGATTTGAGGTGCGGGGCGCATAGCCAGCATGTGACGTAACTGCCGAATATCATCGCGAGCATGTTCGCTACCCATCGCTTGGATAGCCAAAAAGCGCTCAATTGTTTGCTGAAAATCCCCCTTCAGCATCTCACTGAACCCAACCAATACCTTGGGCGCTATCCCTGGCCATAGTTCACGAGCCATAAAACAAGGGGAACTGGCGATGGTGATGAGCGATGTAACCCGCTCAGGTTGATGCAATGCCAGCTGGCTAGCTACCAGCCCACCGAGCGACCACCCAAGCAAATGCGATTGTTCAGGCATCACCGCCATGACCTGCTGTGCTAACCAAGGCAGGGTATAACTGACATCCTCTGGTAATGAACTATCGCCAAACCCCGGCAAATCAATGAGATGCAGTCTATAACTAGCCGCTAACGTGGGGGCGATACCGTGCCACACTGCGCTATTCATCCCCCACCCATGTAACAAAACTAAGTCAGGACCTTGGCCCAATCGCTCTACCGCTACTCTCATCTAGACTGAAGATCCGCTGTTCACTTTATGGAAATCAGCATGTTAAAGCGGTTACTCGGCAAAGCAAGTTTGATCCTAGGAAGCCGCGCTGATTGGCAAGGTAGCTGTTTACTCTGTCAGCAAGCCTGTGACGCCAAGCCGCTATTGTGCCATTGGTGCCAGCAGGCGTTACACCAATCCCAGCACAGATGCAGACTCTGTGCTGTGCCACTGCCAGAACAAGAGCAACAGTCGGTGTGTGGCGCCTGCCAGCGGAAAACGCCTCCTTGGCAACGCTTACAGGTGATCGGCGATTACCAACAGCCTTATACCGTGCTGATCCCCCAGTTAAAATACGCAGGTCAAGTGTTACTAGCTCCGCTGCTTGCCCAATTGCTGGCGGATCACTTGGATAAGGATGATATACCTGAAGCGATTATTCCGGTGCCACTACATTGGTGGCGTCAGTGGCGCCGTGGTTTCAATCAAGCACAAGCCTTAGCGCAAGCGTTGAGCGATATTATCGGCGTTCCCTGTGATAACCAGTTACTCCGTCGAATCAGAGCGACGCCGCAACAAACGCAGCTTAACGCAGGCCAACGACGAAAAAATCTCCGGGGAGCGTTTCAAATCAAGCCTAATCATTACCAACACGTCGCCTTGCTCGACGATGTGGTGACCACTGGAGCCACCGCAGGTCAACTCAGCCGCTTACTTCACCAGAGCGGCATCGCCAAGGTACAAGTGTGGGCGGTATGTCGCACACAGGCACGTACTAAGTAACCGCCGGCGCGCTACCCAATAAGCAATAACCGCGTTATCATAAATACCCTAGTCGTACACTCAGGTTTATGAGGATAGTGATGATCAGCATTTCCGACGCCGCCCAAGCCCATTTCCGTAAACTGCTGGAAAAACAGCCTGATGGCACCAACATCCGGGTGTTTGTGGTCAATCCGGGAACCCAGAATGCCGAGTGCGGCGTATCATATTGCCCACCCGATGCGGTCGATCCGGAAGATCAACACCTGCCTTTCAGTGGCTTCGATTGTCTGGTTGATCCGCTCAGTGCGCCTTTTCTGATCGATGCCACCATCGATTTCGTTACCGACCAGATGGGGTCCCAGCTCACTCTGAAAGCGCCAAACGCCAAAATGCGCAAAGTCGCAGACGATGCACCGCTGATCGATCGTATCGAGTACGTGTTGATGTCCGAAGTGAACCCCATGCTGGCCGGTCACGGTGGCAAGGTCACTTTGGTCGAGCTAACCGACGACAAGCTCGCAATTTTACAATTTGGCGGTGGCTGTAATGGTTGCTCAATGGTCGATTACACCCTGAAAGAGGGGATTGAGAAGCAGCTGCTGGAGAAATTCCCAGGCGAGCTCAACGGCGTGAAAGACGCTACCGAGCACCAGCGCGGCGACCACTCCTACTACTGATTGGTTGCTATTGCAGCAAAGAAAAGGCCCCGCCATCTGGCGGGGCCTTTTGCATGGGCAATCGGTCGATTACTCGTCCTTCTTGTCTCGCGACAGCAGGGTGATGGCCGCTTCTTTTGGGTTCTTCCCCTCGTACAGCACCTTGAAGATCTGCTCGCAGATGGGCATCTCGACACCGTAGCGGGCCGCCAGCAGATGCACCTCTTTGGTGTTGCGATACCCCTCCACCACTTGACCTATCTCGGTCATGGCGGTGTTCACATTCTTACCTGCGCCCAGCGCGAGCCCAAAACGACGGTTACGCGACTGATTGTCGGTACAGGTGAGCACCAGATCCCCAAGCCCCGCCATCCCCATAAAGGTTTTGGCATCGGCACCAAGGGCGGCCCCCAGACGCTGCATCTCCACCAGACCCCGAGTGATCAGCGCGGTTCTGGCGTTGGCGCCAAAGCCGAGCCCATCGGAGAGACCGGCACCAATGGCGATGACGTTCTTCACTGCACCGCCCAGCTGCAGGCCGACGAAATCCGGATTGGTATAGACCCGGAACGAGCGGCCGCAGTGCAGCAGATGGGAGAGATCGTCGGCAAACTGGTCGTGGGTGGAAGCTACCGAGATGGCGGTCGGCAGACCGGCAGCCAGTTCCTTGGCAAAAGTGGGGCCGGAGATCACCGCCAGCGGCATCTCGTCACCCAGCACTTCACGGGCCACATCCTGCAGCAGACGACCACTGTCCGGCTCCAGACCCTTGGTCGCCCAGGCGATACGGGTATCGGGGCGCAGGAAAGGCTTGATCCGAGTCAGCACATCGCCAAATACATGGCTCGGCACGACCAGCAGCAGCACGGGGGCAGCTTGTACCGCCCGTTGCAGATCCGCAGTCAGCTGCAGATCGGCAGGAAAAGGGACATCAGGCAAAAATGCCTTGTTGCAACGATCTTGTTCCAGCTCGGCAACATGGGTGGGGTCGTGACCCCACAGCAGGGTCGGATGACCGTTGCGCGCCAGAGAAATGGCAAGAGCGGAGCCATAAGACCCCGCCCCCAAGACCGAGATAGCGATCTGATCAGCCATTATCAGGCGTCCGCAGTCGCCTGCTGGGCCTGTGCTTGCGCCATGTGCTGGGCAAACAGGGCATCGAAGTTGACCGGTGCTAGGTTTAGCTGTGGGAACGAACCTTTGCTCACCATGCTGGCCACGGCTTCGCGGGCATACGGGAACAGGATGTTCGGGCAGAAGGCAGCCAAGCAGTGAGCCAGTTGCGGCTCCGGCAGGTTACCGATCGTGAAGATACCGGCTTGCTGTACTTCACACAGGAAGGCGGTTTCGGTTTCCAGTTTGCAAGTCACGGTTAGGGTCAGCACCACTTCATAAACACTGTCCGCCAACACATTGGTCTTGGTGTCCATGTCCAGTTTAATGTCTGGTTGCCACTCTTTCTGAAAAACGTGCGGGGTATTAGGCGCTTCGAAAGAGACATCTTTGGTATAAACACGCTGGATATGAAACTCTGGTTGTACGTCTTGGTTGTTGATTTCGTCAGCCATTTCTTTGATTCCTTTAATTAAAAAAGTATGTGGGCGCAGGCCCTTCATCAGCGCTTTTTGGTCACCGGCAGATTATCTGCACGCCATTGGGCCATGCCGCCACTGAGGGTATAAACCTGTTTGAAACCGGCTTTACTCAGGTGGCGACCCGCTCCACCAGCCGTCATCCCCGACTCGCATACCACTATGATGGGGGCGTCTTTGTGCTTTTCAACTGTGCCCAGATTATTGCTCTGGATCTGGGTAAACGGCAGATGCTGAGCGCCGGCCAGATGACCTTTGGCGTACTCTTCCTGACTGCGAATATCCAGCACGACGGCACTTTCACGGTTAATCAACAGGGTTGCTGCGTGGTTATTTACCGACTTCACCGGAGACAAACGTGCACGTACTGTGGTGTAAATGAGGGCACCCGCCAAACCAAACCAAGCAGCGCTAAGCAGCGGGTTACGCGCCGCAAAATCGATATATTCTTGCATTTTCGTCAATAATCCAGAGATCGAAAGAGGGGCAGAGTATACATGGGGGGGGTAAGAAAATCAGCCATCTTGGCGGTAAAGCGCGAACGGGATCGCAGCAAATCGAGAAAATGCACACACCGTCGCAACCTGTTCTGTGGTTGCTAAAAATTGCCCCTCACGGACTGACACAAACAAGGCGATCAGGTGACTATTACGACAGATGTAGTAATATTACGCGAGTTTCGCTTCCCGCATTCTTCCACTCCAAGAGGACATAGCCTTATGTCAACAGCTAAAAAACCGTTGGTTCTGGTGATCATGGACGGTTGGGGCTACAGCACCAAGCAAGAGCACAACGCCGTCGCTGCCGCCAAGACTCCCAATCTCGATCGTCTGGCCCGTGACTACACCAGCACCCTGATCTCAGGCTCCGGCTTAGACGTCGGTCTGCCGGATGGTCAGATGGGTAACTCCGAAGTGGGCCACGTCAACATCGGTGCTGGTCGCATCGTCTATCAGGAGCTGACTCGCATCTCCAAAGACATCCAGGATGGCGAATTCTTCCAGAACGTCGAGCTGGCCAAGGCTGTTGACGCTGCTGTGAGCAACGGCAAAGCCGTTCACATCATGGGCCTGATGTCCCCGGGTGGCGTCCACAGCCACGAAGAGCACATCATGGGCATGATCGAAATGGCCGCCAAGCGTGGTGCCGAGAAGATCTACCTGCACGCCTTCCTAGATGGCCGTGACGTGCCGCCGCGCTCCGCTCAATCCTCTATCGAGCTGTTCGATGCCCTGTTCGCCAAGCTGGGCAAGGGTCGTTTCGCCTCCATGATCGGCCGTTACTTCGCCATGGACCGTGACAACCGCTGGGATCGCGTGCAGCAAGCCTATGACCTGATGACTCAGGGCAAGGGCGAGTTCACCGCCAACAGCGCCAGCGAAGCACTGGCTGCCGCCTATGCCCGCGAGGAGAATGACGAGTTCGTTAAGGCCACCCGTATCGGCGAAGCGGCCCCAATGGTTGATGGCGATGCGCTGATTTTCATGAACTTCCGTGCTGACCGTGCCCGTGAAATCACCCGCGCCTTCGTTGACACCGACTTCACCGGCTTCGCTCGTGCAGTTGAGCCTAAGCTGAACTTCGTGATGCTGACCGAATACGCGGCCGACATCAAAACTGCCTGTGCCTACCCGCCGACCGCTCTGGTCAACACCCTGGGTGAGTGGCTGGCCAAGCAGGGCAAGACCCAGCTGCGCATCTCCGAAACCGAGAAGTACGCGCACGTCACCTTCTTCTTCAACGGCGGCGAAGAGTCCTGCTTCACCGGCGAAGATCGCGAGATCGTGGCCAGCCCGAAAGTGGCGACCTATGACTTGCAGCCGGAAATGAGCTCCGAAGAGCTGACCGACAAGCTGGTTGCAGCCATCAAGAGCGGCAAGTACGACGTCATCATCTGTAACTACCCGAATGGCGACATGGTTGGTCACACCGGTGTGTTCGATGCTGCCGTCAAAGCCTGTGAAGCGGTTGACCACTGCATCGGTCAGGTCACCGATGCGCTGCGCGACGTGGGTGGCGAGTGTCTGATCACTGCCGACCACGGCAACGCCGAGAAGATGCTGGACGAAGAGACTGGTCAGGCCCACACCGCCCACACCAATCTGCCAGTGCCCCTCATCTATGTCGGTCGTAAAGCCAAGGTAGTTGACGGTGGCAAACTGTCCGATCTGGCCCCCACTATGTTGACCCTGATGGGTCTGCCGGTGCCGCCGGAAATGACTGGTAAGCCCCTGATGATTCTGAAATAATTCTGCCCCATGCGGGGATGCGAAGTTATTTCACACAAAACCAGTCGCGTCGGCCTGTTGGCCGGCGCGCTGTTTTTTTGCCTGTCATTTACTGCCACACCAGTCGTTGCTGCCAATCAGCAACTGGGCGCCATGCAATCCCAGATCAAAGAGCAACAGCAGACCATCAAACTCAGCAAGCAGGAGTTGGCCAAGCTCAATGCTCAACTCAAAACGGACGAACAAGCAATTTCTGCCGCCGCCGCTAAACTCCAGCAAACCAAGCAGCAGTTCAAGCAAAACCAGCAGACGCTGGCGACCTTGCAACAAGACAAGCTGACGCTGGAACAACAAGCTAGCCATCAGAAGCAGTTGCTAGCCAAGCAGGCCGAGAGCGCCTTTCAAACCGGCCACCATGACTACCTCAAGCTACTGCTCAATCAGCAAGATCCGGCCAAGCTGAGCCGCGCTCTTGATTACTACGACTACCTTAACAAGGCGCGCATAGCAGCCATTGAGACGATGCGGGCAACCCGTCATAAACTCACCCAGAACCAGCAAGCCACCAAAAAAGCCGAAGATGAGTTGCAGACACTGCTGACTGAGCAACAAGCACAACACCAAACGTTACTCGCAAGCCAGCAGAGCAGAACCAAGGTGCGCAGTCTGTTGCAGCTGTCGGTACAAAATGACGAACAAAAATTGACCCTGCTGGTCAAAGCAGAGCAAGCGTTAAAAGCCAGACTGGAGGAGCTGCGCCGCCAACGGGAAGAACAAGAGCGCCGCGAGCGGGCGCGACTGGCCAAGCTTAAAGCCGAGCAAGCACGACAGCAGCAATTGGCCCAGCGCCGAGCGGAACAGCAGCGCCAACAGCAGGCAAACCAATCAGAAGGTTCACGCAGCCAATCCGATCGCGACGCAACGACGACTACTGGTCGTTATCGGGGGTTGAAGACCACGAGCAACCTCCGCTGGCCAGTGCAGGGACCGATCTTGATCGCCTACGGTTCGCCACGCACGGCTCAGCTCAAATGGAAAGGCACCCTGATTGGCGCCAGCGAAGGGGCGCAAGTCAAGGCGGTGGCTCCAGGACAAATTGTGTATGCGGACTGGCTAGATGGTTTTGGTATGTTGCTGGTGATCGATCATGGCCGTGGTTATATGAGCCTCTATGGCCATAACCAGTCACTGCTACGCCAAGTTGGCCAAAACGTAGAACAAGGAGAACCGGTTGCCTTAGTGGGTGACTCGGGTGGCCAAGATAAGCCGGGCCTCTATTTCGAAATTCGCTACCAAGGCGAAGCTATCAACCCGAGTCAATGGTTAGCAAAACGCTAATTGCAATTACCTCTCGGATTAAGGAGAAGCTTGGGTCACATCAGCCATCGCTAGTCCGTACGCCGTAAGCCTCTCAGGCTGTGATTATCTCACTTCACCTCGCGATCTTGTTATCGCCATCGGTACGCTGCTATCTCAGCAAGGTGTGTAGCAAATAAACCACTGCCCAACCCAACCCAACCCAACCCAACCCAACCCAAATAGAACCCTAACCCGTCACGCCAGCAATAAGCCTGTGCAGCAGCTATCACGGCGGTGGCTGGATGAGGAGATAGTGGGTGAAATCAGCACAACATGCTGATTTCACCCACTGCGATTGATCAATCTAACGCAGCAACGAGACCTAAGAACGTTGGCAACCTTGTTGCCGATGCCCGCCATCACGACAAACGGAGTAGCTCAGCGGTGATTTGCTCCAACAGCTGTTGCCACCCTTGACCAAGCTCACTGACCAACACGTTATAGCCATCGTCAGGCAAGACCCGCACCAGCTGGAAAGGGACATCCCGCAATACCGCCCCGTTTTGATCCTGTAGTCGCCAGCGCCCACTGATTACTGCTCGACCATCATGGCGCCCTTGGAATTGGGTTACCTGAATGGATAACACTGGCCCCTCGCGGGCACTGTCTTGACGTACAACCCAGCCCGGCAATCGGTTAGATAGCCCATTTAGGGTCAGTTGATTGAGTTGACCATCCAGCGAACCGGCCCAGCGATGGTATTCCGCGAAATGGAGCTCTTTTCCTTCCAGCTGATAGACCAGACTAATGCGATCAAGCTGTCCGGAGAGACTTATTGGTTTTAAAACCAATTGGTGCTGTGGCTGCAACGGTAAGTGATGACTCACCGCATTATCTGCCTCTAACGAATAGTAATGCAGGCTCGGCTGACTGCTACAACCGACCAACAGCAACAGTAGGCCCAGATTTAAGAGCTGTTTTTTCATGGTTTGCCTCGTTTGGGTTCTGGGTCAAGAGGATGCGCCCGATCGAAAATTAACGAGCTGGGTTGCTCGTTAAGAGACTGCACCAGCGGCTGTAACTCACGCATCAGTTGATTAAGGGTCTGCACCGATTGACGCAATTCCTGATTCGTTTGTGACTGTTCGTCATAGCTTTGCAGCGTCTCTTGTAGTTGCTTGAGGCTCTGATGAAGAGACGTGGGCAACTGCTGAGTCGCACTGTTACCCGTCAATTTACTCAGGTTGGCACTGACCGCACTGATGTTCTTCAACGTACCATCCAAAGTGGACAGTGAGCTGTTCACTTTACTCAGGGTCGTGGCGATATCCATGTCGACAAACTTATCGAGGATCATATTGACCTTGCGTTCAATCTGATCGAGACCGGCTTGTACGGTGGGAAACACTTGATAACCCGCTAACTTAGTGAGCTCAGCTTGTGGTGCCTGTGGGTAGAAGTTCAGATCGATAATCTTGCCCCCAGTTAACAGGCTAGAGGTCTTCAGACTGGCCCTTAGCCCCTCTTTAAACTGCTTGCTAAACAGGGTGCGCCACTGCTCTTTTTCCGCTTTCGCGTAACGATGGGAGAGACGCTGCACTTCGATACGCGCTAGCACCGGGATTTGCCGATTCTGAAAGACCCGAACACTCTTCTCCTCAATAAGATAAGGGGCCGAGATCACAGTCCCAACGCGAATCCCCCGATATTGCACCGCAGCCCCAGGATGGAGGCCCGCTACGTTGTCATCGAATAAAAAGACATAATCAATGAACTGATCAAGGCTACCCGCGAGCACGCTCGCCTCATCTTCAAACAGGGTAAATTCTTCTTGCTGCTTGACCGATTCACCTGGTGACCAGCCGGGGGGCAGCCCCATTGAAATACCGCCATCGATCAGGCTCTCTAGTGAATCCATCTTCACTTTCATCCCCTCGCTGCTCATGGAAACCTCAATCCCAGGGGTTAACCAAAAACGGGAGTTAGTATTCACCAGCATGTCATAAGGAGCCTTGATGAAGACCTGATAGCGCATTTCACTTTTTTCTGGGAGAAACTTAGCCTCTTCTATTTGGCCAATGGTATAGCCCTGATAGTGAATGGGAGCCCCCTCCCCGAGCGCTCGGGTCTCATGGCTTGAGAGTACCAGTCGAATACCTTTGGCATCTAAAGAGGCAAGAGGGGGCTTATCCAGCATGGTGTACTGGTCACGAGCCTTGCCCTTTTTACCTGGCGACAGCTCAATGTAGGCACCAGAGAGCAGCGTCCCGAGCCCCGATACCCCTTCCCGCCCGACTCTTGGCTTTACCACCCAAAATTGACTATCGCTCTTGAGCATATCGGCAGCACCGTTAGTCAGGCGCCCACGCAGTACCGCATGGCTGTAATCATCGCTTAGCTCAACGGTTTCGATACGGCCGACGTCAACCTCTCTGGAGCGGATAGCCGTTTTGCCAGCCACAATCCCCTCGGCAGTATTGACGGTCAGAGTGAAGCTGGGGCCTTGAGAATACCAGTGTTGGAACAGCATCCAGATGCCGATGAACAATGCTAACAATGGCACCATCCAGATTGCGGCAGCCGAGCTCAGAAAATCAGAACCGGGTTTCCACCTTTTTTTGCGCTCACTCACGTTCGCGTTCTCCTTGTTGTAGATCCCAGATCAAGCGGGGGTCAAAAGTCATGGCAGCTATCATGGTGATTAATACGACACCGGCGAAGGCTACCGCAGCAGGGCCGGGATAAATGGTCATGAGATTATCGAGTCGGATCAGACCGGCTAGTATGGCCACGACAAAAACATCGATCATTGACCAACGACCGACAAACTCGGTCATTCGGTACAATTTGAGCTTACCAAGCGGGGAGTCGATATGGTTACGCTGCACCATGTAACAGAGCCAAAATAACGCCATTATCTTTACCAGCGGCACCACGACACTGGCAAAAAAGATAACTGCAGCAATGGGATAGGAGCCCATGGCCCACAGTAGAACTACCCCACCGAGGATAGTGGAAGGGCTGTCATCACCGAGAAACACGGTGTCCATGATCGGATAAAGATTGGCTGGAATATAAAGAATACTGGCGGTGAGTAGTAGCGCCCAAGTGCGATTAAGACCGCCGGGCTTACGGCTATGTAAGTGGCTACCACAGCGAGAGCAAAGGTGCTCGTGCGCGTCACTCAAGGCCCCACACACATGACAGCCGACTAAACCGCACGCCATGGCGCTGGCATCTGAGGTTACTTCACGAGCAGGGGTTGGGCCAAACAAACGCTGCCACAGCCACATTCGATCCAAGGAGGCCATCATCTTAATAAGCATCAGGGTATAACCAACAAATGCCCAAAATGAGAGCCCCATCTTGATATCTGCCATGCTCATAAGCTTGACCAGTGAAATCAACACGCCAACCAGAAACACATCCACCATTAGCCACGGCTTAATACGACACAACAGCCGACCGAGGGAGCGCAAAGCATGGCTGTGGAGCTCTTTATCTACCCGCCACAATACCAGCATGATCGAGCCGATATAGACCAGCGGCAACCCAATCAGGGTCAGACTTAATAGTGCCCCAAGAAACAGATAACCTTGGTCAACCAAGGTCGAGATACATTGGATGAAACTCATCTCCTGCCCCACCCCTTTGGTGGAAAAGGACATAAACGTAAAGCTGTTGGCGAGCACAAACATAATCAGTGCCGCAATCCCATACGCGATAGGTTGCCTTTCAGGGTGAGCGAGATGACGACTTAAGGTGTGGCCACAGCGAGGACAGCAGCTATCTTGACCAACTGCCAACGCGGTAGCAGGGATAAGCAGATCGCACTCTTCGCAGGCGGTGGCATCATGGGTATAAAAGGTGTGCTGTTCGGATGAAACCGGATGCAAGGTCAAATTCCTAAATGAGGCCCGTCGAGAGCATGACGCGACAATTATTACAGTAGTCGCAGTCAGCGGCCAGCCTCCATCTTCTCACAAGCGGCCAGTCAACGAGAATGACTTTGACAACTAGGTAGTCATTTAGCACAATCAAACGCCACTTTTCTCCGCGGGACAATAATTTATGACAACTGAATCCCCAAGCTACTCGACGATTGAGCAAGCCTTCTCCCTCGGGAATGGCCAAGATGCAGCCCTCAACTGGTTACGCAAAAATCACAGTCAGGTTGCGATCTTTCTGGTCAGTGGGATCAAGCTAGAAGGGACCATCAGTGGTTTCGATCAATACAGCGTCCTACTCACCGATGCCCATGGCAATCAGCAGTTAGTGTACAAAGCAAAAATCTCAACCATCGCCATGCACAGTGGTCGCACTGCCCTTAATGCTCAGCGGGCACGCAAGCCAAGAGTCGCCATGACGCCACGCCCTCATGGCGCAACAAACCGCTATGATGATAACCAAGGTGGCAATAACCGCGATTAGTTGAGCCAATCAACGCAATCGGTGTAACAACCCACGAACACGTCTATTTTCCAGCAAAAAGAGTGTGTCGTGGGTCAGCAAAACCATCAGCAACAACCTGAATCTCTCCTTCTTTTAGCAAACTATCCTACTCAGCCACCCACCACCTCTTTCAGCCCTTATCGACCCCTTAGCACGATGCTTAGAAATCCAAGCTGATCATAATAGGTGGTTTACAACAGGCTAAAGACGATGGGGAACAACACGAAAAACGATTCGTTCAAATAAATCTCACCTATTTTCATTCTTTATCGACTAACAGAAGAATCCTATGTGCCTTCTCGAAGTGATCGAGCTTGTGGGTCTGGATCCACCAAGTCGCGGCCTCCATCAACAAATCTGGATCGTCATTACGATTGGCAAAAAAAGCATAAAACGAGAGTCCGACCGCCCCCCCCCTTCTGCGCGATTTTTTGCTGGCATACCTGAATGATTTTTTGTTTGAGCGACTCACGCATTGTGGCAATCCCGTCTTATCTATCTCGTGCTAAGACGTCTCGTTAGCACACAAGAAGGGCTCCCTACTCGGGAACCCGTTTCACATAACAACAGGCAGGCCGCTCATCAGGAGAGCGCCAACCCGATGGAGAGCAGCAGGCTGAACAGAAACGCGCTGATGGAGGTTTTCTTCAAGGCACCGGTCAGCACCTCGCCATCGTAGTTCTCGCGCAAGGTGCGGGCCGCATCGGTCAACGGCTTGATTGCGGGTAAAAAGATCCACAACCAGACGCTGGCTGGCTGCAACAAAATGAAAATAATGGTGACCAATAACGCCGTGCCCAGCAGGACCCAGTGATAGGCGATGGCACGGCGGCGGCCAAAACGCACCGCCAGGGTGATCTTACCGCTGGCGGCATCGGTCTCGATGTCGCGCACATTATTGATATTGAGTACAGCGGTCGCCAGCAAACCACAGGCGGTGGCAGGCAGCAGCAGATCCCACGCCAACGCATGGGTAAACAGATAGTAGGAGCCGAGTACCCCGAGCAGGCCGAAGAACAGAAACACCGAGATATCGCCAAACCCGCGATAGCCGTACGGAGTCTGGCCAACGGTATAGGTCACCGCCGCGACGATGGCCGCGCCACCTAGCGCCACAAATGCCAAAATCTGCAGCCACTGGCCACCGAAAGCATAGCCAAGCAACAGTAGGCCGCTGGCTACCGCCGCCAGCGCGGTCAGCGCCATCGCCACGCACATCTGCTGCTTGCTGATAAGGCCGGATACCACCGCCCGCTGCGGGCCGATCCGCGCACCGTTGTCGGCACCGGAGACCGCATCGCCGTAATCGTTGGCCAGATTGGAGAGGATCTGCAGCAAGATAGCGGTCAGTAGCGAGAGCGCCATAATGGTGCCATCAAAGGCACCGCGGCTGGCGGCCAAGCCAGTGCCGAGCAAAATGGAAGAGCAGGCCAGCGGCAATGTTCGTAAACGCGCAGCCAGCAACCAAATAGCGAGGATATTTTTCATATTGTGATGGCCAAACAATCAGATCTTGATCGGGTTAAGGGTTATCGAAAGGTATTTCGGTATAATCGCCCTCCAAAGAGAGCGGCACCCTAGACGATTTGCACGGATGAATGGCCAGCAATATATAGGAAATCAACGTTCTTTGGCATCAACCCACTGAAACCGGCGCAGGTATCAGCGTAATCCTACGCAATCCCTCCCGGATCGGTCGTTACTATTCGGCTCAGATAAGAATCCATGTTGGCTCCGACTCATATCAAGCAACAACTGGACGCCCTGCGTCACAGCGAGATCAGCGGTTTTGTGCGGCTACGAGTGGCGCTCGAAGTCCACTCTTTTCTAGGCTGGCTCGCCGCGCAACCCCTCTATCCCCGCATCTATTGGCACGCTCGTGGCCAGCAGAGTCCCGAATATGTCGCGCTAGGAGCCATTCACGAGCTAGCCGCGCCGGAAGAGATACGCCAAGTCTGCACCAACACCGCCCAATCCAACGACGACAGCCCCCGCTACTATGGCGGACTGGCGTTCGATCCGGCCCAATCCGGCTGGCAAGGGTTTGGCCCCTGCCGTTTCGTACTGCCCCGCATCGAGCTGGTGCGCCGTGGCGAGTGCGTCAGCCTCTGCCTCAACCTCTGGCTGGATGACGACAATCTCGAGGCCGAACTGCAGGCGGCCGAAGCCGCCCTCGACGCCCTGCAACCAGAAGCCCCGCTGCCCGCCCTGCAAAAACAGCCGTGGCAGCGCCAGGATTGCCCCGGCCCCGCCCAGTGGCAGACGCTGGTAGAGCGCGTCACCGCCCCTGATTTTCAGGCGCACACCCCCAAGGTGGTGCTGTCGCGGGAGAGCATACTGACCAGTCCAAACCATGATGCAGATATCAACCCCTGGGCCATGCTCGACCAGTGGGCCCGCCACGCTCAGGACTGCTTCCACTTCGGTTTTCAATTCTCCCCTGAGCAGGCCTTTATCGCCTGCTCCCCCGAGCGGCTCTATCGCCGGGAAGGGAGCCACCTCTTTAGCGAGGCACTGGCGGGCACCATCCGCCGCCCCGGCGATGAAAAGGTTGATGCACAAC
>NZ_PGGC01000094.1 GCF_002795305.1 Aeromonas cavernicola
CTGCGTCGATATCGACGAAGGCCTCGATGTGCGGCACCTCCAGCTCCATCAGCTGATGCAGGTAATCGCGCCCCAGCTTGCCCATGGAGGCGAGCAGCGGGTTGGCGGGGCCCTGCAACGTCTCGATATCGGTACCGGGTTTGAGCTTGTTCTCCAACCGAGCCAGGGTCTTGCGATCCAGCAGATCACCCCAGTAGTAGCGGCAGGGGTTGGTGACGAACAGGTGCACCTCCACCTCCGGTCGGCTGCCGAGGGCCAGCAGCGCCTCCACATAGCGCGGCGGCAGCGCCGAGATGCCGAACACAAACACCCGTTGCGGCAACTTGCCCGGCAGCTCGGCAGTACGCTCCAGCTCGTGGATAAACTCCTCGTAGAGGTTGGCGCGGTGGTAGCCGCTCGGAGAGAGCGCCAAGGTGCGGGCCACCAGCTCGCGCCACAGCTCGGGCTGCCAATCCTGACCGCTCACCCCGGCCAGCTCCTGACTCAATCCTTCCCCTTCTTCCCAACGGGCGATCCAGTCCGGCCGGTAGACCAGATACTGGTCAAAGAGATCCGCTACCTGCTGGCAGAGCTGCCACAGCCGAACTTGCTCGGGCGCCTGCGCAAGCGTTCGGGCAGGAGCCTCCTCATCTCCCCCGCCCAGATAGGCGGCGAGCGGGGCAAAGGCGGGGCGCTCCAGCAGGGCGGGCAGAATGGTCATCAGCTGCCAACTCATGGATCCCTTGTTGTAGGGGCTCTGGCGCGGTACATCCGCCAGCACCCGGGTGAACATCTCCCAGATAAAGCTGGCGGGCAGCGGAAAGTCGATATTGGCGGCGATGCCGAAGGCGTTGGCCAGCTCCAGCTTGAGCCACTGGGCCATGCCCGGACTCTGCACCAGGATCTGCTCCCGATCGAAGGGGTGAGAGAGAGGGGCTTGCCGGATATGGTTGACCAGCAGCTCCTTGAGCAGATCCAGCTGATTGGAGTGGTAGAGGGTAAACATGGACGACTCCCGCCAATTCACAAGAGGGGATGAGCGCCGGAAAAGCCGAGCCATTTCCGTCACTTCACAGGAGTGGGAATTGTCGGGGATCGGGGGAGAAGATGCAAAAGGCGCTTACGATGGTGCGCAGCGCGTTTGCCGGGAGGGTTACGAAAGTACGAGATAGGGTGGAGATAGTTCGGAGATATTACCGCGAGGGTACGTAACCTGTGCCGATGTCAGGCGGGGGAGCACTGCGGCTGAATCGGCAAGCGGGTGGGGCTGGTGTCGGCTCGGATGAAGGTTATCACCTGAGCTGACACCACGTTGTTAATTAGCCGCCACCGTGGTTCTGCCTGAACTCTCTAGCCAAGTTTTGATTCGTTTGGCATCAGCCGCTCGGTCATTGGTGGTTGGCGCATTCAATAGCACCATGATCACCGGCTCGTTGCCGACCTTGGTCCCGAGTACCAAGCAGCGGCCTGCTTCGCGGATATAGCCGGTCTTGGACAGGGTAAACTCCCACTCACCTTCTCGGATCAAGCGGTTAGAGTTGCGGTAATGCAGCTGGCGCTTGTTGGTACGGACATAGCTTTGATCATCGGTTGAGTATTGGCGGATCAGCGGATAGGCCGCCGCGGCGACCGCTAGCTTGGCCAAATCTTGAGCGGTGGAGACATTACGCGGATTGAGCCCTGTGCTGTCGGCGTAGCGGGTATTCCACATCCCCAACATCCGCGCTTTGGCATTCATGGCCTCAACAAATGCCCGTTGGCCACCGGGATAGTGCCGAGCCAGCGCCGATGCCGCGCGGTTTTCAGACGACATCAGGGCAATGTGCAGCATTTCAGCGCGGCTAAGGCGAGAACCAATAGCCAGCCGTGAGCCTGTTCCTTTAAGGCGGTCTATGTCCGCTTTGCTGATGGTGAGCATCTCATTGAGACGCAAGTTAGCGTCTAGCACCACCAGCGCCGTCATCAGCTTGGTCAGGGAGGCTATCGGCATCACGCGCTGGCTATTGCGGGCGGAGAGCACCTCACCGGTACGGTGATTGGCCACGACAAACGAGGCGGCGCTGAGGCCTGTCACATGGCCGGTCGTGTGCGATTTTTCGATAAATCCACTCTGACTAGCGGAGAAGGTTTTCGCATAAGCGCTGTTTATGAAGGAGGGGGTTAGCATTGCAGCAGCAATGAGCAGGGCAAACAGAGAAGGCATCTTCATCATCGGCTCGAACGAATGGGTAAGGAATATCTGACATAAGTTATATGTTGCAAACTAGAGCTTCACAATCATTCTCACCTCAATAGCGTGAATTTACCATGTTGGGTTGTGGTAAAACCGCACCCCAGCCCCGCTGGTCAGCGCAGAGTGCCTGTTTACTGCACTGCACTGCACTGCACCACACCACCCCTGTTATCGGCTGCCTACTCATCACTGTTAGCTGCCTCGCAAAAACCTCAAACATTCATTGTTATAGTGGCTTCTTACCCAGTACGGAGTCACGCCAATGCCCGCTTTCTCCCTGTTGTGTGTCGCCGCTGATCGCCCCTTGCTGACCGACGTTGAGCAGGAGCTGGCCCCACTGCGTAGTCACTTCACACTGCGGGTGGTGATTGGTTTAGAGGCCGCCACCCAAGCACTCGATGAGCTAGATAGCCTAGGGCAGCCGCCAGCGGTGGTGGTGTGCGATAGCGATTTGGGGGATGGCCGTGGGGCCGATTTTCTGATCCGCTTAGGCAGCCGCCACGAAGCGTGCCGCAAGGTGTTGCTCGGCAGCCAGCCCGAGATGAACTCGATCATCGACGCGGTGAACTTGGGGCGGCTTGACTACTACCTACAGCGACCTTGGCGCGATGGCAGCCTACGCCGAGCGGTGATCGAACAGGCGGGGCAGTTTGTCTTGCAGCATCCCGAGGCGGATTTACTGAGCTATGCCGCTGTGCTCGACTCCCAGCCCTTGCTGCGTGCCCACGTCGACCGTCAATTAGCCCAATACCGACAGGGCTTTATGGATTACACCCATTGCAGTGACGAAGCGTTATCGCGGGCGGTGATCGAGGGGCTCTACCAATTTTTTGATGGCAACGATGATGCCCGAGCGTGCCGCCGCTACAGCCCCGGCCATGTGTTGACCCGCGAAGGGGAGCCGAATAGCTTCCTGTGGTTTATCGCCAACGGAGAGGTGGTGCTGCGTAAGCGTGATGAGCAGGGGCAACAGCAAGAGGTGGTGCGTTATCAGGCGGGGGCACTGGTGGGGGGCATGTCGTTTGTTACCGGTGAGCCTGCTTTTACCACGGGCATCACCTTGACCAAGGTCGATGTGATCAAACTCGATAAGTTGCAGTTCTCGCGGGTGATGCAGGCCCGCAGTGAGCTGCTCCCCTCGTTCACCAATTTGTTGCTGCGCCATTTTAACCGCCGCTTACAAAACAGTATTCGCACCGAAATCCGCTTACAGCAGACCTTGGCCTCGCTCGATGCAGCCCATCAGCAATTGATGGAGAGCGAAAAGATGGCGATGCTTGGCCAGCTGGTGGCCGGTGTCGCCCATGAACTGAATAATCCGGTCGCCGCCATTATCCGTGGCAGCGAGACCCTGCGGGCCGCCATTCCTGAGTTGGTGAATCTCGCATTACCCGCGGCCATTAAAACCCTTGGCAATCAGACCCTCTGTCGGGCATTGCAGGCACAACCGGTGTCGACCAGTGATATTCGCGCCAAAACTCGCCACGCCGAGGGGCGTTTTGGGGATCGCCAGTTGGCCCGCCAAGCGGTCCAAATGGATTTGGATGACGAGCAGAGTTGGCAGCGCTGGTTTGCCAGCCGCACCGCCGAGGAGCGTGCAGCGCTATTGGCTCAGTTGGCCCAGTTTCAACAGACCGGCAGCTTTTTGCGCAATATCGAGGTGTGCGCGCGGCGCATCGGCGATCTGGTTAAAAGCCTTAAGCAGTATGCTCGCCAAGATAGCGCCGAGCTGTCGCTGGTGGATTTGCACGAGGGGCTGGAAGATACCCTGATGATGTTCGAAAACCGCCTCAAGCAGCACGATCTTCACAAAGAGTATCAAACGTTACCGCCGCTCTATTGCCACCCGATCGCCCTGCAGCAGGTGTGGACCAACCTGATTGCCAACAGTCTGGATGCGATGGCAACGCCGGGACGGCTGACAGTGCGCACTGGTCTGCTGGAGCCCGGCTGGGTGATGGTGGAGATCGAGGATGCTGGCTGCGGGATTGCGCCCGAGTTGCAGGCGCGGATCTTTGAGCTCAATTTCACCACCAAGCGTGAGGGCCACTTTGGCTTGGGGATTGGGTTGAGCGTCGCTCAGCAAATTGTGCAGCATCACCATGGCCGGATCGAGGTGGATTCTGAGCTGGGCCGCTATACCCGGATGCGAGTCTGCTTGCCGTTAGCCCATCAGGATCACAGCAAGAGCAGTCGGGGAGCTGACCACAATGACGATGCAGCCTGAGTGGCCCGCATCCGTAATCGGCAGGCCGCTGCCATGCCGCCAAGGAGGAGTAACATGAAACATTATCTGATCTTGTGTGTGGACGATGAGCGGGAGGTGCTGGATGCGGTGATCCACGATCTCACTCCGTTCAGCTCCCATTTTGAGCTAGAGGCCGCCGAGAGCGTCGATGAGGCGCGGGAGGTGCTGAATGAGTGGGAGAGCGAAGGGGGCAAATTAGCGCTTATCCTCTGTGACCACATCATGCCGGGCACCTTGGGGGTCGATTTTTTGGTCGAACTCAACCAGCGCGCCAGCACCCGCGCCAGTCGCAAATTACTGCTCACTGGGCAGGCGGGATTAGAGGCCACCGTGGCGGCGGTCAATCGCGGCGGGTTGCACTACTACCTCGCTAAGCCATGGCAGCTCGATACCCTGCAAGATGCGGTGCGTGAACAGCTGACCGACTACTTGCTGGCAGAGGATGGCGACAACGCCTTTCACTATGCACCGCGGCTCAATCAGGCCCGCTTGTTTGCTGCTATTCACGATCAACCGTTCGACTGACGGCGCTAGGTTGGCTTTCTTGGCGGGGGTTGTATACTGTTTGCATATACAGTATTGCAGGTAACCCCCAATGCGACTCTTTATCGCTGAGAAGCCCACCTTGGGCCGCGCCATTGCCGATGCCCTGCCCAAGCCCCACAAGAAGGGTGACGGTTTTATCGAAACCGCCCAAGGGGATGTGGTCACTTGGTGTATCGGCCATCTGCTGGAGCAGGCCGAGCCCGATGCCTATGACGGCGCCTTCAAGCAGTGGCGGATGGAGCACCTGCCCATCATCCCTACCCAGTGGCAGCTGGTGGCCAAGCCGAAGACCAAAACCCAGCTCACCGTTATCAAGCGGCTGATCAAGCAGGCGGACTGCGTGGTCAACGCCGGTGACCCGGACCGGGAAGGGCAACTGCTAGTGGATGAGGTGATCGATTTTCTCGGCTACCCGAAAACCAAACCAGTGCAGCGTTGTCTCATCAGCGATCTCAATCCGCCTGCGGTGCGCCGCGCCCTCGATAAGCTGCGGGACAACAAGGAGTTCGTGCCGCTGGCGGTCTCCGCGCTGGCCCGTAGCCGGGCCGATTGGCTCTATGGCATCAACATGACCCGCGCCTACACCCTGCTCGGGCGCAAGGCCGGTTGCAGCGAGCTGCTCTCGGTCGGCCGGGTGCAGACCCCGCTGCTCGGGCTGGTGGTGCGGCGGGATCTCGAAATCGAGGCCTTCGTGCCCAAACCCTTCTACGAGGTGCTGGCCCACCTGCTGACCGACGGCAACGAGCGATTTACGGCCAAGTGGCTGCCGTCCGAAGCCTGCCTGCCGTGGCAGGATGAGGAGGGGCGGGTGCTCAACCGGGCGCTGGCCGACAAGGTGGTGAGCCGGATCAACGGCCAGCCTGCGCAGGTCGAATCGGTGGAGGAGCAGGCCCGCAAGCAGGCCGCGCCACTGCCCTACAACCTATCCAGTTTGCAGATCGATGCAGCCAAGCGGTTCGGCATGGATGCCAAGCGGGTGCTCGACATCTGCCAGGGCCTCTACGAGCGCCACAAGCTGATCACCTATCCGCGTTCCGACAGCCGCTATCTGCCGACTGACCACTTCAAGCGGGCCGAGCAGGTGCGTGGCGCCATCGCTGCCACTGATCCTGCGCTGGCCAAGGCGGTGAGCGAGGCAGATGGCAAGATCCGCAGCAAGGCGTGGAACGACAGCAAGGTGGATGCTCATCACGCCATCATTCCCACCGAGAAGCAGGGCAACCCCGCCACGCTGGGGGCCGACGAGGCGAAGCTCTATGGCCTGATTGCCCGCCAGTACTTGCTGCAGTTCTATCCCCTGTTCGAATACAACGACAGCAAGGTGCTGCTGCGCATCGCCGGTGGCCTGTTTCAGGCCAAGGCCCGGCGCATCCTCAAGGCGGGCTGGAAGGCACTGCTCGGGGTGGAAGAGGATGACGACGAAGAGAAAGCGGGCACCCTGCCAGCTCTCAAAGAAGGGGAGCAACTGCTGTGCGAGCGGGGCGAGCTGCAAGAGAAGATGACCCAGCCGCCCAAGTCGTTCACCGATGCCACCCTGCTGGCCGCCATGACCGGCATCGCCCGCTATGTGCAGGATCCCGAGATCCGCAAAACCCTGCGCGACACCGACGGCCTCGGCACCGAGGCGACCCGAGCGGGCATTATCGACCTGCTGTTCAAGCGCCGTTTTCTGGTGCGCCAAGGTAAGAGCATTAAGGCGACTCCGACCGGGCGGGCGCTGGTGCAAGCGTTGCCAGCCAGTGCCACCCTGCCGGACATGACCGCGCTGTGGGAGCAGAGCCTTGGTCAAATCGCCGAGCGCCACGCCAACTACCAGCAGTTTATGGCGCCGCTCACCGAGCAGCTTCATGGTCTGATCGACGGTGCCAGACACGATTCAGGGGCCAGTTTTAGTGCCCTGCCCAGCGATACGGCTAACGCTAGCAAGCGACGTTTTGTGCGGCGCAAGGGGGCGGCAACCAGTAACTCAGGCAGTGGGCGCCGCAATGGAACCAAACGTACAGCAAGCGCAGCCTAACAACGAACAAGGGGAATGGCTCCTGATAACCCGAGTCCTGACAGGCTGGCGCCTTGGGACTCACCAACCAATGGCGGGTGAACGAGTGAGTCTCTAGCGAACCCTTTTTTTGGTGCCCACTCGAAAACCTTGTTGCTCTCCGTGCATGTGGTGTTTTTATAGACAAACAGTTGTCATTGCGAGCTGATTTGTTGCGAACTAGTAAAATCGGGCGTAGCGTTGTAGGTAATAAAACTGTCACGGCTGTGTGGTTTCAATGACATCTGAAATTCACATACGTGGCACCTGCAGTGCCAAGGAGGATGCTTATGGACAACACGGACCGAAAGCTGTTTATCCTAGATACAAACGTTCTGCTTCACGAACCCCTCGCTATTTACTCCTTCAAAGAGCACGACGTGCTCATCCCCATGACAGTGTTGGAAGAGCTCGACAACATCAAAGATCGCCACAAGGATGTCAGCCGCGATGCGCGGATCGCCATCCGGGCCTTAGAGGATGTCTTTCGTGACGCCACCCCAGAGCAGATAGCCCAAGGGGTTAAGCTGGCGGGAGAGGCCAGCGGCCACATCAGCATCTTCAGTGACTATCACCTGCCACAAGATGCCGAGGTGTTCACCGATAAGGAGGCCGATAATCGGATCATTAATGCCGCGCTTTATCTGCAAAAACACGAACTAAAACGTCAGGTGGTCCTGGTCACCAAAGACATCAATATGCGCCTGAAAGCGAAAGGCGCTGGGATGGCAGGCGTTGAAGATTATCGCAGTGACCAGCTGATTGACGACATTCGTCTGCTTGCCAAGGGTTTTCAGGTGGTGCCTGGTAGCTTTTGGGAGCGGGTGGGCGAGTGCGAGAGTGAAACCCATGGCCGCGATACCATTCATGTGGTCGATGCCAATCTGCTCGAAGGAGTACACGTTAACCAGTACCTGCTGGATGAGGAGAATTTCTTCGCCGCTCGGGTACTGAGCCACGATGGCCAGAAGATCCGGCTCAAGGATCTCGGTCGTGAGCGCTTGCTGTCGCGCAAGGCTTGGGGGGTACACCCCAAGAATGTTTATCAAGGGATGGCCCTTGATGCCTTGCTCGATCCGCACATCGATCTGGTGATCCTGACTGGGCCTGCCGGCTGCGGTAAAACCCTGCTGGCGATGGCGGCTGCGTTGGAGTTGGTGATTGAAAAAGGGATTTACGAAAAAGTCATTGTGACCCGTAACACCCCAGAAATTGCCGAAAGCATCGGCTTCTTGCCCGGCACCGAGGAGGAGAAAATGATGCCTTGGCTGGCGGCGGTGACCGACACCTTGGAGGTGCTGCACAAACAGGATGAGAACATGAGCGGCTCGCTCAGCTACATCATGGAGAAGGCCAACATCCAGTTCAAATCGGTCAACTTCATGCGTGGGCGCAGCATTCAAAACACCTTCGTGCTGTTGGATGAGTGCCAGAACCTGACGGCCTCCCAAATCAAGACCATCATCACCCGTTGCGGCGAAGGCACCAAGATCGTCTGCTCCGGTAACCTTGCCCAAATTGACTCCAGCTACCTGAGCCCTGTGACCTCGGGTCTGACCTATATCGTCGAGCGTTTCAAAGATTTTGATGGCAGTGCCAACATCTTCCTCAATGGGGTCGTGCGCAGTAAATTGGCCTCATTTGCCGAAGAGAACCTCTAATTCATGCGGCAAGCCTGATAAACACGCGAGGTTAGCCAACGAGACCGTGAGCCAGTCAGTGATGCTGACTGGCTCTATTTTTACGGGTGAAGGCGTAGCTAGGTGTCCGTGGCTACCGACCTTTGTTAGTGGTCGACGTCTAAGGAAAAGAGCTGCTCTAGGTAAACAGCCACCCCATCTTCATCTGATGTCAGGGTTCGCTCATGGTCGGGTAAGGCTAATTTGAGGCGATCATGGGCATTGCCCATCACCACGCCGAGCCCCACCATGCTCAACATTTCTAGGTCGTTCATGCCGTCACCAAAGGCGATCGCCTGCGACATTTCAAAGCCATGTTGCGCCAAGACGGCGCGCACCGCATGGCCCTTATGTACCTCGGCGTGCATCACTTCAAGACAGTCGGGCAGGGAGAAGGTGACGTTAATCTGGTCGCCATAACGCTGGTTAAGATGACGCTCGATCTGCACCAGTTTGTCGTGGTCGCCGATATAGAACACCTTGTTGATCTGCTCTTTGGGCTCCTTGCTTAAGTCATCCACCAGCCGGTAGGTAAAGCCCGACTCATCGTGAAACTGCAACAACCAAGGTAACTCCTCTTCCACCAGCCACTCATCTCCTTGATAAACATTGAGGTGAATAGCAGGATCTCGCTCCAACGCGATCAGTTCTGCGGCAATCTCGGCAGGCAGTGGCTGGTTAAACACCAGCTGATCTTGCTTGTCATGCACCACGGCACCATTAGAGGTAATGAGGTAGATATCCATCCCCAGTGCATCACGAAAGCTGCGCACGTCGACGTGGTGACGGCCAGTGGCGACCACGAATTTGATGCCTTGTTGGGCTAAACGGTGCAGGGTGGCTCGGGTGCGGGGGGATATCTGGTGCTGCTTGTTGAGCAGGGTGCCATCGAGATCGGATACAACTACCTTAAACATTATTACCTCAGCATCTAGTTAACGCTGGAGCAGTGTACCCCCGCGTGGGTAGCTACCCCATTTATTTAGGAAAACAAAAAATAACTCCGCTTAAAAGCGCTCAAAAAAAGCCAGGGTCGCGTTTAGCGCAGCCAGACGCTGGGGGTCCGCTTCCATCAGTGGCTCATGCCAAGACCCCGCGATGCGCAGTGGCTTGCCCCCCGCACAAGGCGCGCAGCGGCAGAATTGATCTTGAGCCCGATTATCCACCACCGACTCTTCACCCGCCTGCAAGATCAAGAGCGGCGTGGTCAGGCTGGCAGCATCTGCCATCGCCCCATCAGCCCCGCTAATTCCTTGGGAGATCCAGTGCGCGGTCGCGCCCCCTAACTTGATCTGAGGATGCTGTTCGCAGAGGCGCTGAAAGGCGTGATAGCGCACCTGACTATGCGTTAGGCCGTTATTGGGAAACGGATGAGCCTGATACCGGCCCTGACCGGGGCCATAGGGGGGCCTGCCAAGCCATCTGCCCAACTTGGCCATGACGGCGGTTAGCCCTTTGGCGAACCATTTAGGTAAGCCACCGAGGTTGATCCCTAACATCGGCGAGCAGAGGGCGGCGGCGGTAATGCCAGCGGGCCAGCGGGCCAGATAGCGGATGGCGATAGCGGCCCCCATGGAATGAGCGAGCAGGAAGACTTTGGTAGGTTGGTCTGGCCGCACGATGTCATCGTAAAATTGTTTGAAATCCTGCACATAGTCGTCGAACTGCTCGACATATCCCTGCTCTGGGTCATCGAGCAGCCGTCCTGACAAGCCTTGGCCACGATGATCGATAAGGTAGAGGCTATAACCTTGGTGCCAGAGATCCCAAGCCAGCTCTTGATATTTGAGATAACTCTCTGCGCGGCCATTGATGATCAAGATAACGCGTTCAATCCGAGGTTGACGCAGCACCGCATAGCGGATGGCGATCCCCTCTTTTCCTGCAAACACCCCCTCGATGGCGTGTGTTGTCCAAAAATCGGGTAGCGTCTGTTGATACAAGGAGGGCAAAGCCTGCTCGGTGCTCAGCTGGTAGGGATTGGGCAATGGCTTAGCGTTCATCACCTAAGGCTCAGTTAAGGGGACGTCATCATGTTGAGCAACCCAACCTTTGCGGGTCAGCTGCATCTGCTGCCACCAATGCTCGTCGGCCAAGATCTCACCTGTCGTGCCAAGCGGGGGGTAGGGCATCTCTTTTTCTTTGCAGAGTTGCGCATAAATGGGGTAGCCCCCCTCAAACAGGATACTGTTTTGCTCTGCCAGACTGAGTGGGCAGCCCCGTTGGTAGCAGCCGGCCAGTTCACGTTGGCGCTGGGCTTCATACAAGATTGCCGCCGCAGCCACTGATACGTTGAGGGACTGCACCATGCCCACCATCGGGATGACGATATGGTGATCGGCTAAGGCCAGCGCCTCTTCACCAATGCCGTGTTTCTCTTGCCCGACCAAGATGGCGGTGGGTTTGGTGTAGTCGATGGTGCGAAAGTCCACTGAGTTGTCGGATAGGTGAGTGGCCAAGATCTGCATCCCCGCGCTTTTTAACTCGGTAACCGCGCTGGTGATGTCTGGGTGCAGTTTTACATCCACCCAGTTTTGGCTGCCACGGGCAGTCCCTTTGCGTTTGTGAATCCAACTCTTTGGCCACACGGCATGGACGCGATGAATACCAATTGCATCGGCAGTTCGCACGATAGCAGC
This sequence comes from Aeromonas cavernicola, assembly GCF_002795305.1. Classification (GTDB taxonomy): domain Bacteria; phylum Pseudomonadota; class Gammaproteobacteria; order Enterobacterales; family Aeromonadaceae; genus Aeromonas; species Aeromonas cavernicola. The sequence continues at coordinate 11,360 of NZ_PGGC01000094.1, forward strand.
GAGATTATGCGGTTTATGTACCTCTTCCATACAGACGGTGAGGTCTAGCTGCCGTTGGGCCAGCATGGCGGAAATTCGTTTAAAGCGTGCAGGTGTCATCACTCATCTCAATAAAAGCAGCAGGCGGCTTGCGCCGCCTGTATTCAGTTCTTTTGTCGGCTCACCTTGAGCACATTGGGCATGACCCGGATTTTGCGCATGATATTGGCAAGGTGGATCCGCCCCTTGGTGGTGATCAGCAACGTGACCTGATAGACCCGTCCATCTTTTTCCTCGGTACTAATGCCGTGGATGTTGGCCCCTGTCGCGGCAATGACGTTGGTCAGTTCCGCCAGCGCGCCCTGATGGTTAACGATCTCGATGCTGATACCGGTTTTGAACTCTTGTTCTTGCTCTTTATCCACTTCCCACTGAACCGGTAAGTATTTATCTGGTTCTTTGCCATAACCCTTGATGTTACGGCATGTCTCTTGGTGGATAACCAAGCCTTTGCCGGGGCTGATATGGGCGATAATGGCATCCCCTGGGATCGGGCGACAGCAGTTGGCGAAGGTGACCAACATGCCATCGGCACCCTTGATCGGCATCTTTTTGCTGCTGGTTTTCGGCTGATCTTCTGCTGGCAGCTCATCGCCTAACATGCGGCGGGCCACCATCACGCTCATGGCGTTGCCAAGCCCCACATCTGCTAACAACCCCTGCAAGTTATCGTGCTTGGTGTCTGCTAATACCTGCTGGATCCGTAAGGTGGGAATATCTTCGATATTTTTGGCGCCCAGCGCATGGTTGAGCAGGCGGCGGCCCAGCACTACTGACTCTTCGGTACGCAAATTCTTCAGATACTGGCGGATCTTAGAGCGCGCCTTAGTGGTCACCACAAAGTTGAGCCAAGCAGCATTCGGACGGGCGCCGGGAGCGGTGATGATCTCGACCGTCTGCCCCGAGTGCAGCGAACTACTGAGGGAATAGGGGTGGCGATCTACTCTGGCCCCGACACAGGCGTGGCCAATGTCGGTATGTACGGTATAGGCAAAATCAACGGGGGTGGCCCCTGCTGGCAGCTCCATAATGCGCCCTTCCGGGGTGAAGATATAAATTTCATCCGGGAACAGATCGGTCTTAACCCCTTCAATAAATTCAAAAGAGCTTCCCGCACTCTGTTGTAGTTCCAGCAGGCTTTGCATCCAGCGCTGTGCGCGAATTTGTGCGGTCGTGCCTGAACTGTCGCCATCTTGTTTATAAGCCCAATGCGCTGCGACCCCTTTATCGGCCATCTGATCCATAAACTCGGTGCGAATTTGTACCTCAACCGGTACGCCGTGCGGGCCGACGAGCGAGGTATGCAGTGACTGGTAGCCGTTGGTCTTAGGGATGGCGATGTAGTCTTTGAAGCGACCGGGGCGAGGTTTGTACAGACTGTGCATCTGGCCCAGAACGCGGTAGCAGGTATCCACGTCTTTGACTCTGACGCGAAACGCGTAGATATCCATTACCTCATGAAATTGCAGCTCTTTTTTCTCCATCTTGTTGTAGATAGAGAACAGGTTTTTCTCACGGCCACTGACCTGATGCTCAATCCCAGCCTCTCGCAGGCGGCCACTGATTTCGCTTTGGATCGCCTCGATGATCTCACGGCGATTACCACGCGCACGGCGCACAGACTCACGCAGCACCCGCGAGCGCATCGGGTAGAGCGCTTCAAACCCCAACTCTTCCAGCTCGTTCTTCATGGTGTGAATACCGAGGCGGTTAGCGATGGGGGCAAAAATCTCTAGGGTCTCACGGGCAATGCGGCGGCGCTTATCTGGCCGTAGTGAACCGAGGGTGCGCATGTTGTGAGTTCGGTCGGCCAACTTGATCAAAATGACTCGAATATCTTGAGTCATGGCCATCACCATCTTGCGGAAATTTTCGGCTTGGGCCTCTTTGCGATCGCGAAACTTCAGCTTGTCCAGTTTAGAGACGCCGGCGACCAATTCGGCCACAGGATCGCCAAATTGGTGGGCAAGATCTTCTTTAGTGACGGGGGTATCTTCGATGACGTCGTGTAACACTGCCGCGATCAGGGTTTCGTGATCGAGGTGCATATCCCCCAGAATGCGGGCAACCGCCACTGGGTGAGTAATGTAGGGCTCACCACTGGAACGCATTTGACCCTGATGGGCATCACGGGCCACCACATAGGCTTGCCTAAGCTTCTCGACCTGTTCTGCAGGCAGGTACGAACTGGCTACTTCTTTAAGGTTTTCAAATAGATACAAGATAATCCCCGCAGCGATGAAACGGCATCTTTTGCGATGAGAGGGTAAACCTGAGTGTGCGAGGTTTTCGAGCGGTTGTAAATGGGGGGAACCGGTGGCACCAAGGCTGGTGCCACCATTAGGCAATAGCTGACTTAGCCGCGGCCTTCAGCAATGGCAGCAACGGCAGCTAATTCAGCTGCTTCCTGTTCTTGCTGCTCGTAGCGGTCCTGGGTATCCATGACCTGGTTGTTGACCAGACCCTGTTCGATTTCACGCAGGGCGATCACGGTCGGTTTGTCGTTCTCTTCGTCGACTAGGGGATCTTTGCCTTGAACCGCGATTTGACGGGCGCGGCGGGCGGCGACCAGCACCAGGTCAAAGCGGTTACCTACCTGTTTTACAGCATCTTCTACAGTAACGCGTGCCATGCAGGACTCCAGTGGTTGGGCTTTCTCGATGTAAAAAAGCGGTGTTTAAAAATGACGCAAAAGTTTACTTGTTTTTACCCTACTCTGCCAGCAACTGTTGCAGCAAGTTTTGTTGCGCTTGCTGCTGTTGGCGTATTTCCAGGCGCTGGCTCTCGATAATGGCCCGCAGTTGGAACAGGGCCAGCTCGAAGTCTTGATTGATAATGACATAGTCATACTCATCGTAGTGCACCATTTCAGCAATGGCTTTCGCCATCCGGCCGGCGATGACCTCATGACTATCTTGACCACGGCCAATCAAACGTTGCTCCAACTCTGCGCGGCTCGGCGGCAGAATAAAAATCGATTTAGTGGCCATCTGCTGGCGAATTTGGCGGGCGCCCTGCCAGTCGATATCGAGGAACACATCGATGCCTTGCGCCAGCGAGGTTTCGATGGCAGCGCGTGAGGTGCCGTAATAGTTGCCAAACACTTCGGCCCACTCCAAAAAATCGCCGCTCGCAATCAGCGCCTTGAATGCCTCGACCGAGACAAAGTGATAATGCACCCCTTGCTCTTCACCGGGTCGCATCGCCCGAGTGGTGTGAGAAACTGACAGCTGCATCTTACCTGCGGCGTTATGTTGAGTTAGCAAGGCATTGATCAGGCTAGATTTACCCGCGCCGCTCGGAGAGGAGATGATGTAGAGAGTGCCTTGTTGCGCCATGTCAGTACCTTTAAGCGATCGCCGTGTTTTAGTGGTAGCAAAGGCCGTCGTCTTACTACCCGAGCGGGAGACGACCCAAGATAAAACACGCCACAATTCAGGATTAGGGGGATGTAAAGGCGGCGAATTTTAACAGAAGGTGGCGGATAACAAAATGATCGCGCAGGGATTGTGCCGGATCATCACCCTCATAGCGAAGTGATCTCCGCTCAACAACTCACACACATCCAGTGGCATCCTTCAATCACACAGCTGCAGATCAGTGCAGAGACGATCAAAGGTGGCAATCACCTGCGCATCGGTGATGCTTGCCATGGCAGCAGGGTCTTTCAGACGAGTACGCCAACCCAGCTCGGCCACAGATTGGCCGGTCTGCTGCTCGATCAGCGTCTGATAGATGCTCACCACGTACTCGCGGCACAAATAGGGCCCAGTGCGGGCCGGATTATGGTGCGCATAAAGCCCGATCACCGGGGTCCCCACCAAGGTTGCCATATGAGTTGGCCCCGTGTCGGGAGCCAGCACCAGACTTGCCTCGTCGATCAGGGCTAACAGCTGCTTGAGGTTAGTCTGCCCCACCAGATCAACCGGTTTGTGCTGGCTGCGTTGCTGGATCTCGGCGGCCAGATCCCGCTCTAATTGGGCTGGCCCGCCACAGAGGTAGACTTGAAAGCCCTTGCTGGCGGCGTGATCAGCCAGCGCGGCATAGCCTGCCGCAGTCCAGTTCTTGAACGCTTTGCTCGCGGCGGCACAAATCAGCAGAGTCGGCTTGCCGCCAATCTTCTGCTGCGCCCAAGCGCGATGCTCGGCACTGATGGGCAGTTGCCAGTCAGGAGTGAGATCGTCTATGCCCAGCTCTTTGGCGAAGGCGAGGAAACCATCTAACACATGGGGAGAGGTGGGGGATGGCACTTTATGGTTGGTAAACAGCCACTGACCATCGTTGGCCCGCTCCCGGTCAAAGCCGAGCTTAACCTTGGCTTGAATACCGAGGGTGGCGATACTGGCGCGCATGGCGGCTTGCAGGTGCAGCAGAGCATCAAACTTGCGCCCTTTGAGGGTGCGCCAGAGATCGCGGTAGCCGCGCCAGCCTTTGCGCTTGTCGAAGGGGATGATCTCAACCCCCGGCAGGTCAGCAAACAGGGTTGCTTCTATGCTGCCCGTGACCCAGGTGATACGGGTTTGCGGCCATGCCCGCTGAATGACCCGCACCAGCGCCAGCGCGTGGCAGCAATCCCCGATAGCAGAGAGTCGCAAAATGCAGATGGAAGAGGGAGGGGTTTGAAATAGCGGCATAATGTGGCGCACGACTGGCGAAAAGAGAGTGGATGGCATTATGCAAACTCCCCTGTGGATTGTAAAATCGCCCGCAGTTATCCACCGGCACGGATCATGACAAGGCGGCGTTGATGAGGCTGCTTAAGGTGAGTCGTGCAGGTCAATCATCGGGACGTAGCGTGCACAGGAACGGGTGATGATGGCACTGTCATCGGCACCTGATTGTCTAAGACCCACCACATACGGCCCACCACGCGGGATCATCAGATGCAGATACACACCGACCATAACCAGGTTTGCTGGTACGCCGACGGCGCTTTTCCTGACCCTAGTCCCCAGTTGTTTGACCCCGCATGGTGGCAGAGCCAACGGCAAGTGGTTGGCTCCGCGATGGGTCGTGGCGTCACTTGGTTTGTCAAAGATCAAGGCCAGCATCTTGTGCTGCGTCACTACTATCGTGGGGGGATGGTCGGCAAAGTGGTGCGGGATCGCTTCTGGTTCGAAGGCGTCGAGTCGAGCCGCGCCATGGCCGAATACCGCCTACTGGCCACGCTTTGCGATCTAGGGTTGCCGGTGCCACGGCCGTTTGCCGCCCGCATGGTGAAGCATGGCCCTTTCTATCGGGCTGACATCCTGATCGAGCGGATTCGCGGGGCCAAGGACTTGGTCGCTCTACTCAAACAGGGACCGCTAGCTGATGACATCTGGCAGCAGATTGGCCAAACGGTGCGTCAGTTGCACGAGGCGGGGGTCTATCATGCCGATCTCAACAGCCATAATGTGTTGCTCGATAAAGCCGGCAAAATCTGGGTCATCGACTTTGACAAAGGCGCTATCCGCGCCCCCGGGGAGTGGCAAAAGGCCAACCTAGAGCGGCTATTACGCTCATTCAACAAAGAGGCCCAACTGCACACCAGCTTCCACTTTGTACCGAAAAACTGGCAAACCTTGCTGGCGGGCTATCAAGGTGATGTCAGGTGAGTTAGCCGACCAGTGTGGGACGTACTGGCCGAGGCCAGCGCTTAAGATGGACGCCCTTGGCCACGCTGGCAAACCCAGAGGGAAGTCAGCAGCAGCAAGGCCCCTAGGGATAATCGAGTCAGATCCGTCTCTTTGTTCCACAGCAGCAGATTCACGACTAAGCCCGCTGGGATCAGGGCGTTGTTCATGATGGCCAACACCCCGCTGCTCACCTGGGTTGCACCCTTGTTCCACAGAAAGTAGCCAACGCCTGAGGCTCCTACCCCGAGCCACAGTAAAATGCCCCATTGCCCAGTGCTGGTCGGATAGTGCGGCTGGCCCAGTAACCACCAAGCAGGCAGGGCGATGACCAGTGCTCCCAGATAAAAGCAGCCAAAAATAGCGAGCTGGGGAGGAGGATCGGTTTGGCGGGCCAGCAGCATCTTGTAACCAACCTGACCGAAGGCAAAACAGAGATTGGCACCTTGCACCACCAAAAATCCCAGCACATAACGCTCGGTCAAACCATCGAAGCGGATCACCGCAGCCCCCGCCACTGCCAGCAGAGCCCCCCATAAATAGGTGGGTTTGAAGCGGCCCGCCAGCAAGTCATAGAGCAAGGTGACATAAAGCGGGGTAAAGATGGTGAACACCAACACTTCCGGCACGGTTAGCAGTAGGAAGGAGTGGTAGTAGAAGAGATACATAATGCCGAGCTGGATGGCGCCCAGCGCCATCAGTTGGCAAACCAGCCGAGGAGTTAGCCAGCGGCGCTGTAAAAAGGGCAAGAACACCAGCATGGCGAGGGCGATACGGGTCAGCACTGAGAAATAGGCATCGACTTGGCCAGCGAGATAGACACCGATCAGGCTAAACGAGAATGACCAGAGCAGGGTAACCCCTATCAAGTAGTTCATGTGATTGATTTATCATCAGTTGTCAATTTTGAGGGCGTTATGATGGCCGAGATAGAGGCTGTGATCCAGCGTTTATGGCAGCAACTAGCAGAGATCCACACCTTTCACTTTGTAGCGAGTAACGGGGCCGGCTCGGCGACCGACTGGAACGGTACCGCAGAAGGTACGGTGCTGGTCACCACCCATCAGGATGGTTGGTTATTTAATGAGAGTGGTCACTACACCACCCCCCATGGGCGGGTACTCACCATGCACAATCGCTTTTGGTGGCAGCGCAGTGAACGAGGGATTCGGCTTGCTCACCTGCGCTACGACCAGCCGGTCGAATTGTTTGAGTTACATCCTCAGCCTGATGGCCGTTGGCAAACCGTCACCCCCCACCTGTGTGGTCAGGATCATTACAGTGCCGAACTGACCGAAACAGCGAGCGGGTTTCTGCTGAGCTGGCAGATCATTGGGCCGCACAAGAATGAGCGGATCGACTATCGCTACGGGAGATAAGCAAAGCCATCGCCCTTGTCGGGTGCAGAGGCTATGGCGTTACGCAGCCGGGAAAAGCGTATCTGATGCTAAACCGCCCCCCTCTCCCACGATCTGGGCTGGGGTGATGGCACCGGTTATTACTGATATCCCCTCTTTTGGGTCTGCCTGCTCCAGAGAATCGGGATTCAAGAGACAAACCGCGCAACACTGGCAGCCCGTCAATGGCGCCTATTTAGTTGACGCCGGCGGCTCTCGCATCATCTGCGCCAACTCCGTTGCTCCTTTGGCCTGCAACGCGTCGGCAGCCCCCAATCGGTCGGCCTCGTCCTTGTTCTGCCCGAGTTTAAATTTGCCGATCAGTCGACTGATCTCGATTTCAATGCCGACCACGGCTTGCACCATTGTCTCGATGTAGTCCCTCGGTGCATCAGCCATTTTCCATGGCATCGCTTCTGCCGCTTCATGGTGGCGCGTCTGGTTGGCCAGCAGGCGGCGGATAAAGCGGGCATCATCGTGGATGGCGATCCGGCCATGGGCATGTACCACGCTGTAGTTCCATGTTGGCACTTGCCGGTGATGGATCTGTTTACTGGGATAACTGCTGGGGGAGATATAACCATCCACTGCCTTGAAGATCACTAGCACCTCGCTCCCCTCTTGTAGCTCCTGCCAGAGCGGGTTGTTGCGCGCCACGTGCGCACGCAAGATCCCCAACTCGCCAGCAGTACTATCAAGTGCGAAGGGTAGGTGGTTGGCATCTAATCCCTGCTCGCCATAGGTCACTAACGCCCCCAGTGGGTGCGCCAAGATAAAGGGATGGAGGAGGCTGGGATCAGATACGGCAAAAGGGGCAGGGAGATACATCAATACTCCTTAAGATTCAAGGCAGTGGAGGCGTTGGAGCTGCACAACGGGGTTAACGGCATTCCCCTCGCATAATAGGCCGCATCGTACCACGCACCATGACTTGATGAATAAAGCCGTGATGGATAAAGCTCAGATGGATCAACCAAAGTAGGGGGTAGGCAAGGAAGGCTCAGCAATATGCCGAAACGAGCGAAGCGGGTGGCAGCACTCTTGCCAGCCGCATAAATGAAAAAGCGCGATGAAAGATCATCGCGCTTGTCGCTTCAACTAGGCAGCCTTAGAAATCGTAACGTGCAGCCAGTTGGAAATCATCTTGGTTAGCAGTCGCTTGGCCAGCAACGCTATCAAGATTGTTGATGCGATACTCGCCAATCACCCGCAGGTTCTTATTGAACTTGTACTGAGCACCGAGGGTGTAGTAGTCCATGTTGTCTTTCTTGGTACCTGCGCTGTTCTTCTGCTCTTGCTTGCTCCACAGCGCCATCAGGCCAAAACCGTTCTCGAAGTTGTAGCCGAGCGCTCCTTCCCAACCGGTGTGGTCGATACCGTTAGCCAAAAAGTCGGTGCCATCGGCATAACTCAGCGCAGCATAGACAGCTTTGTTATCAAACTTGGCAGAGAGCAGCCAGAACTTGGCATCGTCTTGATCTTGCTGCTGGCGTTGGCCGACGTTATAGGCGGTGCCCAGTGACAGATTGAATGGGAAGGTATAAGCCACCGCAGCGCCATAAGCGGGGTCACTGTTCGCATTACCAACATCTTCAACCTTGCCACCATCGAATTTGTAGCTGGTATCGATCTGGAAGCCATTGAACAGGCCTGAGTATTTCAAGACAGAGGCGGCACGGTTAGTGGCAAACCGGTCGGTGGCAGCGCCCAACGCTTCATTACCATAGCCATCGGAAAGTGCAACGTCGGTCCAGTCAACCAAGAAGCCAGGGGCCCCTTTCTGGCGACCAAATGTCACGTTACCCCAGTCAGCGCCAACCCCAGCAAAGGCGAGGCGGGTACGGAAGTTACCTTCGTTATCACCGCCCAAGGTTCTCTCGCTGTCGTTGATAAAGATCTGCATTTCGTACTGAGCCAGTGCCTTTAGGCCATTTTGAATCCCGCTTTCAGCCTTGGTGCCCACTCGGATAAATTGGTTAGCACCCTGTCTTGGGCTGTAATCACTGATGCCGTTCGGATTTACTGCATCGACCTTTTCTTTTTTGTCGCCAAAGAAGTTACCGGCATAAATGCGACCATACAGATCCACTAAGGTGGAGTCATTTTTGTAAACTTCAGCAGCTTGTGCTTGGAATGCGGCGGTCAGTGCCAGTGCCACTACTGTCAGCTTTTTCATCTTAATTCCTTGTGTTGTAAGACTTTGTTGTAAATACCGAGCCATGGTAGGCAAGTGATTTTACGATTAAGTTTCTTGTATGTGAATTTTTTGTGTCAGATTTATGCTATTTGGATGAATCCCCCTCTTACCCGATCATTAGCGCTACTTTTGTGCGCAAAGGTTTGCTCTTGTGGTAGAATTTCGCCCGTTTTTCGAGCTCCATAGGTTGAATATGCGATGAGACGTGAACTGGCAATCGAGTTTTCCCGAGTGACGGAGGCGGCTGCACTGGCTGGCTACAAGTGGCTCGGACGTGGTGACAAAAATATCGCTGATGGGGCGGCCGTTGCGGCCATGCGCCACATTCTTAACCAGATTGAGATCGATGGTGAGATTGTGATCGGCGAAGGTGAGATCGACGAAGCGCCGATGCTCTATATCGGTGAAAAAGTTGGGACAGGTCGAGGCGATGCAGTTGATATTGCGGTCGATCCTATTGAAGGCACTCGCATGACCGCGATGGGCCAAGCGAACGCCCTCGCGGTACTCGCAGTCGGCGACAAGGGCTCTTTCCTCAAGGCCCCCGACATGTATATGGAAAAGCTGATCGTCGGCCCAAAAGCCAAGGGGGCTATCGATTTAGATCAGGCTCTTGAGCTTAACCTCAAAGCGGTCGCCAAAGCATTGGGCAAGCCACTCTCCCGCTTGACCGTCATTACCTTGGCTAAGCCGCGCCATGATAAAGCGATCAAAGAGATGCAGGGTCTGGGCGTGCGGGTGTTCGCCATTCCCGATGGGGATGTTGCGGCGTCCATCCTCACCTGTCTGCCAGACAGCGAAGTGGACATGCTCTATGGCATCGGCGGCGCGCCGGAAGGGGTGATTTCGGCAGCCGTAATCCGGGCGTTGGATGGCGACATGCAGGCTCGCCTGATCCCGCGCCATCGGGTCAAGGGGGATAGCTCAGAAGTACGTGCACTGGGTGAGCAGGAGATTGCCCGCTGTGCAGCGTTAGGCCTCGATATTAACAAAGTGCTGAAGCTGGAAGATATGGCCAAGAATGACAACGTCATCTTCTCCGCCACCGGCATCACCAAGGGTGATCTGCTGGACGGCATCACCAGCGATGGCGTGATGGCAACCACCGAGACCCTGCTGATCCGTGGTAAATCCCGTACCATCCGCCGTATCAAGTCGATCCATTACCTTGAACGCAAAGACAGCGTGGTACGCGACATCATTCTGTGATTCGTCACCAATGACTTAACCTGCACCATAAAAAACCCGACCGCAGAAGCGGTCGGGTTTTTTATGGCATACGCAGCGGACTCGTAGCGATGAGTAGTCACAACCCAAACACACGGAGTGATCAATGGAGTGTCGTAGCGGCTGTGGGGCTTGTTGTATCGCTCCCAGTATTAGCAGTGCTATTCCTGGTATGCCCAACGGCAAACCGGCAGGCGTACCTTGTATCCAGCTTGATGCCGAGCTCGGTTGCAAGATTTTTGCGCAACCCCAGCGCCCTGCTGTGTGTGGGGGATTTCGTCCGATGGCAGATGTCTGTGGCAGCCATCGCACCGAAGCCATTTGGCTGATTGGTGAATTAGAGCGGCTAACAACCTAGCAGCCTGTCTGATGATGGTTTTTAGCCATAACGTGGATGCACTTGACTGTTTGTCGACGTAACTCAGCGTTGCTCGGCATATGTTCAATACCTTTGTGTTACTTATCAGCATGCTTGGTTGTCAGTGAATCATTCGGTTTCGTGAGGTGGATGAATGGGGATGGAGAGCTTCGTTTAGGTTTGTGTTGCACTTGTAACAACGATCTGAACATTAAGACCGAGTGATCAACATGTAGCTGTCCAGGGCTCGCAAATTGTATAAATCTTGACTCCCCAAACAGCAGAGCATAAAATTTCGCGTCCCCGTATATGCGGGGAGGATTTTTCACATGTTTATGAAGTCATTATCAGGAGCCTTTTGATGGCAACTATTAACCAGTTGGTTCGCAAGCCACGTATTAAGCTCGTTGTAAAAAGCAACGTGCCAGCGTTGGAAGCGTGCCCTCAGAAGCGTGGCGTGTGCACTCGTGTATACACCACCACCCCAAAGAAGCCTAACTCTGCACTGCGTAAAGTGTGCCGTGTACGTCTGACCAACGGCTTCGAAGTCACCTCCTATATCGGTGGTGAAGGTCACAACCTGCAAGAGCACTCTGTTGTTCTGATCCGTGGCGGTCGTGTAAAAGACTTGCCTGGTGTTCGTTACCACACCGTGCGTGGTGCGTTGGACTGTGCCGGTGTTAAAGACCGTAAGCAGGCTCGCTCCAAGTATGGCGTGAAGCGTCCAAAAGCTTAATGGTTCTCCGTTAAGTAAGGCCAAACGTTAATTCGTTTCTAGTTAGATAACTTTCTAGTTTTGGGTAACCCCTGAAGTTACGGAGAATTTGAAATGCCAAGACGTCGTGTTGTTGGTCAGCGTAAAATCCTGCCAGATCCCAAGTTCGGATCTGAGCTGCTGGCTAAATTCGTCAACGTAGTAATGGTTGACGGCAAAAAATCTGTTTCCGAAGCCATCGTATACGGTGCTCTGGATATCATTGCTGCTAAATCCGGCAAAGAGCACCTGGCTGTATTTGAAGAAGCTCTGGATAACATTCGTCCGACGGTCGAGGTTAAATCTCGTCGCGTCGGTGGTGCAACTTATCAGGTGCCGGTTGAAGTTCGTCCGGTACGTCGCAATGCTCTGGCAATGCGCTGGTTGGTTGATGCCGCTCGTAAACGTGGTGAAAAATCAATGGCTCAGCGTTTGGCTGGCGAGCTGCTGGATGCCGCTGAGAATAAGGGTTCGTCTGTCAAGAAACGTGAAGACGTGCACCGTATGGCTGAAGCGAACAAGGCTTTCGCTCACTTCCGCTGGTAATCCGCTTGCGCAGAGTCTCCGGACTCTGCGCACCTTTAATTATCTAGGGACAACAAGTGCCTTAGTAAGAGGATGACAATGGCTCGTACAACCCCCATTGAGCGTTATCGTAATATCGGTATCTCTGCTCACATTGATGCCGGTAAAACAACTACTACCGAACGTGTTCTGTTTTACACGGGTGTAAACCACAAAATCGGTGAGACCCACGAAGGCACTGCTACCATGGATTGGATGGAGCAGGAGCAAGAGCGTGGTATTACCATCACTTCTGCTGCCACCACTGCCTTCTGGTCTGGCATGGGTAAGCAGTTTGAACCACATCGCATTAACATCATTGATACCCCAGGTCACGTAGACTTCACTATCGAAGTTGAGCGCTCTATGCGGGTGTTGGATGGTGCTGTGATGGTATATTGCGCTGTTGGTGGCGTGCAGCCTCAGTCTGAGACTGTATGGCGTCAAGCTAACAAATATAAAGTTCCTCGTATCGCCTTTGTTAACAAGATGGACCGTACCGGTGCCAACTTCTTGCGCTGCGTTGAACACATCCGGACTCGTCTAAAGGGCAACCCGGTCCCCCTTCAGCTTAATATCGGCTCCGAAGAGAACTTCAAGGGTGTCGTCGATCTAGTCAAGATGAAAGCCATCAACTGGAACGAAGCTGATCAAGGTGTGTCTTTTGACTATGAAGATGTACCTGCTGAGTTACTCGAGCAAGCGCAAGAGCTGCGCATGCTTCTTGTTGAGGCAGCAGCTGAAGCATCCGAAGACTTGATGGAAAAATACCTTGGTGGCGAAGAGCTGACTGAAGATGAAATCAAAACAGCACTGCGTCAACGAGTGCTGAATAATGAAATCATCTTGGTAACCTGTGGCTCGGCGTTCAAGAACAAGGGTGTACAGGCAATGCTGGATGCGGTTGTTGAGTACCTGCCTGCTCCGACCGACGTAGCTGCTATCGACGGCCTGAAAATGGACGGCGAAACCAAAGATGAACGTCATGCCTCTGACGATGAACCGTTTTCTGCGCTGGCGTTCAAGATTGCTACCGATCCATTCGTTGGTAACCTGACCTTCTTCCGCGTCTACTCCGGTGTGGTTAACTCTGGTGACACCGTGCTTAACTCCGTCAAGGACAAGCGCGAGCGTTTTGGTCGTATCGTTCAGATGCACGCCAACAAGCGTGAAGAGATCAAAGAAGTCCGCGCGGGTGATATCGCTGCTGCAATCGGTCTGAAAGACGTGACCACTGGTGACACCCTGTGTGATCAGAGCTCGCCGATCATCCTCGAGCGTATGGAGTTCCCAGAGCCGGTAATTTCTATCGCAGTTGAGCCGAAAACCAAGGCTGACCAAGAGAAGATGGGCCTAGCACTGGGTCGTCTAGCTCAGGAAGATCCGTCCTTCCGCGTATGGACTGACGAAGAGTCAGGTCAAACTATCATCGCTGGTATGGGTGAGTTGCACTTGGATATCATCGTTGACCGTATGCGTCGCGAGTTCAAGGTAGAAGCGAACGTAGGTAAGCCGCAGGTTGCCTACCGTGAAACTATCCGCAATACCGTGAAAGACATCGAAGGTAAGCACGCCAAGCAGTCTGGTGGACGTGGTCAGTATGGTCACGTTGTGATCGACATGTACCCGTTGGAAGAAGGCAAAGCCTACGAATTTGTCAATGATATCAAAGGTGGTGTCATTCCTGGTGAATTCATCCCAGGTGTTGATAAAGGTATCCGCGAGCAGCTCAAATCTGGTCCATTGGCTGGTTACCCGGTTATGGATCTGGGTGTGCGTCTGCACTTCGGTTCTTACCACGATGTCGACTCTTCCGAACTGGCGTTCAAAATCGCTGCTTCCATGGCCTTTAAGGCTGGCTTCATGAAAGCCAACCCGGTTCTGCTCGAACCGATCATGAAAGTAGAAGTTGAAACTCCGGAAGATTACATGGGCGACGTTATCGGTGACCTGAACCGTCGTCGTGGCCTGATCGAAGGTATGGAAGATGGCCCGTCCGGTAAAATAGTGCGTGCGCTTGTACCACTGTCCGAGATGTTTGGCTATGCAACCGCTCTGCGTTCAGCAACCCAAGGGCGTGCTTCCTATGCCATGGAGTTTGCTAAGTATCACGATGCACCGACTAACGTTGCACAAGCTGTGATCGAAGAACGTAAATCTAAATAATTTAAGATTCCCCGCTTACGACGGTAAGCGGGTTTAACCTAGAAGGACTACGTCGTGTCTAAAGAAAAATTTGAGCGTAATAAACCGCACGTTAACGTGGGTACTATCGGCCACGTTGACCATGGTAAAACCACTTTGACAGCAGCTATCACCA
>NZ_PGGC01000095.1 GCF_002795305.1 Aeromonas cavernicola
ACACTGCCGCCCTTTGTCGCAGGCTCACTGGCGTGGCTCGATCTAGCCATCATCCAACCACAGGCGACCCCTTGGTCAGTCGCAGGGCATGAGGTGGCCCGCCAGCAATTTACCCTGCCCACCCCCCTCGCTCTGCCTGCGCCGACGACAGCGGCCACCCTTACCGAGCAGCCAGATTACTGGCTAGTCACCGCCGCCAACAGTCAGTGGCAGCTCGACAAGCAGAGCGGCCGCATTACCAGTTGGCGCAAAGGGGGCGAGGAGCAGCTGCTGGCACCGATTCGCGACCACTTCTACCGCGCGCCGCTGGACAACGACATCGGCACCAGCGAGGCGGATCACGCCGATCCCAGTGCTTGGATTGCCCGCTGGCAGCAGGCAGGACTCAACGACCTGACCCATCGCTGCCTTGCCATCGACGCGAGTCCGCATTTGGGCCACATTCAGGTCAGCGACTGCTATTTGGTAGCGGGGGAAGCCCGTCTGCTTACCCGCTGGCAGCACCAATTCAGCGCCGATGGCGCCATGTTACTCACCATCGCGGTCACCTCCGCTAGTGTGATGCCTTCTCTGCCGCGGATCGGTGCCAGCCTGTGGCTAGCCAAGGGGGAATGGGACCCACAACAGCGGGTCGTCTGGCTCGGACGCGGGCCCCATGAAAACTACCCAGATCGCCAACTCAGTGCTGACCTTGGCCGCTGGCAACAGCCGCTGGCAGCAATGCATACCCCCTATATCTATCCCACTGATAACGGGTTGCGCTGCGATACCCGCCAGTTACAACTGGCAGGTATCACCATAGAGGGCCACTTTCACTTCAGCGTCAGCCGCTATAGCCAGCCGCAGCTGGCCAAGGCCCGCCACCAGACTGACCTGACTGCTGAGCGAGGAGTGCATGTGTGTCTCGATGGTTTTCACATGGGAGTTGGAGGGGATGACTCGTGGAGTCAGAGCGTACGACCAGAATATTGGCTACGGCCCGGCCACTACTCTTGGCACTGTGTTCTACGCTGAATTTAAGCAGCTCGTTGGCAATCCAGCTGCAATCAGGTCTTCACTGTTGACTTAAAAGTTAACTTTTTGAATACCATGTAATTTTTTGTATGTAACAGAGTGTAAACGTTTTCAATTTGTCGTCATGATCACAGTCATCGCGGCAACAAATTGATTACATTAGGCTGGCGCTGATTGCAGGCGATAGCGACGCGATCTGCCAACACAGCGCCCCCCCTCCCCTACAAAACAGATAGAGAGATCGGAGCATAACAATGAAAAAAATCACCACGATTGCTGCCGTATTGATGACCATGATGGCAGGTGCCAACGCCCACGCGGAGACCCGCATCGGGGTAACCGTCTACAAATACGACGATAACTTCATGGCGGTGGTACGCAAAGCCATCGAGAAAGAAGCGGCGACCAAGCCTGATGTCGAGCTGCTGATGAATGACTCCCAAAACGATCAATCCAAGCAGAATGACCAGATTGACGTACTGCTGGCCAAAGGGGTTAAAGCACTGGCCATCAACTTGGTTGATCCCGCTGCCGCCCCCGTGGTGATCGACAAAGCGCGCAGCGAAGATATCCCAGTGGTGTTCTACAACAAGGAACCCAGTGCTGCCGCACTATCCAGCTACGACAAGGCCTACTACGTGGGCACCGACTCTAAGGAGTCAGGGATCATCCAGGGTCAGCTGATTGCCAAACACTGGAAAGCCCATCCGGAGTGGGATCTGAACAAGGATGGGGTGATCCAGTTCGTGCTGCTCAAAGGGGAGCCCGGTCACCCAGATGCCGAAGCGCGCACCTCCTACGTGGTCAAGACCCTGAACGACGGTGGCATCAAGACCGATCAGTTACATATGGACACCGGCATGTGGGACACCGCCATGGCCAAAGACAAGATGGATGCTTGGATCTCGGGCCCCAACGCCAACAAGATCGAAGTGGTCATCGCTAACAACGACGGCATGGCAATGGGAGCAGTCGAGTCATTGAAGGCGCAGGGCAAAACCGCCATTCCGGTGTTTGGCGTCGATGCGCTACCGGAAGCGCTGGCCATGGTCAAGAGCGGTGCCATGGCGGGCACCGTGCTGAACGATGCCGCCAACCAGGCCAAAGCCACCTTCGAGCTGACCAACAACCTGGCTGAAGGCAAACCGGCCGGTGAAGGCACCAACTGGAAGATCGACAACAAGGTAGTACGTGTTGCCTACGTTGGTGTGGATAAAGACAACCTGTCCCAATTCGAGTAATTCCCTCCTCCAAGGCAAGGGAGATCCCCTTGCCCTTTTTTCAACCAGATGTGATGGCTGATATGACAACACAGCAACAAGCAGAATGGCTGTTGGAGATGATTGACGTCAGTAAGAGCTTTCCCGGCGTCAAGGCACTCGATAATGTCAATTTACGGGTCCGTCCTCATTCTGTGCATGCGTTGATGGGCGAGAACGGCGCGGGAAAATCCACCCTGCTCAAGTGCCTGTTCGGCATTTACGAGAAGGATCAGGGCAAGATCTTCTTCAAGGGGCAGGAGATCAACTTCAGCTCCTCGAAAGAGGCGCTGGAAAATGGCGTCTCCATGGTGCATCAGGAGCTCAACCTGGTGTTGCAGCGTACCGTGATGGACAACATGTGGCTCGGCCGCTACCCCACCAAGGGGTGGTTTATCGACCACGGCAAGATGTATGACGACACCCGGCGCATCTTCGATGAACTGGATATCGACATCGATCCCAAGGTGAAGGTCGCGACCCTGTCGGTCTCCCAGATGCAAATGATCGAGATCGCCAAGGCGTTCTCCTACGATGCCAAGATCGTCATCATGGACGAGCCCACCTCCTCCCTGACCGAGAAAGAGGTGAACCACCTCTTCAAGATCATCAACAAGTTGAAGGATAAGGGGTGCGGCATCGTTTACATCTCCCACAAGATGGAGGAGATCTTCCAACTCTGTGACGAGATCACTATCTTGCGGGATGGCCAGTGGGTAGCAACCCAGCCGCTCAAGGGCATGACCATGGATCAGATCATCGGGATGATGGTTGGCCGTGAACTGACCCAGCGTTTCCCGGAAAAAACCAACCAGCCGCAAGAGGTGATCCTCGAGATCGAACACCTGACGGCGAAGAACCAGCCCTCCATTCGAGATATCAGCTTTAACCTGCACAAGGGGGAGATCCTCGGCATCGCAGGACTGGTGGGGGCCAAGCGCACCGATATCGTCGAGACCCTGTTCGGTATTCGCGATCGCAGTCAGGGCAGCATCAAACTTCATGGCAAAGAGGTGGCCAACCACAACGCCCACGAAGCGATTCGCAACGGCTTTGCGCTGGTGACGGAAGAGCGCCGCTCCACCGGTATCTATTCGCGGCTCGACATCGCCTTCAACTCGCTGATCGCCAACATGGACAGCTACAAAGGTTCCATGGGGCTGCTCAGCGATAACAAGATGAAGAGTGATACCCAGTGGGTGATCGACGCCATGCGGGTCAAGACACCGACCCAGCAGACCCAGATCGGTTCCCTCTCTGGCGGCAACCAGCAGAAGGTGATCATCGGTCGCTGGCTGCTGACCCAACCGGAGATCCTGATGCTCGACGAACCCACCCGCGGCATCGACGTAGGGGCCAAGTTTGAGATTTACCAGCTTATTTTGGAGCTAGCGAAAAAGGACAAGGGGATCATCATCATCTCCTCCGAAATGCCCGAGCTACTTGGCATCACCGACCGGATCATGGTGATGAGCAATGGCCGGGTCGCTGGCATCGTCAATACCAAAGCCACTGACCAGAGCGAGATACTGCGTCTGGCATCGCTCTACCTCTAGCGACAGGAAGACATTATGACGTCGGTTAAAAATTTTAATCTGCTGCAAGCGCTCAAGGAAAACGCCATCTACTTGGTGTTGCTGGTGCTGCTTATGGTCATCGTGATCCAAGAGCCCTCTTTCCTGAGCCTCACCAACTTCAGCAACATCCTGACCCAGTCCTCGGTGCGGGTCATCATCGCGCTGGGGGTGGCGGGCATTATTATTACCCAAGGCACCGACCTGTCGGCCGGCCGTCAGGTTGGTCTGGCCGCGCTCATCGCGGCGACCATGCTGCAAGCGCTGGATAACGTCAACAAGGTGTTCCCAGATTTAGGGGTAGTACCCATCCCAGTGGTGATCCTGCTGGTGTGCGCCGTAGGCGCGCTGATTGGCCTGATCAATGGCTTGATTGTGGCCTACCTAAACGTGACCCCGTTTATCACCACCCTAGGGACCATGATCATCGTCTATGGCATCAACTCCCTCTATTTTGACTCGGTGGGGGCTTCGCCGGTGGCCGGGTTTGATCCCCGCTTCTCCAGCTTTGCTCAAGGGTTTATCCGAATAGGAGGATTCAAGCTCTCGTATCTCACCTTCTATGCAGCCATCGCCAGCGTCTTTGTTTGGGTACTGTGGAACAAGACCCGCTTTGGCAAAAACATCTTTGCCATCGGTGGCAACCCCGAGGCCGCCAAAGTGTCTGGCGTCAACGTGGCGGTCAATCTGGTGATGATTTATGCGCTGGCAGGGGTGTTCTACGCGTTCGGCGGTATGCTAGAAGCGGGCCGGATCGGCAGCGCCACCAACAACCTCGGCTTCATGTACGAGCTGGATGCCATTGCGGCGTGCGTGGTGGGCGGGGTGTCGTTTGCCGGCGGGGTGGGGACAGTTGCTGGAGTGATCACCGGCGTGCTGATTTTCACCCTGATCAACTATGGTTTGACCTATATCGGGGTCAGCCCTTACTGGCAGTTCATCATCAAGGGCGGCATCATCATTCTGGCCGTGGCGCTGGACTCCATGAAATACGCCAAGAAAAAGTAGCCCCTCCCCTACTCTGTTGGGCTTTGCCACCCTGATCAGGTGCAAAGCCCAAGCAGCAAACCAATGGCCCATATACAGCGCAGTGGTAACCTGATGACTGATTTGAAACACAGCACCGAAAAATGCCTACAAAACTCACTTTTTTAATGTATTGATGATGTCACGAAAAAAATAGATATTCTTCGTGATGACCTCTTCTTGTGAGCAGCCGGTATCTAGATGCGCCATAAAACCATCATGATTAAACAGTTCATATTGCGTTCTTAGCTTATTGGTGATGGTTTCAATCGAGCCGATCATCATCGAGTTATTTACATCTAAGCAGTTATATAAAAAATCAATGGTTACATCACTTCCTCTTAAGTACTTATTCATATTTTTAAAATAGGGATAAAATTCGGTGACCGCTTGCTCGTCTGACTCGGCAGCAAAAAACCAACTCGTCGTGATTACCTTTGGTCGTTGTAATATATCGCTAGCCACAAAATTTTCACGATAATAGTCAATCATCCTAGCATAGGATGAATTCGGCCCTGCCAATGTCGTCAACATCATAGGCAAGCCATGCTTGGCCGCCGATAATACACTCTCTGGTGAGCCACCGACTGCATGCCAAATATTTAAACCAGTATCGCAGTAAGGTAATACAGGCAAATTATTAATATTGCTTCTATACTTTCCCTGCCATGTAAGCGGCGATTTATTTATACCCGCTGAGTTAATCGCCAGCAATAAGTTTAATTTTTCTCTAAATATATCGTCGTAAAAAGCCTCATTGACATTAAAAAGCTGATAGCTCCCCAGACGTGAGCCTCGTCCAACGACAGGATTGACCCGCTTAGGAAATAACAGTGAAAGTGTTGAAAAATCTTCATATACCCGAACGGGGTCTTGAGTACTAAGCACCGATACTGAGCTAAATAATTTTATCTGAGCTGTTGCCGCGGCTAAAGCCGCAAGCATCACAGTATGCGCCTGGGTAACAAAGTTTGCTTCATGACTTTCACCAATGGCAAATGCATCAATACCTAATTGTTCACACAAAATGCCCATATTAATGATCTGAGCAATTCGGTCTCTATCTGTTAGAACGCGAGCATTGTCTGGATCTGGTATATTGGCGCCTATGGTAGATGCACCAAATATGAAATCATTAGGATGTAAACTCATATTTACGTCACTCACACTTAGTATATTCAAAAAAAAGCCGATACTTTCGTATCGGCAAACACATTGGAAAACATAATTAAACGTTAACGTAAAATAATTTACTTCAGTAAACCGATTTGCTTCATGAAGGTATAATCATCATAAAATAACCATTCTTCATCCATGGTTCCTTCATCATTCCATCTAGCCACTGTTGCCATTTCAATCTCGAAACGCTTACCTGTAGGTTGAACAACTGTACCATCCCCTAGCGTCATTGGTTTAGTAAAGGTACCACGCCAAACCCCGGTTACAGCAGTATATTTGCCTTGCCCAATACGAACATGATGAATTGGATTTTCAGTATCAGGGGCAAATGAAAATATCTTTTTAGACCGAGCCAGATGCTCTTCTAGTCCCTTGGTTGTCGTTCCATCAGGATAATGAACAATAATATCCTTGGCATGGCTTCTATGCATTTCATCCCATTTCTGATGACTGTATACGTTAAAGTCTAAGTCATCAAAATTATCTAGATTTTTCTCGACCTCTATTCTTTCCTTTTTGAACTGTTCTAAGGTTTTATTTATCCTTTCTTCCTTAGTTTCTGGCGTCATTGAGGAAAAATCATCAGGCTTATTTTCTGCTGCATAAGTTAACTGCATGGATGTAAAAATTAAAAGTCCAGCAATAGAAAAACGATTCATAATATTACCTACCTGTATGCTGAATCAAACAAGGGATAATCAATATCGACAGCTTTTAAATGACCAAACGGAGAATACAAACGCACTATATGCTAGTTTATTAGTTTTTACATCCTCCTGCCATAAGTGTAGCAGGAGGATACACAACAATTAAAAAATTAAAAAATTAAAAAATTAAAAAATTAAAAAATTAAAAAATTAAAAAATTAAAAAATTACCAATTTTTACCTAGCTTACTGTCCATACTAAATGCTCCCGCACCTGCCGCAGCTAAAGCTAAGAAGCCACCTGCGATAGAGATATTCTTCATAAATGACAGCATCTGCATGTATTCAGTAGGTTGATAATGGAACACCACTGCCGTGATAACGCAAAATCCTGCTAGGAGAATAGAGAGGCTTCTCGTAAATAAGCCAAGAACCAAAGCAATACCACCACCTAGCTCCAATAAAATAACCAATGGCAAGACGAAACCCGGCACCCCCATTGACTCCATGTAGCCTTGAGTCCCCGCATAGCCACCGATTTTCTGCCCGCCAGTCACAATAAAAATATTACTCAACAACACGCGACCTAGTAATAAGGCCAAATCTTTCATCTTATCCATATTAACATCCTCATTATTTACACAATATCGCCCTTGACTATACATCAATATCGGCGACGTTAGGGTAGATCAAATAGTAACCCTTGGCTGGCGCAAGTTGCGACTAGCCGCCAGTTATTTTCATCGCGGCTCAGAATCCCATCACCAGATCGAGCGGTCAGGTTATTGACCATTAACTCCCCTGAGATTAATTGCAGATAACCGTGCTGACCGGCGAGCTGCCAATCGTAGCTATCACCTGCGGATAACTCTAATCGCCATATACGCACCTGTTGGCGAATAGTCAGAGAGCCTGCTTCACCATTGGGTGACGCTATGAGTGTTAAGCCTGGTTTAGCCGCTATCTGCTTTTGCTGATAACTAGGCGGCGTACCTACCTCGTTAGGTTCAATCCAGATTTGCAACAATGAGAGCGGTTCGCTTTGCGATGGGTTGTATTCGCTGTGACGAATACCAGACCCTGCACTCATTAACTGAAATTCACCTGCGGGGATCTGCGCAACGTGGCCAAGGCTATCCTTGTGGGCGATGACGCCAGCTAGCACGCACGTCAGGATCTCCATATTGGCGTGGGGATGCGTCGCAAAACCACCATCAGGGGCAATAAAATCCTGATTGAGCACTCTCAATACGGAGTGTCCCATCCATTTCGGGTCATAATAGTGACCGAAGGAAAAGCTATGGCGAGCATCTAGCCAGCCAAAATTTGCATGACCACGCGCTTCAGATTGCCTTAGTTCCATCATGTTGTATCCCCCACAGCGTTATTACAGTCGGTTACGCTCCTTGCATTGTCAGGTTTGGCTGCTACAAGCCATCAACGTTGTTGAGTGCCAACACCTGCTATTTTTAAGAGAACATTCAAATATTATGTTGTTTATTTGCTTATGTTCACTTGGTTTTCACCGCAAAAATGATCCTGACATCAGAAATTTTATGTCAAAAACGCATTTAACAGCGTATTTTTGCCGTTAGTAAAATACTAATGTTAACTGACCTCATTTGTTAGCGAGTTTATCTGGCAAACAAATTCAAAAAAATTGAAGGTGGGTAATGGCGAAGGAAGTAAACAAAGACAGAGCGTTAACCCTAGAGGCCATTCGGGTACTCGATGCCATTGATCGTCGCGGGAGTTTTGCTGCTGCTGCCGATGAGCTGGGTAAGGTGCCCTCTGCGCTTAGTTATACGGTGCAAAAACTGGAAGATGATCTCGATGCCATGCTGTTTGACCGCAGCGGTCATCGCACTAAGTTTACCCCTGCCGGTCGCATGCTATTAGAGCGAGGACGCGTGCTACTAGAGGCAGCCGAACACTTGGTAGGGGAAACGCGAGCACTAGCAAGGGGCTGGGAAACCGAAATAACGATTGCTGTGGATGCGCTTGTCCCGATACAGACCCTTTATCCTTTAGTGGAAAAGTTGGCAACCCAAACCAATACCCGATTGCGATTCCGTGCCGAATCGCTAGCCGGTAGCTGGGAATGTTTGGAGGATGGTCGTGCCGACTTGCTCATTTCATCCCTCAATGCGGGGACCGTCTTGACGGGTATTAAACATCACTTGCTCAAAGAGGAGGTCATGTTGTACGTAGCGCATCCCGATCATCCTTTGCACCAAGAGCCAGAACCACTGGCAGATGAGACGCTGCGTCGTTATCGCGCAATCGCGGTCGCGGATTCAGCCTTGCGTAAACCGGTATTAACCTATCGGTTACTCGATAAGCAGCCTCGACTGACTGTGAACACCATGGTAGAGAAACGAGATGCGTTACTTGCGGGTATCGGTGTCGGCACGATGCCGTATAGCTATGTCACAGAGGAGATCAAGAGTGGTCAGTTGAAGGTGATTAGCCCTGAGTATCGCCACCAAGTACAAGTAGTTTTGGCTTGGCGCCGCGATACCATGGGTAAGGCCAAAAGCTGGCTGGTGCGTGAAATACCTAAGCTCTTTACGGATACGGCGTAAGCCATGCAGAGTGGCTGCATACTCGATACCATTGCTCATTGTATAAAGAAACGATGAGAACCGAGAGTCAACAAAAACAACTTGGGCTGCACCTAGCCTAGTCGGTTAGGCGACAACAAAAGCTAACATCTGCGACCTGGGTTAGTGGGTCATAACGGTGATAGTGCTCAAAACAGGGAGCCTGCAGCAAAGAATAGCCAGCATGGATAACATCGCTGATATGCTGGCGCCACAATTGAGGGTACTGAGCCGGATCGGTTACCGTGAAGCGTGATGACCCATAACGGCCACCCACAAACTGCTGAATCGACACCCCGCCACTGCCTTTGGCGTCTGTGGGTACGGTGACACAGATATCGGTGCGACATTGCGGGGGAGGAGTAGTTTCAGGGTTATCGTGGTAAATAAAGATGAACTCAACCCCGACTAACCCTTGAGTGGTTGCCCATTGCTCAAGTCGGTCACATACCGTTTGATAGTCTTTACCGTATGGTCCGGTTACTCGGATATAAGCCAAGGTACGAGGAGCCATCCGTTCAATCTTCATCTGCCATATCCTCCTTATTTATTATCCAAGATTTAGAACCCACCCCAAATTAGTCTATTTAGCTCACCATGTTGGCCCTGCTTCGTGCTCGAAATCCTCACAAGCTAGGTGTTCGCTGTAGTTTCTGTGTGCGATGGAAGTCCAAACTGGCTGTGCCAATCACACCGGCGTTGTTGAACAAACGCATATCTGCGCAGTTTCAATCATTGAAATCAGCAGAACTTTCCGTGCACCACCATAGCAGTGACACAGGAGTGCGGCTTCCAAGTGCGACGTTTAGGCTCGTGTCGCTTTTAGCCAGTGGAAAATTCTTTTATTTAACAACGCCAATCACACTTACCAAGATAGGTTATTAGCTACATTAACCGATAGTTACGGCATCTCAATACCGTATCAGCAGCATAAAAAGAGCGAATAGACCTTACCGTGAAGGAAAAACCAGCCATATGAAAAATATGGTAGACGATATTGATTTGTCACCTCCTGTTTTAAATCATTGTGTGGATACTCATCCGACCAAATCAATTGAGATGATGTCAAATATCGAAAACCATCGCATGGTGCTTAAACATAACGCGGATAGATGGGTAATAACACATTCTCATAAGGCTTTATTGTGCAATAAATAATCAAATTGGTGGTAATTATTTATCTCTTCAAGTGCTTCAAATTGAATTTTCCATTAGAACATGTGGCATTGTAATAGGTGATTATTAATGAATAATGTTTGCTGATGGTTTTTTATTCTAAAAAAACAGAATAATACCCTATCACCTCAATATTAAAGATCCTTATTAAACTAAATGTAAAAACTACAATACTGTCAGTATTTACAAACTAAAAGTGTTACATGCGTAAAAACAGATCTGTTTTATTTACAAATAGTTGATAGTTATTTTTAGATATTGTGGCTATTTATACCGACAGCCTTAACTTAAAATTAAACGTGCAAACGGTAATGATTAATTCATTTTTACACTCATGTTTAATGGAGAATACCAGTGAAAAAAATAGCACTAACCGTTATGTTGGCCTCATCCCTATTATCCGCATGTAACCAAGATAACCGTGGTAACTCGATAAATGCCGAAGAGGATGAAATTGCATCACTATATCGTGATGCGCAAACACAAGGGGAAAGACAGTTGATTGTCTGGGCAGGTGGTGATGCTCCTACCTCTCCCAATAATTGGATTGTGACTGAATGGAAGAAGGATTTTCCTGATATCGATTTACAACTAATAACTGATTTATCAAAATTTCATGACATCACGATTGATAAAGAGCTAGCATTAGGTAATCCAACCGCAGATTTGACACATCTACAAACGGTACAAAATTTTCAACGCTGGCGAGACGAAGGTCATTTGGAGGCATTTAAACCAGCGAGTTGGAATAAAATACCAAATGACATAAAAGATCAAGATGGTTATTATTTGCCTGTCTATATGATAACTTTTGCTCACTATGTTAACAAAAACAATATTATATCTGAGCCGGATAGTTTCAATGATTATCTTAAGCCTGAGTATAAGGATAATTTAATACTTACCTATCCTCACGATGATGATGCTGTTCTTTATTTATATAAGGAAATAGTGGATAAGTATGGCTGGGAATTTTTAGATAAATTATTAGCTCAGAATCCACGCTGGATTAGAGGGACTGCGGCACCTCGTGCGGTTGTAGCCAGAGGAGAAAAAATGGCTACATTTGGTGTTGCTGCTAGCTTCACTGAGTCCACTACGGGCAAAACCGTCTTACCTACCGAAGACACATTCTTAACGTGGGCACAAACTGGCGGGATATTTAAGAACGCGAGGCATAAAACGGCAGCCAAGTTATATATGAGCTGGCTTACCTCTAAAAAAATGCAAGAAAAATGGATTCAATGGTCCGTTCGAAATGATGTTCAGGCTAAAGTGGGTTATCGGCCTTATAACACTTATTCCAACACATCTCCGATCGATTTCTTTAAATTCATGATCGACAGGGAGTCTCTAGAGATATTTAAAAAGCAGATAGAAGAAAAAATTGGACCTGTTCAGGGGGGCTCACCACTAACTGATCCTGAGATATTGAGCTTGCTTTAAATTAATGAGTGCCTTAACAATAGCTTGGACTATTGTTGGGGCTCTTTCAAATAGAATAATTTAGTTTAGCGCTCACGATATTTTATTTTTTAATATGTTATCCTCATAGTAAAGTCAGTAATGGACGATTATTATCGTCCCCCCATCATTGTTAATATATTTTACTGTATTTTTAACATCGAGTTATCATTTATACCTCTATTAATTAACCTCCATCCTGCCAATGACTTCTAGCAATAACATTTTAAGATGTCGTATTTAAAGAATGCCTACTATCAATCAATCCTCAGAAATCGTTAGTCAATAAATGTGCCATTTACACCAAAGCCTATTTTTAGAATGACAACATGTGATGTAGTCGGGCTTTTGTTCTGAGCAATGCCTAGCAGAAAAATGATATCAACGTCAAAGTATTAATCATCACCTTGCTGTACTTTGGGCAAAATTTAACATTGCCTAATGCTTGCAATAAATTTTGATGATAATCAAAATTTTTATAATAATACCTAGGCAAGGTACTTTATCGTGACAAAAAGGCCCTCATTGGAGCTCTATTAACTGCGAGCAACCTCTATATTTTTGAAAAATAAAGATTATTCTATTGTCAGATTAAATGACAATGCTCTATATTTAGGAAAATACCTACATTAAAAGGGTGTACGGATGGCAAGTATCATTATCGTTGATGATCATCCTGCAATCAGGATGGCCGTCAAGATGATTGCGACAAGCGGTGGGCACGAAGTGATTGGTGAGTACGATAACGGTGTTGATGCTTTAGCTCAGATTCGTCAACTGGTTCCTGATATCTTAATTCTAGACATTAATATACCACGTATTGATGGCCTAGATGTGGTTAAACGAATCAATGAATTAGAGTGTAGGCCTAAAGTGATCGTTTTAAGTGCACATGATAGTGATCACATAAAAACCCGCTGTATTCAGTTGGGTGTTTGTTCTTTTATCTCCAAAATGGAAGATTTAGGCAAGCTTAAAGAAGTGATTGATAGGGTTTTATCTGGATATGTCATTTTTGAGCATGGTTTGCGTTTTGATGCCTCGCAAACTGCTCATGTGGATGATAATTCAGCATTGCAGGCTCTTTCTACTCGCGAAATGAGCGTATTACTTGCACTTGTGCGTGGCGAAAGTAATAAAAAAATAGCTGCCGATTTGATTTTAAGTGAAAAGACAATAAGTACGTATAAAACGAGGCTGATGAATAAACTTAATGTTAGTAATATTGTTGATTTAATAAATTTTGCCAAAAGACATAATTTGGTATAAACATGCGCAAATATCTTTGGTTTTTTTTGTCATTATTATTTATGAATTCAGTTTTTGCTCAAGATGGATTCATGAATATTTTATCCCGCAAGTCAAGCTCTGATGAAAAAAGTGTACTGACAAATCTTTCATCAGATGAAAAACTGTGGTTGAAACATAAAAAGCGTTTGATATTGGCTGTACCTAAAGAAGAATATCCACCGCATGACATAAAAATTCGCAGTGGCGGAGAAACTTATGAAGGCTTAACTGCGGATGTTATCGGTGTCATTTCATCAAATCTAAAAATAGACTTTGTTGCTAAAAGCTACCCCTCACGCTCAGCAGCCTTGTTAGCAATCAAGAAAGGAGAGGCGGACCTTATTGGTGCGGCAAATGATTATGAATTTAGTCAAGGGCTTAGATTAACAAGTCCCTACGCACACGACACCCCATCCATATATGGCAGGCTGGGGATGAAACTAGAAGATGTCCATACACTAGCTGTACCACAAGATTATCTTTCAAGTGAATTCATCAATACTTTTTTTCCAGGAAAAAAAATACTTTATTATTCTGGCGTCTATAGTGCGATAGCTAGTGTGGCGTATAAAATATCTGATGCTGTAATTGTTGACACAATTTCAGCTAACTTTCTTGTTAATAAATTATATCAAGACTCACTTCAGCTATTAAGTCTCATTCCATTTAAATCTCAAGGGTTTGCATTTGCAGTTGCAAACTATAATACGATACTAACATCAATTTTAAATCAATCCATTGAAAAATTAAATGATGTTCAGAAAGATGAAATGTATCAACGTTGGAGCGGTGGTGGTATATCACTATCCAGCAATAGACTTAACTTATCTGAGGATGAAATAGCTTATCTAAGAAAAAAGAAAAACCTTACTATTATTTTAAATTCGAGAATTCCACCCTTTGCTTATGCTGATGAAAATGGCAATTTCAGAGGTGTCCTCGCTGATATTGTTCAAGCAATGAAATTAAGTCTGGGTATAGAAATTAACGTCATCATGACAAAAGATAAAACACTTTCTGAGCAAGTAAAATCTATTGCTTCAGGGAGTGCAGATTTGACTATATTAAGCTCATTCGGAAGTAACGAATATGGTTTTTTATCTTCTAGATCTGTCATGTTAGATCCTTTGGTATACGTATTAAGAAAAGGGGATTTGGGGAAATACAGTGACTTCAGAGATGTAATCAAGGCTGGTCCTATCGGTGTAAGGAAAGGCGGAGTATCTGAAAGTATTCTGGAATATTATAAAGATGAGAGTGTACAAGTTGTATACACCTCTAATTTATCGATATGTGTTGTTAA
This sequence comes from Aeromonas cavernicola, assembly GCF_002795305.1. Lineage (GTDB taxonomy): Bacteria > Pseudomonadota > Gammaproteobacteria > Enterobacterales > Aeromonadaceae > Aeromonas > Aeromonas cavernicola. Next base: position 14,535 of record NZ_PGGC01000095.1, read on the forward strand.
AAAAGAGTGTCTAGCTACATTGTTACCGCTACGATTAGCCCAGTATTCAATTGATAATGAATTTCCAGATAGTCTTGCCATTGCAGGGGAACTATATGACTCAGAACCTATTGCGATAGTTTTTTCAGCAAATAAAAATAATCAAGTATTAATAGATGTAATTAATAAGTTTTTATCTTCTATTCCACCTAATGAAATAGATTTTTTACCTAGTCGCTGGCGTGTTAGTCCTGCCAGTGATGATATTAGCTTTAATGATATTTTTAGACACTTTGGTGCATCGTTAATATCCATTGTTATTACTCTGATTCTGATGGTGTTCTGGACCATTTCATTGCGACGTCAAAATAGAAAAAGAAGATTGGCTGAGACTAAGTTAAAACAACAATTAAAATTTATGGGGGAGTTAGTTGATAGTATACCTCATCCAATATTTGCTCGTAATGAGCAAGGTGATTTAATACTGTGTAATAGTAGTTTTTCCTTATTCCATCGAAAAGAAAAAGAAGAATTTATTGGCGGTAAATATGTCGAATTACCGCTCAGTGAACAATCAATGTCAGAATTAGGAAAAGTATATAATGAAATATACAGAACCGGTCAACCATATGAAGGTGACCATCAAGTCTTATTAATGGACGGTCGAACCTTTTATGTATATTACTGGTTGCATGCCTATCGAGATCTATCAGGCAATATTTCTGGTGTAGTGGGAGGGTGGATAGATATTAGTGATCGACATGCACTCATGAATGATCTATCGGAAGCATCTAATCGAGCAGAAGAGGCCAATAAAGCAAAGTCAACTTTCTTGGCTACCATGAGTCATGAAATTCGCACGCCAATGAATGCGATTATTGGTTTACTTGAGTTAACGTTACGTAAAGAAAACATAAGTGCTGAAGCAAGAGAGTCTATTTCAGTTGCTCACAATTCAGCGCTGGATTTATTATCTCTTATCGGTGATATCCTTGATATATCAAAAATAGAATCAGGGAAGCTCGAGCTAGCGCCAGCACCACATAGCATCGCTGAGCTAAGCCGTTCAGTGTTCAATGTGTTTACAGCTAATGCCAGAGCAAAAGGATTAATGCTCACTTGCAATATCACTGACGATGAAATAGTGATGATAGACCCTGTTCGATACAAGCAGATAATCTCAAATCTCATTAGTAACGCTATTAAATTCACCCGTGAGGGTAGTGTTACTCTGGCATTGAAGTTGCAATCAACAGGTGATGTTTGTTGTATAAAAATAATCGTGTCAGATACCGGCATTGGAATTAGTGAACAAGATCAAAATATATTATTTCAGCCATTTAGTCAGGCAACTCAGCCAACGGATGTCCAACGCTCGGGAACTGGATTGGGATTGATGATCAGTCGCACGTTATGCCAGATGATGGGTGGTAGTTTAGAGTTAGAAAGTGAATTAGGTAAAGGTACAACAATATCTGTATCCATTTGCTTAGAAACGGTAGCTCTTCATAGTGATAATACCAAAATTGATATTTTAGGTAGTAATTTTGAGCCTTCGGCTCGCAGCCATCATATTTTGATAATTGATGATCATCCAACCAACCGATTACTATTAAATCAACAATTGACGTTCCTCAAACATGAGGTTGTCATGGCAGAGTCAGGTAAGGATGCACTCGCTAAATTAGCTGACCAATATTTTGATATTATTATTACCGACTTTAATATGCCGGACATGGATGGCTTAGAATTTACGACTCACTATCGTCAGCAAGAGTTACAAGAGAAGCGTAAACGCTCTGTTATCATTGGATTAACGGCTGATGCACGTCAAGAACAAATGCAAAATGCAACATTAGTAGGGATGGATGATTGTCTCTTTAAGCCAGTTAGCCTCGATGAGTTAGAAAATTGTTTAGCAAAATATGATTTTCACCAAGATGCTGATTTGACAATTTCGATTGCTGACCGGATTGATGAAGTTATTCATTCGCTGGCGCCGGGTAATGCGGTCTCAGTTTATCCATTGCTAGAAGCATTCATGCTTGCGACCCAAGAGGATTTAGTCGCGCTAGCAGAAGCGAGTAATAATAATGACTGTCGGCGTTTTCTTGACCATTTGCATCGAATAAAAGGTGGCGCTCGAATAATTGGTGTTGACCAGCTTGTTGCTTGTTGCATTGAATGGGAGCAATCACCGAGACTGGCTTGGTGTATGCCGAGTGCATTACGTCAACTGCAGGAGGTATTTGAGCAAGTTCAAAAAGGTGTGAACTATTGGCGCGATACTCGTGGCGTATAAATAAGCGGTTTGAGAAGCACGATATCGCTTTTAATATACTTTTCCTAAGGGTGTTTGAGGGGGCGGCTTATCCTGCTTGCGTCCCTCAGCGAGGATGCCGCTCTCGCTCCTTAGAACCTATCCCATTAGGCTATTTAGCTAACCATGTTGGCCCTGCTTCGTGCTCGAAATCCTGACGTACTGTGTGTACTCGGTTCCACGCGATGCGAGCCAAGCAGACTGCACTAATCACACCGACTGGGATAGGTTTTCTTAGTGTTCAATGACAACGGTGTATTTCATACTCTTGCTAAGAGCCAGTTGTGCTCTATATGCACAGCTTGGTATTGCAAGCGTTGTTAGCCAACCATTCCAATTTCGCTCTTCATCTTAGCTTTAAGCTATGGCCTGCTACCGTGTTATTCTCGCCGGCTCCGAGCAAGCGGTGAGAGACATGAACACAAAGAGCGGCTTTGTCGGCCTCACTTAGAAACGCCAAAGTTAAGCCATTTTTTTGAGCACTACGGATCTCGTCGATGGTCAGGCCCGCGGCAGGTGCAGCGACTTGATATTCATGGGGCAAGTCGATGCCCTCCACAGCCGGATCGTCGGTATTGAGACAAGCGAGTACGCCTGCAGCTAAAAACTGGCGAATGGGATGTTCACTCAGGTTCATCACTGTGGTGGTCTGCACGTTGGAAGTCAGGCAGGATTCAATACCAATACGCTGTTCGGCCAGATAAGCCATCAGGGCGGGGTCTTGGATCGCATTGACGCCGTGGCCTATCCGCTCTGCACCAAGATTCTGGATGGCCTGCCAGATGCTGTCGGGGCCCGCTGCTTCACCTGCATGCACGGTGACATGTAGGCCGGCATCCCGTACTTGGCGAAAATGGTCGGTAAATAGGTCACCGGGAAACCCCAACTCGTCACCGGCCAGATCGATGGCAACCAACTTATCGCGATAGGCCAGACAGGCGGCGAGTTCGCGGCGGCATTGCTCGGTGCCGAAGGTTCGGCTCATGATGCCAATCAGGTTAGTCTTGATGCCAAAGTCGCGGCTGCCAGCGGCCACGCCATCGATAATGGCTTCCACTACGCCTTGCGGATGCAGCTTGTTGGCCATCGCCATATAGGCAGGGCTGAAGCGCAGCTCGGCATAGTCGATATTGGCGCGCAGCAGATCTTCCACATTCTCGTAGGCAACTCGGCGACACGCATCGTAATCGGCCAGCACTGCAACCCCCCAATCCAACTTTTGCAAGAACGCTACCAAACTCGGCTCTTTCTCCACGATCTGGACATGAGGGCGCAGTGTCTCCAGCTCATCGGCTGGCAGTCGGATATTGTGTTGACGGCCCAACTCAAGAATAGTTTGCAGACGGATGTTGCCATCCAAATGACGATGCAAATCGGTCAGGGGAAGAGATCTGTCAATCATACTGGCGCCCTCATCTAGTTAGGGTGGAAACCCTGCCATTCTAGGCAGGGCGTGCCAAAAAGATACCCTGCGAGGTACTAAAGGCGGGCGCGATTAGCGATCCGAATAGAAGGACGTGATGGGAAACGTTTTTATCCTAGCTCAAGAGATATCGAGCTCTTTGAGCTTACGGGTAAGGGTATTACGCCCCCAGCCTAGCAACCGAGCCGCTTCTTGTTTATGGCCTTGGGTATGGGTCAGTGCGGTAGTTAGCATAATCCGCTCAAACTGGGGCAGTGCATCAGCCAAGATGTCGGTTTCACCCTCCACCAGTTTGCTGGCAATCCATCGTTGCAACTGCTGCTGCCAGTCACTCGGCGGCAGCGCTGGCTCGGGAGTGGCAACACTGGGTATGGGAGTAAGCAGCTCAGCAGGCAAATCACTCACCAACACCTCTTTGCCTGCTGCCATGACGGTAAGCCAACGACAGGTGTTTTCTAACTGGCGCACGTTACCCGGCCAAGGCAGGCGGCTGATGTAGTCTTGGGCATCTGGGTGCAAGCTCTTCGCCTCCACGTTCAGCTCCTTGGCGGCACACAGCAAAAAGTGGCGAGCCAGCTGGGGGATGTCCTCGCGGCGCTCTTTGAGGGCGGGGATATGGATGCGAATCACGTTAAGGCGATGGAACAGATCTTCCCGAAACTCGCCATCAGCCACCCGTTTCTCCAGATGCTGGTGAGTAGCGGCGATAATCCGCACATCCACCTGCACCGGCTGATGGCCACCCACCCGGTAAAACTGGCCATCGGCCAATACCCGCAGCAGCCGAGTTTGCACATCCAGCGGCATGTCGCCGATCTCGTCGAGAAACAGGGTGCCACCGTCGGCCTGCTCGAAGCGGCCGTGGCGGATGTTGTTGGCGCCGGTGAAGGCCCCCTTCTCGTGACCGAACAGCTCTGATTCGATGAGATCTTTAGGGATGGCAGCCATGTTGAGGGCAATGAAGTTCTGGTGGGCACGCGGGCTGTGCTTGTGCAGCGCATGGGCGACCAGTTCCTTGCCAGTGCCGCTCTGGCCATTGATCAGCACCGAGATGCTGGAGCGCGACAAACGGCCGATAGCGCGGAATACTTCCTGCATTGCAGGCGCTGCACCGATAATCTCTGGCGTGCTGGGCACCTCTTGTTGGTGCGCTTTGCGCTTCGTGCGTTGCTCTCTAAGATGGGCTTCGGCACGACGCACCAAGGTGACCGCTTCGTCGATATCAAATGGTTTGGGCAGGTATTCAAAAGCACCGCGCTGGTAGGCGTTGACCGCGCTATCAAGATCAGAATGGGCCGTCATGATGATCACCGGCAAGTCAGCTTGCCGATGATGAATTTGCTCCAATAGGCTCAAGCCGTCGATGCCAGGCATGCGAATATCAGAGAGGATCACATCCGGTGAGCGCAGCGCCAAGGCGTGCAATAACGCCTCGCCATCGGCAAAGCTCTCGCATTGAAAGCCTTCACTACCGAGCGTTCGTTCCAATACCCAACGGATAGCACTGTCATCGTCGACGATCCATACCTTGGCAGTCATGGGGTCCCCTTATTTGCGAAGCGGTAAAAAGATGGTGAACTCGGTGTGTCCCGGCCAACTGATGCAGTCAATCCGGCCTTTATGCTGATCAATCAAGGTCTGGGCGATGGAGAGACCGAGCCCAGTACCTCCCTCTTTGCCGGTGATCATCGGATAAAACAAGGTGTCGCGGATCGCTTCGGGAATGCCGGGGCCGTTGTCAATAATTTTGATCTCGGTGGCCAGTCGGTAGCGTTGGCCATGGATGGTGATCTGAAAGGCGGTGCGGGTTTTGATGCGGATAAGACCGGTCTGGTCGCCCAGTGCCTCGGCAGCGTTGCGCACTATATTGAGAAACGCCTGCTGCAGCTGATCCGGCTCCATCTCAAATTCAGGGATGCTGGGATCGTAATCCCGCTCGATGCGTACCGCAGGGGGCAGCTCTAACTCCACCAATCGGCGTACCTGCTCCAACACGGAGTGCACGTTATGCAGTTGGTGACGGCCCGGTCGCTGGGGCCCAAGCAGCCGATCCACCAGCACTCGCAGCCGATCGGCTTGCTCGATAATGATGCCGGTATATTCGCGCAGGGCTGGATCTGGTAGCTCTTTTTGCAAAAGCTGGGCGGCACCGCGCAGGCCGCCGAGTGGATTCTTGATTTCGTGGGCCAGTCCGCGTACCAGCTCCTTGGCCGCCAACTGCTGAGCATGTTGCTGCTGTTCTTGGCTAATTTTTTTCTGCTGGTCGATCTTTCGTAATTCCACGACCAACAAGCGCTGGTGCTGATCGGCCATCGGGGTTGCGCTCAGCTCAACCAAGCAGGCCTCCCCCTCTACCACCAGCGTCACTTCACTATCGGTAAAACCTTGTCCTGATAGCAAGCACTGCTTAAGACGTTGTAGATCAACGGAGATATGCTCCAACAGATAAGGTAGTTCGAGCCCGATCAAGCGTCGTTTACTGAGAGAGAGCAGCTGCTCGGCGGCAGGATTAACAAATTGAATGCAGAGTCGCTCATCCATCACAATCACAGCGGTCAGCAGATTATCCAACAGGGTTTTGGCATGATCCGAGCGGGTTGGCACTGATTTCTCCCTAAAGCGGTGCGACACACATAATTCGCACCAATATGGTGCGTGAAGTTTACCCGCATCGCAGCCTTAGATCATCCCTGATTCGCCTTAGGAGTGGGCTTCGGAGCGGAAAGGTTGCTGGCCCTATGCAGATAGAAGGTAACAGGGGAGGATTTAGCAAGGATCGTACCGTCTTTGGCGAGTAGATCGAGCTGGGCCACATGAGCACCGCGATCTAGGTTCTCAACTCGGATGACCGGGTTATTGCTAACCAAGGCGGCGGTTTGGCCATTGAGCGTAAGGCGCACATCGTATTGAGTAGGGGCAGCAGGATTAATCTGCCCATGAAACACTACGTTACCGGTATTGTCCCGTAAGGTACCACCCTGCTCTGGCACCAGCAGTGCGATGCTCAACTTGGCTTCGCCCTGCGCTTGCTTAGCCCCTTTCCCTGTCAGTTCGTTGAAGTTGCTGACCTGCACTGAGCGGGGAGCATTACCAATAAATGGGGCAATGCGTAAATCAACCTCTTTTGCCTGTTTGCCAGGCAGAGGAGTATCGGTGTAATGGGTCACACCATTGCTATCGACCCAAGAGTAGACCTTGGCCGCATCTGCGCTAAACGAGGTCAGCAACAGGAGGGTGAGCATCCCTACACCATGCTTGTGGTTCATCCATCTCTCCTTGACGGTATCTTGCTTAAATCCTATCAGAGAAAAAACCCGCCAGATGGCGGGTTTTGTCACGATTAAGCACACTGACCAAGTTTAAACGGGCAGGCGGTTTCGGCTTAGACGGAGTAGTACAGTTCAAACTCCAGCGGGTGCGGGGTCATGCGCACACGGTCAACATCCTGCTGTTTCAGTTCCAGGTAGGAGTTGATGAAGTCATCGCTAAACACACCACCGCGGGTCAGGAACTCGCGATCGCTATCCAGAGCGGACAGGGCTTCGTCCAAAGAGCCGGCAACGGTCGGCACTTCTGCGGCTTCTTCCGGCGGCAGGTCATACAAGTTCTTGTCCATGGCATCACCTGGATGGATCTTGTTGATGATACCGTCCAGACCAGCCATCAACTGAGCTGCAAAGGCCAAGTATGGGTTGGCAGCAGGATCCGGGAAGCGCACTTCGATGCGGCGAGCTTTCGGGCTCGGTACCACCGGGATACGGATGGAGGCAGAGCGGTTGCGGGCAGAGTAGGCCAGCATGACCGGTGCTTCATAACCCGGCACCAGACGCTTGTAGGAGTTGGTGGTTGGGTTGGCGAAGGCGTTGATGGCCTTGGCGTGTTTGATGATACCGCCGATGTAGTGCAGAGCCATCTCGGACAGGCCGCCGTACAAGTCGCCAGCGAACAGGTTAACGCCATTCTTGACCAGCGACTGGTGGCAGTGCATGCCAGAGCCGTTGTCACCGAACATGGGTTTTGGCATGAAGGTGACAGTCTTGTTGTAAGCGTGAGCCACGTTGTGGATCACGTACTTCAGTACCTGCACTTCATCCGCTTTCAGGGTTAAGGTATTGAAGCGGGTGGCGATCTCGTTCTGACCAGCAGTGGCCACTTCGTGGTGGTGAGCTTCAACGACTTGGCCCATCTCTTCCAGCACCAGACACATGGCGGCGCGGATATCCTGAGAAGAATCGACCGGCGCAACCGGGAAGTAACCGCCTTTGACGAATGGGCGGTGTCCCTTGTTACCATGCTCGTAGTTGGTGCCTGAGTTCCAAGCCGCTTCTTCAGACTCAATCTTGACGAAGCTATGACCCATGGTGTTCGAGAAGGTGATGTTGTCGAACATGAAGAACTCTGGCTCAGGCCCGAACAGCACAGTGTCAGCAATGCCGCTGGATTTGAGGAAGTCTTCGGCACGCTTGGCGATGGAACGCGGATCGCGGTCGTAGCCCTGCATGGTGGCAGGCTCCAGCACGTCACAGACGATATTCAGAGTGGTCTCTTCGGTAAACGGGTCCAGTTTGGCAGAAGCCGCGTCCGGCATCAGCACCATGTCAGATTCATTAATGCCTTTCCAACCGCCGATAGAGGAGCCATCGAACATCTTGCCGTCTTCGAAGAAATCTTCGTCAACTTGATGAGAAGGAATAGATACGTGCTGTTCTTTACCTTTGGTATCGGTAAAACGCAGATCAACAAACTTGACTTCATGTTCCTGGATCAATGCCAAAACGTTCTGGGCAGACATGCTAAGTAACCTCCGGTGTTAAAACTCGTTAGATGAATACGTCGTCGAATCCACCTAAGCCAGTATCGTGCCAAGTTTGTGACAGCCTGATTTGGGGCGATCCTCACGGGATTTTGTGCGCCAACTAGGCTGTCTCATCTCGTATTGCATCAAAATAGTGCGCCTTTGGATCGTCTTGGTGCACTAAAATGGTGCGTAGTATACAAGCACTGCTGATCTTAAGCAGAGTTTGTTACGACCGTCCATGATCTAGATCCATTGCACTCCACTGGCGCGCTGTAATTCTGCTAGGCAGATCACAAAGGCAAGAGTACAATTAGCGCCCAATTTTACCCGGTGATTGAGGCGAGAATGTTAGAGAATTTACGCAATATTGCGATTATTGCGCACGTTGACCACGGCAAAACGACCCTAGTGGATAAGCTGCTGCAGCAGTCCGGCACTTTGGACCGCTCCACGGAAGGCCAAGAACGGATCATGGACTCCAATGATCTGGAACGGGAACGTGGCATCACTATTCTCGCTAAGAACACTGCAATCCGTTGGAAAGACTACCGTATCAACATCGTAGATACCCCCGGGCACGCCGACTTCGGTGGTGAAGTTGAGCGGGTACTCTCCATGGTTGACTCAGTACTGCTGCTGGTGGATGCCGTTGATGGCCCAATGCCACAAACTCGTTTCGTGACTCAGAAGGCATTTGCCCAAGGTCTGAAACCGATCGTGGTGATCAACAAGATCGACCGTCCGGGTGCGCGTCCTGACTGGGTAATGGACCAAGTATTTGATCTGTTTGATAACTTGGGTGCGAGTGATGAACAGCTCGACTTCAAGGTGATCTACGCCTCAGGGTTGAATGGATGGGCCACGCTGGACCAAGACACGCCGTCAGACAACATGGAACCCCTGTTCCAAGCCATCATTGATAACGTAGAAATCCCCAAGGGCGATTCAGAGGGTGGCTTCCAGATGCAAGTCTCCCAGCTGGATTACAACTCCTACGTTGGCGTAATTGGTATCGGCCGCATTACTCGTGGTCGTGTCAAAACTAACCAGCAGGTCACCATTGTCGGTGCTGACGGCAAGACCCGTAACGGCAAAGTCGGCCAAGTCTTAGGCTATTTGGGACTGTCTCGCACCGAAGTCGTGGATGCACAAGCCGGCGACATCATCGCTATCACCGGCCTAGGCGAGCTGAAAATCTCCGATACCATCTGTGACAACGGTGCTGTTGAAGCCCTGCCACCGCTCTCCGTTGACGAGCCGACCGTGAACATGACCTTCCAGGTCAACACCTCACCGTTTGCCGGTAAAGAGGGCAAGTTCGTGACCTCCCGTAACATTCTGGAGCGGCTGAACCAGGAGCTGGTCCACAACGTGGCCCTGCGCGTGGAAGAGACTGATGATCCGGACAAGTTCCGTGTATCCGGTCGTGGTGAGCTACACCTCTCCATCCTGATCGAAAACATGCGTCGCGAAGGTTACGAACTGGCTGTGTCTCGTCCGGAAGTCATCCTGCGTACCGTTGATGGTGTGCTACAAGAACCGTTCGAAACCGTAACGGTAGACGTTGAAGAAGTGCACCAGGGTTCCGTGATGGAGCAACTGGGTCTGCGTAAAGGCGAAATGACCAACATGACGCCGGATGGCAAGGGGCGTGTCCGCCTGGACTTCATGATCCCGAGCCGTGGCCTGATCGGCTTCCAGACCGAGTTTATGACCATGACCTCCGGTACCGGTCTGCTGTACCACACCTTCGACCACTACGGTCCGCACAAGGGTGGCAGCATCGGTGAGCGTCAGAATGGCGTGCTGATCTCCAACGCAACCGGTAAGGCCCTGACTTACGCCCTGTTTGGTCTGCAAGACCGCGGTCGTCTGTTTATCGGTCACGCAACCGAAGTGTATGAAGGCCAAGTGATCGGTATCCACTCACGTTCCAACGACCTGACTGTTAACTGCCTGAAGGGCAAACAGCTGACCAACATGCGCGCCTCTGGTACGGATGAAGCCCAAGTGCTGACTCCGCCCATCCGTATGTCACTGGAACAAGCCCTCGAATTCATCGACAACGATGAGCTGGTGGAAGTGACACCAAAGAGCATCCGTATCCGTAAAAAGCTGCTAACTGAAATGGATCGTAAGCGCGCTGGCCGTAGCTAATCCTATGGGGTAAATCATTCCCCAATTAGGCAAACAAACGGGCCCAAACCTCTGGTTTGGGCCCGTTTGTTATAGTGGCCATCTCAATATGATCATCCGGTGAGAAAGCAAACCCGAACGGTGCATGGCATCGATAAGATCGCCAGCACAGTGCCTAACGTGTACTGGCGTTGAAGTGATTTGACGACTGAACTTACTGACGCCAGAAAGAGGGGAAGAACACCACGATCACCGTCAAGATTTCGAGCCGCCCTAGCAACATACCAAACGACAATAACCACTTAGCCGAATCAGGCAAACTAGCGAAGTTAGTGCTTGGCCCCACCACAGGCCCCATCCCTGGCCCCACGTTAGCCACGGCAGTGATCGCGCTCGAGATAGACGTAAGAGGGTCAAGACCAATGGCAGCAAGCAGGGCGGCAATCAGCAGGATGATAGCAAAATAGGCCAGTACGAAGGCGATCATCGAGCGAATGATGGCGTCATGGACGGTGCGGCCATTGTACTTTTGTGGAAACACCGCAGAAGGGTGCATGAGTTGACGCATCTGCTTCTTGAACAACGAAAATGCCAGCTGCACACGGAAGATTTTGAGCCCACCCGAGGTGGAACCAGAACACGCTCCCAGCGCCAGCAAAAAGATAAACACGATGCTAGCAAGCGGCCCCCACGTGCCGAAATCCCCCAAGCCATAGCCGGTGGTGGTGATGACTGAGACAATATTAAAACTGCTGATCCGCAGCGCATCACTAAAGCTAAACAGCTCCCGGCTCCAAAGATAAAGGCTCATGATGAGGGTCACCCACACCACTAACCAAAAAAATCCTCGGACCTGCGCATCCCTGAGCAGGCTGTAATCTTTGTGATGGACGCTCTGCACATAAAGCAGAAAAGGCAACCCGCCGAGAAACATAAACAGGGTGCCAATCCAATGTGCTGCGTTAGAAAAGTGGGACATGGATTGATCGGAGGTAGAGTAGCCGCCGGTACTCAGGGTGGTCATCGCATGGTTAATAGCCTCAAACAAGGTCATGCCGCTAGCCCAGTAGGCCATGAAGCAGAGCATCGAGAGCACCAGATACACCCCCACTATGTTGTTCGCCACCGTCTTGGCACGGGGTGCACTTTTATCTGACCAATCTGAGCTTTCGGTTTGGAACAGCTTCATGCCGCCAACGTTAAGGTAGGGTAACACCGCCACCGCCATCACGATAAACCCCACCCCGCCCAGCCACTGCAGGATGGAGCGCCACAGCAGGATGCTATGCGCCATATTGTCCAGACCAGACAGCACCGTCGAGCCGGTCGTCGTCACCCCAGACATGGTCTCGAAGTAGGCATCGGTAAAGTTGATGTGGGTAATAAACACGAAGGGCAACGCCCCGAAGATACAGGCCACCACCCACACCGAGGTGGTCAGCAGAAACATCTCCCGCACGCCGAGATGAAATTCCGCTTTACGCCCCGCATGGAGGCAGAGCAGGGCGGCAGCGTGGGTAATCAGCACCGATTTGAGGAACTCAACAAATCCCTCAGAACCAGTCAATAGGGCCAACAGAGTGGGCAGCCACATAAAAAGCGCCAGTTTGGATAACACCAGCCCGAGAGTGAAGAGAATAGGGCGCAGCTTGATCATCTTGGGTAGCCTGTGCGTTGAATTAAAAAAGACCCGGACAATCCCTCAAAAGGCTGTACCGGGTCTGCTGGGTGCTGCTGGGATGCATCGGCAGATTACAAGAAGAATGGACTTGGCTGGAACAGTCTTTCTACTTCAGGGATATATTTTTTATCTACCAAGAACATCACCACATGGTCATCTTGCTGAATTTGGGTACGATCGTGAGCAATCAGCACCTCATCACCACGCACTACCGCACCAATGGTGGTGCCCGGTGGCAGCTTGAGTTCACCCACTGTCTTACCCACCACCTTAGAGGTGTGTTCATCACCATGGGCAATCGCCTCAATCGCCTCGGCTGCCCCGCGGCGCAGGCTATAAACGTTGGCAATATCAGCGCGGCGCACATGAGTTAACAGGGCGGAGATCGTCGCCTGCTGCGGCGAGATCGCAATATCAATCGATCCCCCCTGCACCAAGTCGACATAAGCACTGCGTTGGATCAGCACCAGTGTCTTCTTCGCGCCCAGCTTCTTCGCCAGCATGGCTGACATGATGTTGGCCTCATCCTCGTTGGTCACGGAGATGAAGACATCGATCTGATCGATGTGCTCTTCGACGAGCAGCTCTTGATCCGCCGCATCACCGCAAAACACGATGGTATTTTCCAACAGTTCGGAGAGCTGCTCCGCCCGCTTTTGATTACGCTCGATGAGCTTGACGCTATAGCGTTTCTCCAGCTGGCGGGCCAAGCCGGCACCGATATTACCACCACCGACAATCATGATCCGCCGATAGGGGCTCTCAAGCCGTTGTAACTCCGACATCACCGCCCGAATATGGCCGGCGGCGGCAACGAAAAACACCTCGTCATCGGCCTCGATTATGGTGGTGCCCTGTGGTCGGATCGAGCGGCCCTGACGGAATATCGCCGCCACCCGAGTTTCGATGTTAGGCATGTGATCGCGCAAAGTAGACAACGCATTACCCACCAGTGGGCCGCCGTAATAGGCTTTTACTGCTACCAACCCCACTTTGCCATCCGCAAAATCGACCACCTGCAAGGCACCAGGGTACTCGATAAGGCGCCGCACATAATCCGTCACCAATTGCTCTGGCGCGATCAGATGATCCACGGGCACCGATTCAGGCAGGAACAGGCGGTCTTGTTCGGCCAAGTAGGCGGGGGAGCGGATCCTAGCCACCTTGTTCGGGGTGTTAAACAGCGAGTAAGCCACTTGGCAGGCGATCATGTTGGTTTCGTCACTGTTAGTGACCGCCACCAGCATATCGGCGTCTTGGGCTCCCGCTTCGCGTAACACTTTGGGATGGGCGCCATGACCGTTGACTACCCGCAGGTCAAACTTGTCCTGCAGCTCACGCAAACGCTCGCTGTCGGTATCGACGATGGTAATGTCGTTGTTCTCCCCCGCCAGGTTTTCGGCCAGAGTGCCGCCAACCTGGCCGGCTCCCAAAATGATGATTTTCATAGGGAACGTCTACTCACGTTGATGCAGTAAAAGGCACAACCAGCAGGGTGCTGGCTGCGGTCCTGAAAGGGGTTTTTCATACCCGGCTTAGAGCTTGACCAATTTGGCATAGTAGAAGCCATCCATCTCGGCTTCGCCTGGCAAAAACTGGCGGCCCGGACAATCTGGCGTGTCCTGCGGATGTAGCGGCACTAATTTAGCATCCTTGGTCGCCACCAAGAAGGCGCGGATCTGCTCGCGGTTCTCTTCCGGCAGTACCGAACAGGTAGCGTACAGCAGGGTGCCACCGCTTTTCAGCTTGCCCCAGAGGGCATTGAGAATCCGGCGCTGCAGCTCAGCCAGCTCACGAATATCCTGATCTCGGCGTAGCCACTTAATGTCAGGGTGACGGCGGATCACCCCGGTAGCGGAGCAGGGGGCGTCCAGCAGGATACGGTCAAACTGCCCCTCTGGCCACCACTGTTCCGGTGCCGCGGCATCGCCGTGGATAACCTTGGCGGCTAGGCCGATACGGTCTAGATTCTCCTGCACCCGTTTGAGGCGGTGCTCGTCGGCATCGACGGCGACCACCCCCGCAAGCTTGGGCTGACGCTCCAACAGGTGGGCGGTCTTGCCGCCGGGAGCCGCGCAGGCATCCAGCACCCACTCGCCCGCTTGCGGGTCGAGCAGTGCCGCAGCTTGCTGTGCTGCACCATCCTGTACCGAGCAGTCACCCACTTCGAAGCCGGGCAGCTTGGTGACGTCGCAAGGGCGTTCCAGCAGGATGCAATCTTCGCCCTCCTCACCGGCCACGGCATTGATGCCGACCTCGGCCATGCGCACCAGCATCTGCTCGCGGCTCTGGCGCTGGCTGTTGTTGCGGATCCACATGGGGGGGCGCTGGTTGTTCGCCGCCATGATAAACTCCCACTCATCGTGATAGGCCTGACGCAGCCGCTTGGTGAGCCACTCAGGATGACCGAGGCGAATGTTGGGAACGCGGTCGATGCGCAGCAGAATGACTTCTGCGCTCCGTTGGAAGTTGCGCAGCACACCATTGATGAGGCCACGCAGGGAGGAGCCTTTGAGCAGCTTGACCGCGTTGACGGTCTCAGCCACAGCGGCATGGGCAGGAATCCGGGTGTAGATAAGCTGATAAAGACCGACCAAGATCAGATAGTGGAAAATCCGGCTCTTATTCTTGAGCGGTTTATCCATCATCTCGCTCACTGCGGCGTCGAGACGGGGCAACCAGCGCAGGGTGCCGTAACAGAGTTCTTGCAGGAGAGCGCGATCGCGAGGGGCGACGTTCTCCTGCGCAGCAGGCAGAACAGCAGAGAGGGATTGGCCCTGATCCAGCACCTGTTGAATAACGAGAGCGGCCTGTGCACGTGTTTTCATAGCATTCCCTTAAATGCACAAGGCGGAGCCAAGCCCCGCTTGTGTCAGTACGGTTCAATCCAAGAGCGTGCCGGCTTCAAACCAGTCGCGGCGAGAGTTGAGCAGATCCGAAACGGACATCGCCTTCTTGCCCGGTGGTTGCAGGGTGAGCAAACGCAGCTCTCCCTTACCGGTGGCAATATCGATCCCCTGCTTATCAGCCTTGAGCAGAGTGCCGGCGGGTTGGCCGTGGTCGCTGTCGATGACGGTGACTTGCCATACCTTGATCGTCTGACCTGCCACTTCAAACCAGCTGATGGGCCAAGGATTGAAAGCGCGAATGCAACGTTCGATAGCAGTGGCGTCCATCGACCAGTCGATGCGGGCCTCTTCCTTAGAAAGCTTCTCGGCGTAGTTGGCCAGCCCATCGTCTTGTGGCTCGGCCGCGGTCTCACCGGCCGCCATGGCATGGATGGTGTCGACCAGTGCCTGCGGGCCCAGCTCCGCCAGCTTGTCATAGAGGCTGGCGGAGGTTTCATCAGCCGCGATGGGGCAGCTAACCTTGCGGATCATGGCGCCGGTATCCAGCCCCACATCCATCTGCATGATGGTGACACCGGTTTCGCTATCGCCCGCCCAAATGGAGCGCTGGATCGGGGCAGCGCCGCGCCAGCGGGGCAGCAGGGAGCCATGGACGTTGATGCAGCCCAGACGTGGGGTATCGAGTACCACTTTGGGCAAGATCAGGCCATAGGCCACCACGACCATCAGATCGGCGCCAAGGGCGGCCAGTTCGGCTTGCGCCTCTTCCTTACGTAGGGAGTCAGGTTGGTAAACCGGTAGGTTGTGGGCCAGCGCCAGCGCTTTGACTGGGCTGGCAGTAAGTTTCTGACCACGACCAGCGGGCTTATCCGGTTGGGTATAAACGGCCACGACCTCATGGTCGGAAGACAACAACGCCGCCAGATGACGGGCGGCGAAGTCGGGTGTACCGGCAAAAATCAGTTTCAGCTTATTCAATGGGGCAGCTCCTCAGGGGGCTTTGCGGTCTTCGCGGGCCATCTTTTCCAGCTTTTGACGAATGCGCTGGCGCTTGAGTGGGGAGAGGTAATCCACGAACAGCTTGCCCATTAGGTGGTCCATCTCATGCTGGATGCAAATCGCCAGCAGATCGTCCGCCTCCAGTTCAAAGGATTGACCATGACGATCCAAGGCACGCACCTTAATTTGCTCGAAACGCGGTACCAGCGCACGCTGCTCGGGCACAGAGAGGCATCCCTCTTCGATACCCGTACTGCCACTTTGAGAGATCACTTCTGGATTGATTAACACCAGCGGGTGTTCACGATGTTCAGACACGTCGATCACGATAATACGTTGATGAATATCAACCTGTGTCGCTGCGAGGCCAATCCCCTCCTCCGCGTACATGGTTTCGAACATATCATCTACAATCTGCTGTAACGCAGGTGTGAAGGTCTCGACAGGGGCTGCAACAGTGCGCAAGCGTTCATCGGGGAAACGCAATACTTCTAGAATGGCCATAATTTTTTCTTTAGTTTGAGATAAATACCGTCTTAATTGGCGTAATTCTAGTCATTTACGCCGACAAAAAACAGCGACACTTGCGCGCAGAAGTAACAGGGAGTGTTATGTATCTGAAGCAAACCATCCTCGCTTGTCTGCTGATAACCGCGAGCACAACACTACAGGCAGAACAGCTGATACTCAAAGAGGGCTATCCCGAGCGCTATGTCGTGCAACCTGGCGACACCCTATGGGACATCTCTGGTAAATACCTCTCAGAACCTTGGCATTGGCCCCACCTTTGGCAGATCAACCCGCAACTGGCTAATCCTCACTGGATTTATCCGGGCGACACGCTGCACCTCAATTGGGTGAATGGGACGCCCCAGTTGAGCAAAGTGGCTCACAACGCTAAACCGGTCATTCGGCTGAGCCCTAAAATGCGTTACACCAGTAAAGCTGCCCCGATACCGACCTTACCAAGCAGCGATATTGCTCCCTTTCTGCAGAACGACCACATTCTGGCTGATATTGCGCAAGTCAAACGCTTGCCCTACTTGCTCGGCGCCAATGAAAAACACCTTGCGATGTTAGAGGGCCAAACCCTCTACGTGCAGGGCGTGCTCGCGACGGGACAAGACTATGCCGTCTATCACCTCGGCACCGTCTATAAAGACAAGGTGAGTGGTGAGATCTTGGGTCAAGAGGCGGTGTTAGCCGGAACTATCCGGGCGCAAGCACCCTTAGCAGAAGGAAGAACGCGCGCCACCCTACTCCATAGTCAGCGCGAAGTGCTGCAGGGGGATAAACTGATGCCCCTGCCTCCCCAAGGTGATCTGCCGAGCGTATTTAGCCCCAAAGCAGCCCCCGCGATCAGTCCCGGCTACATTATCGATTTGCCCAGCAAAGCCCGAGGAGGGGGGAAATTTGATGTGGTGCTGATCAACCGTGGCGCCCGAGATCAGCTAACTGCGGGTGATATGCTCGACATAAAACGGCCAGGTGCTGCCTTGGTTGGCCGCGATGGAAAAGAGGAATATAAGGACTTTTCATCGAGTTACGACAAGGTGTTTCACAGCGATAAGCAGCTCTCTTTACCTGCCGAGTCGATCGGTAAGGTGATGCTATTCAAAATCTACGACAAACTCAGTTATGGCCTAATCCTGCAAAGCCAAGAGATAGTGAGTACAGGCTATCAGGTTACCCACTTCTAACGTGAGCTACCCCAGCGAGCGCTTGGCGCATTGGCTCACGCTAGATTCGGTGACCGGTATTGGCCCCGTCACCGCCGCTCGGCTCCTTGAACAAGTTGAGGGGGATATCCAAGCGCTGTTTGATCGTGACGATGGCCAGCTCCGTCTTATGGGGCTATCACCAGAACAAATCCGGCAACTACGATGGCCGACTCCCGCGGTGGCCAACGGTGTTGAATGGGCTAACCAGCAGGGCAATTACCTACTCCCGCTCGATCACCCTGCTTATCCCCCGTTATTGGCAGCCATCCCTGCCGCCCCTCTGCTGCTCTACTGTCGCGGCGATCTGTCCGCACTTGGGTTGCCACAGTTGGCCATGGTGGGAACCCGTCATCCCACCTACGCGGGCAAGGACAACGCAGCTCGGCTCAGTGCTGAGTTGGTTGCGGGCGGATTAGCGATCACCTCCGGCCTTGCGTTGGGCATTGATGGGGTATGTCATCAACAGGCGTTAGTAGCGGGAGGGATCACCTTGGCGGTACTCGGTTCAGGCTTAGATTGTATTTACCCTAAACGCCATCAAGGGTTGGCGGCCACGATGTTAGAGCAGGGCGGTTTACTAATTAGCGAGTTAGTGCCAGATAAAGGGCCTTTGGCTGAACACTTTCCCCGTCGCAATCGTATTATCAGTGGGTTGTCGTTGGGCACCTTGGTAGTAGAGGCGACAGAGCAAAGCGGCTCGTTGATCACTGCGCGTTATGCGCTGGAGCAAGGGCGCGAGGTATTTGCGGTTCCCGGCGCGCCGCAAAATGAGCAAGCAATAGGCTGTAACAGATTAATCCAACAAGGAGCCAAACTTGTATTAAATGCCGCCGATATAATGGAAGAACTACCGATGCTCACTGGGTGGAAATGCCAGACCCACCCTGAATTAAAACAACAGCATAACCGTGAATTGCCTTATGCCGCGTTGTTGGATAACGTAGGTTATGAGACCACAAGCGTGGATACCGTTGCCGAGCGAGCTCAACTTCCTGTCGACGTTGTCTTAGGCAGGTTGGTAGAGTTGGAACTTGCCGGTGCAGTCATAGCGGTAGCCGGTGGATACGTCAGAACGAGGGGGGTGAATCATGTTTGATGTATTGATGTACCTTTTCGAGACCTACATCCACAGTGATACTGATGTAACGGTCGCGCAGGATGAACTCACTGACGAACTGAGCCAAGCGGGTTTCGATAAGGACGAAATCGAAAAGGCTCTCAATTGGTTAGAGCGGCTAGCTACCTTACACGATAGCGAGCGAGAAGTTTATGTCAGCGCCAGCGCGCAAGGGTCAATGCGGATCTACGCCCCGCAGGAGCTGATTCGTCTTAGCACCGAATGTCGTGGTTTTCTGCTGTTTTTAGAGCAAACTCAAGTGCTCAATGCGGAAACCCGTGAAATCTGCATCGAACGCCTACTTGAGTTAGACAAACCAGACATCGAGCTGGATGACCTCAAATGGGTAGTCATGATGGTGTTGTTCAACGTACCGGGCAGTGAAAACGCCTACCAGCAGATGGAAGAGCTGGTGTTTGATGAGTCAGATGGCGTCATTCACTGACAGCCTAGTGCCGCGCTGATAGAATTCAGGCCATCTGAATTGCAAGGCGCGGCCCATGTCAAAAATCGATCATCACCTTTTTTCCGCCCACGAACATGCGCTCGACCCCGAGCCGTGCCCGCTGTGTGGGGGGGAGCTGGTCATTCGCCAAAGTAAGCACGGCCCCTTTCAAGGCTGCTCCAACTACCCCACTTGCCACCATATTCGCTCTCTCACCCCGTCAGGCCATGACATCGAAAAAGTACTAGAGGGCTCCAGCTGTCCTCAGTGCAGCCAGCCACTGGCCATCAAAAAAGGGCGCTATGGGTTGTTCGTCGGCTGCACCCACTACCCTGTTTGCCAACACATTGAATCCTTGCAGGAAAGTGATAACACCCAGATCCCCTGCCCCGCGTGCGGCAAAGGCCACTTGGTCAGTCGCACCTCCCGTTACGGTAAGCAGTTTTACTCCTGTGATCATTACCCCCACTGCAAATATGTGGTTAATGACAAACCGGTTCCAACCCCTTGCCCAGTATGCGGTTGGGGTCTGATGGTGGAGAAAAAAGTACGGGGGCAACTGCGCTTAGTCTGTCCGCAAAAAAAATGCGGTCATCAAAGTGAGCGGGTATAATCCCGCCGCCGCGAGTGAATTGAAACGTTTGCGGCCAAGATCCCCCTCACCCGGAGTAAGGAACTTCCCACCATGAGTAAACCGTTTGTTGCCGTATTGATGGGCTCAGATTCAGATTTTCCCGTGATGCAAACCACGTTGGAGGTACTCAAGTCATTTGATATCGCCACCGAAGTGAAGGTCACCTCCGCCCACCGCACCCCAGCGGCAACCCATCAGTATGTGACCGATGCCGAGGCCCGTGGCTGCAAGGTGTTTATCTGCGCGGCTGGCTTGGCTGCTCACTTGGCTGGCGCGGTAGCGGGCATTACCACTCGGCCCGTGATTGGCGTGCCGATTGATGGCGGGCCACTCAAAGGAATGGATGCCCTGCTCTCTACGGTACAGATGCCGGGTGGAGTACCGGTTGCCACCGTCGCTATCGGCAACGCTGGCGCAAAAAACGCGGGCTATTTAGCGGCTCAAATGCTGGCTGTCGGGGATGATGAATTGGCAGCTAAGGTTCGTGCTGAGCGCCAAAAGAGTGCCGAAGAGGTCATGGCCAAAGATGCCGCGTTGCAGGCGCTATTGAAGTAAACCATCCCGTATTGGCAGGCTGCATATATTGCCATTTTCCGGCTTGGCTAGCAGCCTCTCTGCCGCCATCTCGTGTTGCACGATAAGCGGCCCCTTACTTTTATATGATGAGGCGACAGCTTGGCTGTCGCATTTTTTATGGCTAACGAATTTGAACTGGCTGTGACCGCTCTTCAACAGCAAGGCGTGATCGCCTATGCCACTGAGGCGGTATTTGGCTTAGGGTGTGATCCTGATTCAGAACTCGCCGTGCAACGCTTATTGGCGATCAAACAGCGCCCTGTAGAAAAGGGCTTGATCCTGATTGCAGCGAATGTTGCCCAGCTGCAACCTTATATTGACCTCAACACCTTGACGGCAGATCAATGGGCCCAGGTGGAGGCCAGCTGGCCTGGCCCTTTCACCTGGATCATGCCAGCCCGCGCGACCACCCCAGCATGGTTGACTGGCCAGTTTGCTAGCTTGGCGGTGCGTGTCACGGCACACCCTCAGGTGGCAGCCTTGTGCCAAGCATTTGGCAAACCACTGGTTTCCACCAGCGCTAATCTGACCGGTGAGCCCCCCGCTCGCCAAGTGGCCGAGTTCAGCCCATCACTGGCCAACCAATTGGCCTACATCCTGCCGGGTACGGTAGGGGGGCAAGCCAGCCCTTCACAAATCAGAGATGCCCGCACGGGTGCCATCATTCGCCCTTCATAAGCGGGGTCGCTGCCTAGTTTGACGGTCACGCGGATGAGCGATAGGCTCACCGCGAGATCACAATAATGACGGACAGGGCAATCAAGATCCTGCCGGACTGGAGACAATATGAGCAAACCGGATGTGGCCGAGGTCAAGGCCTTCCTGCTGCAGTTGCAGGATGAAATTTGCCATGGCTTAGCGCAAGCCGATGGCAGTGGCCACTTTGTCGAAGATAGCTGGCGCCGAGATGGCGGCGGCGGCGGCCGCACCCGAGTATTGCGCCACGGCGCGGTGATAGAGCAGGGCGGCGTTAATTTCTCCCACGTTTACGGCGATGCCATGCCCGTCTCTGCCACCGCTCATCGACCTGAGCTGGCAGGCCGTAAGTTTGAAGCCATGGGGGTCTCGCTGGTGATCCATCCCCACAATCCCTATGTGCCGACCAGCCATGCCAATGTGCGGTTCTTTATTGCTGAGCAAGAGGGAAAAGAGCCCATCTGGTGGTTTGGTGGCGGCTTTGATCTGACGCCATGCTACCCCTTTGCTGAGGATGTCCAACATTGGCATCAGACGGCCCACGATCTATGCCAGCCCTTCGGGGAGGATATTTATCCCGAGTTCAAAGCGTGGTGCGATCGCTATTTTTTCCTCAAACATCGCAATGAGACCCGCGGGGTGGGCGGCCTCTTCTTTGATGATCTCAATCGGTGGCCATTTGCCGATTGTTTTGCCTTTATGCAGGCCGTGGGCAAGGGGTTCCTTGCGGCCTACCTGCCCATTGTCGAGCGACGTAAGGCGTTGGCCTATCACGAGCGGGAGCGGGAGTTTCAACTCTATCGCCGTGGTCGCTATGTCGAGTTCAATTTGGTTTACGACCGCGGCACCCTATTCGGGCTGCAAACGGGCGGGCGTACCGAATCGATCCTGATGTCGATGCCGCCGCTAGCGCGCTGGGAGTACGACTGGCAGCCTGAGGCTGACAGCCCAGAAGCCTTGCTCTACCGCGATTACCTCGCCCCGAGGGAGTGGATCTGAGCAAACCGTCCCTCGGCCCTTGGCGGTTATCGAGAGACCTTAGTGCCGCCGAACA
The DNA here is from genome assembly GCF_002795305.1 of Aeromonas cavernicola. GTDB lineage: Bacteria > Pseudomonadota > Gammaproteobacteria > Enterobacterales > Aeromonadaceae > Aeromonas > Aeromonas cavernicola. Next base: position 36,963 of record NZ_PGGC01000095.1, read on the forward strand.
TCGGCGTTAAGGCCTACCGCCCTCCACAGCCTGATTCAATATGGCAACTGACATAGACCTGACGGTATGGGTAGTCACTCGACCCATAGCCCTCTGATGGAAGAGATGAATGGATCACTATCTGGTTTTTGGCCACCCAGTGCGCCACAGCAAATCACCGTTTATTCATACCTTGTTTGCCAGACAAACCCAGCAAACGCTGGAATATGGCTTGGCGGAACCGGCCATTGATGGGTTCGCCGCTGCGCTACAACACTTTTTCGCGCAAGGTGGTAAAGGCTGCAATGTCACGGTGCCTTTTAAAGAGCAGGCCTTTACCTTGGTTGATCAGTTGAGCCCAAGGGCCAAACGGGCCGGGGCCGTCAACACCATCAAATTGACCGATGATGGGGTCTTGCTGGGGGACAATACCGATGGGGCCGGTCTGGTTGCCGATCTGACATCCCATGGGGTGACCCTGACAGGGCAGCGCATTCTGCTGTTAGGGGCGGGGGGGGCCGCCCGTGGTGCGTTGGCACCACTGCTGGCGGAGCAACCCACCGAGCTGGTGATCGCTAACCGCACCCACAGCAAGGCCGAACAGTTGGCGGCAGAGTTTCATGATCTGGGCACCGTGAGTGCCTGCAGCTATGAGCAGCTGACAGGCACCTTCGATCTCATCATCAACTCCACCTCTGCCAGTTTGCAAGGTGAACTGCCCCCGCTCGCAGCGACCTTAATTCATGCCGATATCGCTATCTACGACATGATGTATGGTGCAACCGACACCGCCTTTATTGGCTGGGCAAAACAGCACGGCGCTCGGCGCACCATGGATGGCTTAGGGATGCTGGTGGAGCAAGCTGCGGAAGCTTTTACCATCTGGCGTGGGATTCGACCTGGCACCAAGCAAGTATTGCGTGAACTCAAGCGTAATCTGGGGAGCATATGAACCAAGGTATTCACTTTCCAGACCTGGTGGAGTGGCAGGCGGATCAACAGCGCGTGTGCTTTCCAGCCCAGCAGATGGGGGCGCTGATCACCTGTTACATGAGCCTACACCAGCTGGAGGCACTCACTGGGCTGCCCCTTGCTGGGCAAGAGGATGCGCTGCGCGCGTTCGAGAGTATGCGCTTTGATATTGAAGAGCTTGTTGAAAAACGCATTGATGAGCAACGGTTTGCAGAGGACGGGGCGATTTATCTCTAGCATCGGGGAGTGAACAGCCCGTCACCCGCCCTCATCCGACCAAGCAGCAGAGGCGCGCTCACTGCGCGCCAGCTCATCAATGCCAAGTTTATCGCTGATGACTCACTGGGCTGTGGCGATCTAGCCAACCTTGTAATAACCCAACCAACAAGCCGACCAAATGGGCTGCATTGGCGATGGGGGTGCCCAGCAGATCGAAAAAACCGAGCACTAACCAAAACAACATAAATCCCATCAGCGCGGGCGGTAACGTTAATCCGCACGCGGGTTGCCACTTACTACGCAGCCAACAGTAGCCAAGCAGGGCATAGACCACCCCAGAGAGGCCGCCAAACGCTGGACCGCTGACAAAAAATTCGGCGATATTCGGTAATGCGGCGCCAATAAGCAACAAGATCAGGAGCTTACCACTGCCGATACGTTGCTCGATCTGCCCTCCCAGATACCACCACCACAGCAGGTTAAATACCAAGTGCAACACGGAAAAGTGCAGCAAAGCGGGGGTCACATAACGCCACAACTGCCAATCAGTGAACTGTGTCAGGGTGGGATGGAAGGCTAACGCATCCACCATTGGCAAGCCGATAGCATCCAGTGCATAGATGGCCAAACAGCCGATGATGACGAGCAGGGTCAGTGGCCCCGCTTGGTGGAGAAAATCGGTCACCGGATCCAGCATCCCTTTGCTGTAATCGAGCCGAGCATCCGCCCGACCAGATTGCCAAGAGGCCGCCATATAACGGGGATGAGTGGGGTCAGCTAAGAAGCGTTTCACCTCCTGCTGTGCCTGCACGAATCGTGCTTCGTCTACCAGCCAGATGGCGACACCGAGTTCGGATTGGGTCAGCTCGCAGCCGATGCCGAGGGTCGCTAGATAGTCGACTAGCGCATGGGCCATGCGGGCGTTGTCGAGCACCAGCAACTGGATCATGGGGTGTTCGCCTCAATGGGAAATTCCCTGCGCCATGCCTCAAATCCCCCATCTAGGCTGTAAACCGAGTCATAGCCCTGCTGCAGCAGATATTGCGCCGCCCCTTGGCTACTGTTGCCGTGATAGCAGATCACGATCACTGGGGTTTCGAACTCCACCTCATTCATAAAGCGCACTAGGGTATCGTTGGTGAGGTGAAACGCCCCTACCGGATGCCCCGCCGCAAAGGACTGCGGATCGCGGATATCGACTAGCCGCGCCGCGCCTGCAGCTAACTTCTGATAAGCATCTTGAGCACTGATGTGAGCAAACTGGTCCATTAACGTCTCCTACGTATCGGGGTAGGCCGCCAGTCTACCGCAAGTGGGGCCCATAAAAAGAGGAGGGAGCCGTGGGCTCCCTCTGATTTGCCATTGCTGCGACTAGGCTTATTCACCTTTAGCACTGAGCTGCTGCTCAAGCTGAGCCAATTTAGCCTCCAGCGCAGTCAGTTTTTCCCGAGTACGCAGCAGCACCTTGGTCTGGACGTCAAACTCTTCGCGGCTAACCAGATCCAACTTACCCAGCTGGGCTTGGACGACTTGTCGAAACTTCTTCTCTGCCTCTTCCCCCATGCTGCGAATGCCAGGTGGGAGCGCGTTGTGCAGTTGTTTGGCGATCTCTTCCAGTTTTTTCGGGTCGATCATCTGATCCTCCTTAAAGCGTTGGCGGCCATTCTACCGATAATCGGATCTTTTTGCCGAGATCGAGGCGTTGTTTTGCATTGATGGCCGAGGATAATTCTATGTTAGCGTGAGTCATCGGAGCAGTAGTGTGCGCCGTGGGCTGTGATGGATAACAACCAATAAAGAGGATCTACGATGCAGAAAAAGCTGATTTGTGCCGCCGTACTCAGTGCCATGCTGGCCGGCTGTGGTGGTGAAAACAACAAGATGGGGGATACCAGCAGCACCCTTGATTACCTCCTCAGTGGCGCTAGCGGGCTACGCCCCAGCGTCTTAGCCCCACGGGATAGCGATGGCACCCTGAAATTTGCCACGCAAACACAGGATCTCGCCAATCCGGTCTCAGCGCTTTCCACCTTAGATGGCTGGTCAACCACTCAGGCCATTCCGCTCGTGCCCGCCACCGTGACTGGGGTATCGGTCCCCGCCCCCAACCCAGCAGAGTACGCAACGGCAACCGCCCCCCTTTATCTGCTGGAGTTGACCTTCGATCAGCAGACTCAACGACCAAACGGGGTGGAAAAAGTACTGACTTACGGCACCGACTTCGTGGTCGCAGCGGCGGCAGGCAAACTCAACCTCGTCCCCCTCAAGCCACTCACCCCCTCTGCTTATTACCTGATCGTGGCCACCGAGGCGCTCAAAGATAGCCGAGGCACCCCACTCAAGGCCGGTGGCGACTACAGCAACGCCAAAACCGCAGGCGCCACTCGCCAAGAGCAGACCATCCGTGGCCTGATTACCCTGCAGGAGGAGATCTTTAGCGCTGCAACCGGCGTTGCCCGCGACAAAGTGATTTTTTCCGATTGGTTTGGCACTCAGTCCGGTGCCGACGTATTACTGGCCGTCAAAGGCGCTGCGGCAATGGTGGCCGCCAGCCCTACCCTAGATGCCACTGAGGTGTGGCCACAAGATGCCATGGGTAACACCAGCCTCCCCGGTACTTATCGCCTAGCACTAGCCGGGAGCAACCCATTTTTAACTCAGCTCGCCAGTGAGCCTTTTTTACCGCAAGAGCAAAAAAGTGCGCTGACTGCCGCCTTTGGCCCTGGCACCCCGCTGTATCCCATCGCTCAACTGACCCAGGTTTACAGTGGCACCGTCCAGCTCCCCTACTTCCTCGCCACCCCCACCAGCAGCGGCAGTTGGGATCGCGCCAGAACCCAATCATGGCAGGGTGCCATACCCAGCCTCTATGCCATAGCGACCGCCCTCCAAAGCGCCGATAGCGAGGTGATTGCTGGGTTAGCTGGAGCCGGTGTTGACCCCGCTTTGCTGGCAACCCTGATCGCCGATCCCACTCGCCAGAGCGAGCTGTTGACTGAAGCACGCAAGCTGATTGGCGTCACCCTGACCTCAGGTGGCAAACCATTAGATGCCGAGCAACATATTGGCCGTTTCAGCCCATTACCCGCCCTGACCGAGTTGCAACCAGTGCCTGTGCGGATCTTCAGCAATGGGCCGCTCAATACGGTGACCGATGTCATCATCTATCAACATGGGGTGACCGCCATCAAAGAGAACGCTTATGCGCTGGCGCTGGGGCAAATTGCTGCGGGGATGCAAGCTGGCAAGCAGGTGGCGCTGGTGGTGATCGACCATCCGTTACACGGTGAACGGGGCTTTAATCTGAGCGGCAGTATGGCAACCGTCACCACCGCCAGCGATCCGACCCCTTATCTGAACCTCAGCTACCTGACGGTAGCGCGCGATAACCTCAAGCAGAGCGTGGCAGACCTGTTAGGGCTGCGGCTCGCCATTGGGTTAGCGAATCAGCAAAGCCAAATCGGCAGTGCAGGCAACCTCAAGACCCACTTTCTTGGCCATTCACTGGGCGCGATCACCGGGGCCAACTTACTGGCAATCGCCAATCAGCCGCTGGGCAATCCCGCCGATCCTTTGTTCCAATTTGATAGTGGTGGGCTCGCTATGCCGGGTGGCGGTATTGCCCCGTTGCTGTTGAACTCCCCGAGTTTTGGTCCCACCATCAAGATGGGGGTACTGACCGGGGGCAGCCCTGAACTGAAAGCAAGCTTTGCTGCGTATGCCGCCAATTGCCAAACACCAGTGCTAGCCAATTGCTTCGTCAATGAGTTCCTCCCCAGTTTGGATAGCGCGACTCTGGGGCTCGCTGCCAGCACTCTGCAGAGTTACAGCTTCGCCGCCCAGTCGGTACTGGACTCCGCCGACCCAATCAACCTTGGCAGCACGATTGCGCCAGATTTCCCGCTCTTTGCCACTGAGATTGTCGGCGACGGCGCGCTGAGCCTGCCAGACCAAGTGATCCCCAATCGGGTTGACTCGGCCCCATTGGCAGGGACAGAAGCGCTGTTTAAGGTTCTCGGATTACAGCCGCTGACGGTAACCGGCCCCGCCAATCACCACGCCGCTCGCTTTGTGCTGGGTGGTCACAGCTCTTTGCTGGCACCGGATGAAAACTTTGACCCAACCGGTGAGGTCACGACTGAGATGCAAAGCCAGTTTGCCAGCTTCTTCATGAGCGAAGGGGCTGCGGTGCAAGTCAACAATGGCAACTTGCTCAAACCATAAAAGCGGATACCGCGCCTAGGTGAGCCATATAACCTAGGCTAATCAGCGCATTAGGTCAGGCCCAGTCATCTTAGATTGCTGGGCCTTTTGTCACAGCTTAACACCATAAGGATATGGGTTATTGAGATGGCAGGCTGTCAGGCGCTGGACAATACAAGCGCAGACGATGGCCATCGGGATCAAGAGCCATACCGGTATAACCAAACTCCATCAGGGTCGGCTGCTGGATGATGGTCAGGCCGCGTGCCTGCCACTCTGCCAAACCAGAATCAACACTGGCTTCATCAGGCAGCGGGAAGGCCAGTTCCATGGCGCCAGCGCTTTGTGTCACAGCTGGCTCGACGGTAGCACGGGACCAGAGTGCTAGTTTTGCTCCCGATTCGAACACGAACATGGCAAAGGTAGGTGACTCCTCCACCGGTTCGCGCCCGAACAGCTCGCGGTAGAAGAGCACGCTGCAGGCTGGGTTGGCAACGTAGAGGAGGGTGAATTGGGGGACGAACATGGTGATGCTCCTTGCTGATGAGATGGCGCATTGGCGCCGACCCCGTCAGCATGGCGCTACCTGCTGTCAGTTTCTGTCAGCAATGAATTTCGGCTGCGGGATCTGCTGGGTGGCGCGCCACTCCTTCAGCAGGCTCTCTCTGCTTTTTGGATAGCGGCAATCTTGCGGTTGCATCCGAGTGATGCGATCGACCCGAAAGTGGCGCAAGCCCTGACGCAGTTCGCACCAGGCCACCAGTACCCGTACCTGTTCGAAGTAGCCGAGGGCAAAGGGCCAGACGGTGCGCTCTGAGGCCTCATCCTTGAGATCCCGATAGCTCAGGGTCACCTTGCGTTGCTGGCGGATGGCGCTGCGCAGCGGGGCTTCATCGGTGAGGCTGTCGCTGCGGGAGGTGCCGATCAGCAGGGCATTGCTCTGGAGCTGCTGGCGATAGTCGGCGGGCAGCACGGCTTCTATCTTAGCCAGCGCACTGCTGGCCGATGCACTCAAGGCTCCATCACCGTGGGCGACGACCCAACGTGACCCCAGCACCAGCGCATCCAGCTCCTCTTCACTGAACATCAATGGTGGCAGCATGAAGCCGGGACGCAGCACATAGCCGATACCCGGTTCGCCCTCGATATGGGCACCTTGCGCCTGCAGGGTGGCGATATCCCGATAGAGGGTGCGTAGGCTGATGCCAAGCTGGCTGGCCAGTTCAGCGCCAGTGATGGCGTAACGGTGGCCGCGCAGCAGCTGGAGCAGGGCCAGCAGGCGTTCGGAACGGGACATGGGATGACTCCTCGGGATCTCTGGTTAGCCTGCCGTAGCGGAGTGAGTGGGTACAGCGGACATCATCAGGAGTTATGGCCGCGAAAAGAGCGTCGCCACTCGCTGGGGGAGATGGCAAAGCGGGCGCGGAAGTGATTGCGCAGGGAAGTGGCACTCTTGAAGCCGACCAACTCAGCGATGCGATCGATGGAATGACCGCTCACTTCCAGCAGCTCCTGACTGCGCCTGAGCCGCTCCGCCAGCAGCCATTCACCTACCGAGAGGCCGGTAGCCTGATGAAAACGGCGGGTAAAGGTGCGCCGACTCATCAGGGTATGGGCTGCCAGAGAATCCAGGGTGTGAGGCTCGGCCAGATGGGCACGCAGGTGATCGAGCAACTGGTTCATCCGGACATCGCGGGTGGAGGCGGGTACCGGCTGCTCGATAAACTGGGCCTGACCCCCTTCCCGGTGGGGTGGGATCACCAGCCGCCGTGCCACCTTGTTGGCGATAGCCGAGCCATGGTAGTGGCGAACCAGATAGAGGCAGCAGTCCAGCCCGGCGGCGGTGCCTGCCGAGGTGACTAACCCCTCGTCATCCACATAAAGGGCGTTGGTATCGAGCTGCACGCAGGGAAAGCGGCGGCAGAAATCCTGTTCGTACTCCCAGTGGGTCGACGCCTTGCGACCATTGAGCAGGCCGGCGTAGGCGAGCACATAGGTGCCGAGACAGAGCCCGACCAGCCGGGCACCTCTGGCTCTGGCGGCGATCAGGGCATCGAGCAGCGCCGCCGGTGGCCGTGCTGCCGGGTCGTGCCAGAAGGGGATAATGATGATCTCCGCCTCGGCCAGCACCTCCAGCCCATGGGGGGCCTGAATGGTGAAGCCTTGCGCCGAGTGTGAGTGACGGTTGCCATCACCGCAGCAGATCTTGAGCTCGAATAGCGGCTGGCCCGGCAGGATATCGCCAAAGATGAGGCAGGGGACGGCGCAGTGAAAAGGGCTGAAATGATCGAAGGTCACCACGGCAACGGTCGGGGTGGGCATTATGTTGGCTCCTCTCTGCGCGCAGGACTCTCATCATAAGCGTTCGGCAGTGAAAGCCGAAGGGCCATGTCTGGCATGGCCCTCCTGCGGATCACAGCGATATCGCCTCGCCATCTTCCGGCACCCGTACCCGATCCGTCATGCCCCGTTCCGTCAGATAGTCGCGTAGCTCCTGGCGTGACAGCAGGGCGTGGTTGACCGCCTCCATATGGCTGGCGATCAGCGTGGCTTGCGGTGCGGCCTGATAAACGGCGGCGACATCTTCCTTGCCCATGATGATGGAACCGAGCCCGGGCACCTGTGCATCGCCGCAGTTGAGGATGACGACCTCGGGCTGATGCTGTTGCAGGGCTTGCTCGACCCGGGGATGCCAGATGGTATCACCGGCCAGATAGAGGCTCTGTTCATCGGGGTGGGAGAAGACCACGCCGCACACCTCTCCCATGCGTTCACCCAGTACCGCCATCAGCTGGTCGCTGCCATGCTGACCACTGGTCTGCTGCAGGCGAATGCCGGCAAATTCGGGCTGTTCGCTCAGCAGGCGCACATCCTCAAAACCACTGGCACGAATGGCATCGGCATCCTTCTGATGTTGTACAAACAGTGGCAGATGCTTGGGGAGCAACGTTCTGGCGGCGTCATCCCAGTGGTCGGGATGATCGTGGGTGACGATCACTGCGTCCACATCGATCAGCGCATCGATCGGTAGCGGCAGCTCGACCAGCGGATTACGCTGCTGGCTGTTGGCGGTGCCCTCAAAGCCGGGGAAGGCCCCTTTGGCCGAGAGCATGGGATCTATCAGAAAGCGGGTGCCGGCATAGTCGAGCAGCAGGGTGGCGTTGCGAACCTGGGTAATCTTCATGGGATGGCTCCATGTTGGCTGGTGGATATGCAACCAATTATGGGGTGTGGAGCGAGTTGCCATCAGTGGCCCACGGGTCGATTATCATCACTATCGGGCCAACAGGTTGATGTGCCAAAGGTCGGCGCGGCCATTTAAAAATTTGAAAAAATCCCCTTGAAAGGAAAAAGTGAGCCCCTATATAGGTAACAAGGCCGGAACGCTCGACAGAGGTTTCGACCAGGCGCCCGTCCATAAGGAGGGCAAACAATCCGTTATCGCTCACGAGAGGGTAATACTATGCGTTCTATCGACTTTTCTCCGCTCTATCGTTCTGCCATCGGTTTCGATCGTCTGGCCAATCTTATCGAATCTGCGGCCAGCAATGGCAATGCCGGTTATCCCCCCTACAACATCGAGCAGCTGGGTGACAGCGACTACCGCATTAGCATGGCGGTGGCTGGCTTTACCCAGGAAGAGCTGGAGCTGAGCTTCCAGGAAAATCTGCTGACGGTGAAGGGCAACAAGCAGGCAGACACCGGGCGCAGCTATCTCTATCAGGGGATCGCCGAACGTGGTTTCGAGCGCCGCTTCCAGCTGGCCGACTATGTGCGGGTGAAAGGGGCCGACCTGAAAAACGGCTTGCTGCACATCGAGCTGGTGCGTGAAGTGCCCGAGGCGATGAAGCCACGCAAGATTGAGATCAACGGCTGATAACCTGAATTCACTGAAATTTTAAAATTTCCCGGGTGCCGATGACGGGCCTGTGGCGAGTTGAACCTGTTGCTTATTAGAAGGATAGGATTATGCGTAACCTCGATTTTTCTCATCTCTATTCCAATGCCGTCGGCTTCGAGCGGATGGCCCGTGAGCTGGAAGGTCTGTTCGAGCAGAAGACCGCCGCTTACCCCCCGTACAACATTAAAAAGCGCGATCAGGATGGCTATCGCATCACGGTCGCCGTGGCTGGCTTCGAGCGCGAAGAGCTGGCGCTGGAGACTGAAAACGGTACTCTCAAGGTGAAGGGGCGCAAAGGGGCTGCGGCCGGTGAGCGCCAGTTCCTCCATCAGGGGATTGCCGAGCGTGACTTCGAGCTTGCCTTCAAGCTGAGCCAGCACGTGGAGGTGCAGGGCGCCAAGCTGGAGCATGGTCTGCTGACCATCGACCTGGCTCGCGAACTGCCGGAGGCGCTCAAGCCCCGCGCCATTCACATCGGTAAACCCGACCCGCTGGCGCTGCCCGGTTAAGCAAACCAAATCGCGAGAAATAACCAAGGCCTGCAGATGCAGGCCTTGCTGCGTTGGTACCACCGCTCATCACTCGCCCGCCAGCCTACTGGCCAGTGGGCTGGCACTCCCCTCATCCTTAATGACGGCGATGTTCAGTCCCCTTTTATCGATGGCCAACTATCGATAGGTCATATTGAGATATACAAATAACCGGATTGCGTTACCGCTCTTTTTCTAAGAACCATATCTCATCAAGCCACGATTTTTAGTCTTTCCTTGTCGCCCAAAGAGATGGGCAAACTGCCGCTTCATTGACCCGATGGAGCAATATCATGACAGGAAAAGGACACCCTCTGTGGCTAATCGCCCTCACCCTATTCAGCCTGCAGGCCAGTGCCGTCGAGGTAACGGTGGCCTACCAAACCTCCGCCGAACCAGCCAAGGTAGCCCAAGCTGACAACACCTTTGCCCGCACTAGCGGGGCCAAGGTGCAGTGGCTCAAATTCGACAGTGGGGCCAGCGTGGTGCGGGCGCTTGCCTCTGGCGATGTGCAGATCGGCAATATCGGCTCCAGTCCGCTGGCCGTGGCGGCCAACCAGCAGGTACCCATCGAGGTGTTCTTGCTCGCCGCCAAGCTGGGTAACTCGGAAGCGTTGGTGGTCAAGCCCGGGATCGACTCCCCAGCAGCACTTCGTGGCAAGCGCATTGCGGTGCCCTTTACCTCCACAACCCACTACAGCTTATTGGCGGCGCTCAAACATTGGAGAGTCGCGCCAGCCAGCGTAGAGATCGTCAACCTGCAACCACCCGCCATTACCGCCGCTTGGCAGCGAGGGGATATTGATGGCGCCTATGTCTGGGCGCCGGTTCTCAACGAACTGGCCAACAGCGGCAAGGTGCTGACTGACTCTAGTCAGGTCGGTGAGTGGGGCGCGCCCACTCTGGATGTATGGGTAGTGCGCAAAGATTTCGCCGAGGCTCACCCCAAGCTGGTGCAGGCCTTTGTCGATAGTAACTTAGCAGCGCAACAGGACTATCTAGCCAACCCTGACAGCTGGCTGACCCAGCCCGACAACCTCGCCAAACTGGCCAAGCTAAGCGGTGTCGCCGCACCAGACGTGCCCACTCTGGTCAAGGGGAATACCTACCTGAATGCTAACCAGCAGAGCGCCGAACTGGGGGCGCTGGTGAACCAAACGCTGGTGGACACCAGTCGCTTTCTCAAAGAGCAGGGCAAGGTCGCGCAGGCTGGCAACGATTATCGCCACTACGTCACCGACCGTTTTGTCAAAGGCCAGTTCCGCTGACCCTGTCTCACAAGGAGGTAGCCATGCTGAAAATCACTCACCTTAGTGCCAGCTACGGCGGGCGCCGAGTCCTCGACGACATCAATCTGACCCTGAATGCGGGCGAGCTGATGGTGGTACTCGGCCCCTCCGGCTGCGGCAAGACCAGCTTGCTCAACCTGATCGCGGGGTTTACTCCCTATCAGCAAGGGGAGATCACCTTACAGGGAAGGCCAGTGACCGGACCCAGTGCCGAGCGGGGGGTCGTGTTTCAACACGATGGACTGCTGCCGTGGCGCAACGTGCTGGACAACGTCGCCCTCGGGCTACAACTGACGGGCTTATCCCGTGCTGAGCGCGAAGCCAGGGCGCTGACGATGCTGCGTCAAGTGGGACTGGCGGAGGCCAGCGGCAAGGCTATCTGGCAACTTTCTGGTGGCCAGCGCCAGCGGGTGGGTATCGCTCGGGCTCTCGCTACCCAGCCGCAACTGCTGTTACTCGACGAACCTTTCGGCGCCCTTGACGCCTTCACCCGCGAGCAGATGCAAACCCTACTGCTGCGGCTGTGGCACGCCCAGCGCCAGCAAGTGCTGTTGATCACCCATGACATCGAAGAGGCGGTATTTATGGCCACTGAGCTGGTGTTGCTCTCCCCTGCGCCGGGTCGAGTGCTGGAGCGGCTCACCCTAAACTTTGGGCGCCGTTTTGCAGCCGGTGAGCCATGCCGCAGTATCAAGTCTGATCCTGCTTTTATCGAGCAGCGTGAGTACGTGCTCGGTCGCGTATTTGCCGCGCGGGAGGTGTTTGCATGAGCCTCACACTCGCTCGCCCAACCCGTTCAGTACGCTGGCCCCTGCGCCGCCGGCTGCGCTGGCCTTGGTCGCATCGGCTGGGGGTGAGCTTGCTCACCCTGACCGCCCTGCTGACCCTCTGGTGGGGGGTGACACGGTTAGGAGCAATCAGCCCTCTGTTTCTGCCTTCCCCCCACCAAGTGCTACAACAACTAGTCACCCTCGCAGGACCGCAGGGCTTTATGGATGCCACCCTCTGGCAGCACCTCGCCGCCAGCTTGCAACGCATTCTGGTTGCCCTCACCGCCGCGACCTTATGCGGCGTTACGGTCGGCATCGCAATGGGGCTCAGCCCTATTCTGCGCGGCATGATTGATCCGTTGATTGAGCTCTACCGCCCTGTGCCACCGCTGGCTTATCTGCCACTGATGGTGATCTGGTTTGGCATCGGTGAAACCGCCAAAGTGCTGCTCATCTATCTGGCTATCTTTGCCCCCATCGCCATGGCAACGCTGGCTGGGGTGCAGGGGGCAAAACAGGTACGGCTGCGGGCCGCCCAATCCCTCGGCGCAACCCGCTGGCAAGTGCTGTGGTACGTCATTTTGCCCGGCGCCCTGCCGGACATCCTCACTGGGCTGCGCATCGGGCTAGGGGTTGGCTGGTCCACCCTAGTGGCAGCCGAGCTCATCGCCGCCACCCGTGGCGTGGGCTTTATGGTGCAATCCGCTAGCGAGTTTCTCGCCACCGATGTGGTGCTAGCGGGCATTCTGGTGATCGCCTTGATCGCCTTCACTCTGGAACTTGGTTTACGTGCGCTGCAGCGTCGCCTGACGCCGTGGCATGGAGAAGGACTATGAGCAATTCCCTGCATATCACCCCTCTGGGCCCCTATATCGGTGCCGAGATCAGTGGCCTCACCCTAGCCGAACCCCTTGATGACCATCAATTCACCCAGCTGCAACAGGCCTTGCTGACCCATCAGGTGCTGTTCTTTCGCGATCAACCCATCACCCCTCGGCAGCAGCGGGCACTGGGTCACCGCTTCGGCGATCTGCACATCCACCCAGTCTACCCCCACACCGCAGAAGCCGAAGAGATCATCGTGCTCGATACCCACGACGATAATCCGCCCGATAACGACAACTGGCACACCGATGTCACCTTTATCGAAACACCACCCGCGCTGGCTATTCTTGCAGCCAAACAGTTACCTGCGGTGGGCGGCGATACCCTATGGACCAGCGGCATCGCCGCCTTTGAAGGGCTCTCTCCTCGGCTGCAACAACTGTTAGCGGGGCTGGAGGCCGAGCATGATTTCACCAAGTCATTTCCGGCCCATCGCCACAACACCAGTCCAGCTGAATACCAGCGCTGGCAAGCCGCAGCGGCGCGGCATCCGCCGCTACGCCACCCAGTGATACGCACTCATCCCCTAAGTGGTCGCCAAGCGCTGTTCGTTAACGAGGGATTCACCACCCACCTACCCGACTTGCCGGCCCGTGAGAGCGACGCGCTACTCGGCTTTCTGTTCAGTCACGTCACCAAACCCGAGTATCAGGTGCGCTGGCGGGAGCACGATATCGCCATCTGGGATAACCGCGTCACCCAACACTACGCCAACGCCGACTACCTACCGGCCCGCCGGATCATGCACCGAGCCACCATCTTGGGAGACAAACCATTCTAGCGTGCTCAATAGCGGGGACTGACAGCCATGGCGACCAACCGCTATTGTCACCGCTATTAGCCGCTCCACCAGCCCCCATGGTCGGTGATGGCTACCCCCTTGCTTGCCACTAGCGCGCCGCAAACACCGAGTTGATGCCCATAAAAAAATCCGAAACCCAGCACTGGGTTTCGGATGGTGGGACAGCAATTGAGGTAGGCAGCGATGATGAGGGGTGCTGGGGTCAGTTCAACCCGAGCGTCGTTATTTTCATCTTATTTGAGAGCCCCACCCAATCGGCTCGAGTTACTCAACCGTCACCGATTTGGCTAAATTGCGGGGTTGGTCTACGTCGGTGCCTTTGATCAAAGCAACGTGATAAGAGAGCAGTTGCAGTGGCACGGTATAGACGATGGGGGCGATCGCCTCTTCAACCGGATTGAGTTTCATGACCCGCATGGTCTGATCACTCTTGAAACCGGTATTGGTATCGGCGAAGACGTAGAGGATCCCGCCACGGGCCCGCACTTCTTCGACGTTGGATTTGAGCTTTTCCAGCAGGTCGTTGTTGGGGGCCACCACGATGATCGGCATTTCGCCGTCGATCAGTGCCAACGGGCCATGTTTCAGCTCGCCTGCGGCATAGGCTTCGGCATGAATGTAAGAGATCTCTTTGAGCTTGAGCGCCCCTTCCATGGCAATGGGATACTGGCTGCCGCGCCCCAGGAACAAGCTGTGCTGTTTATCGGCAAACTCTTCCGCCATGGCTTCGATATCGCTGGCCAGCGCCAAGCTCTCTTTGATCCGCAGTGGCAAGGCTTGCAGTGCCTTGACCAGTTCAGCCTCGGCAGCGGCACTGAGGTGGCCACGGCAGCGACCAATGGCCACCACCAGCATCAACAAGCCGGTCAATTGAGTAGTGAACGCTTTGGTGGATGCCACACCGATCTCGGCGCCCGCTCGGGTCATAAAAGCCAGTGCCGATTCACGCACTAAGGAGGAGCCCGGCACGTTGCAGATGGCCAGTGAGCTCATGTAGCCTGACTCCTTGGCCAGCCGTAAGGCGGCTAGGGTATCGGCGGTTTCACCGCTCTGGGAGAGGGTGATCAGCAGGCTGTTGGGGCGTACCACCGATTTGCGATAGCGAAATTCGGAGGCGATCTCCACATCGCACGATACCCCTGCTATCTCTTCAAACCAGTAGCGGGCAACCATACCAGAGTGGTAGGAGGTGCCACAGGCGACGATCTGGATATGGTCCACTTGTTCGAAAATGGTGCGAGCGCCATTACCAAACGACTCGACCACCACGTGCTCGCCCGCTAACCGGCCTTCTAGGGTGCTGGTGATCGCCTTTGGCTGCTCATGAATCTCTTTGAGCATGTAGTGGCGATACTCGCCCTTATCACCGGCATCGTGAGAAACGTCGGACTCTTGCTCTTCCCGCACCACGGGTTGGCCATGGGTATCAAAAATACTCACTTCGCGGCGGGTCACTTCCGCTACGTCACCCTCTTCAAGGAACAAGAAGCGGCGAGTAACCGGGAGCAGAGCCAGTTGATCGGAGGCAATGAAGTTCTCACCGATACCACGGCCTATCACTAGCGGCGAGCCAGAGCGCGCCACTACCACGCGGCTGTCGTCACGGCTATCCATCACCACGGTGCCGTAAGCGCCACGCAGCTGTTTTACCGTTTTTTGCATCGCTGCCAGCAAGGAGTCGGTCGATCTCAACTCGTGATGCACCAGATGAGCAATGACCTCGGTGTCGGTATCGGAAGTGAAGATATAGCCCAGCGCCTTCAGCTGATGGCGCAGCGCTTCATGATTTTCGATGATGCCGTTGTGCACCACCACAATATGATCCGACACATGCGGGTGAGCATTACGCTCCGAGGGTTCACCGTGAGTGGCCCAGCGAGTATGAGCAACCCCTGTGCCGCCGTGCACCGGCTGCTGGTCGAGCGCGTTGGCTAGCTCAGCAACCTTGCCCAGTCGCCGCACCCGCTGCAGCGGATGATCGGCGCTAAATACCGCCACCCCAGCCGAGTCGTACCCGCGATATTCGAGACGACGCAGACCTTCTACCAAGATTTCAGCCACATCACGTTGAGCCACAGCCCCGACGATGCCACACATACACTTCTCCTTGAGATGTAAAAATGAAACGCGCGTTGGATAGCTCCGATCTAGGCTACCCAGCACTCTTCAATCCATGATCGGGGCGCAGATGAGGGTAATCCCCAACCCTTTGATATGCGCTCTGATCTCATTGGTCAATCCATCATCCGTTACTAAGGTGTGAACACCGGACCACGGCAGTTCGAGATTGGGGATTTTGCGGCCGATCTTGTCCGACTCGACCATGACGATGACCTCCCGCGAGACCTCGGCCATCACTCGCGACAGCCCCACCAGCTCGTTAAAGGTCGTGGTGCCACGATCGGGGTCGATGCCATCCGCTCCGATAAAGAGCTGGTCGAAGTCATACGAGCGCAATACCTGCTCGGCGACCTGCCCCTGAAAGGATTCAGAATGAGGGTCCCAAGTGCCACCTGTCATTAATAGGGTAGGCTCGTTTTCCAGCTCACGCAGCGCACCGGCCACATTGAGGGAGTTGGTCATCACGATAAGGCCGCGCTTGTGGCCCAGCAGGGGGATCATGGCGCTGGTGGTGGTGCCGCTGTCGATGATGATGCGATTGTGGTCGCGAATGCGCTCGGCGGCCGCTCTGGCTATCGCTATCTTTCGTTTCGAAATATGTTCAGAATGCGTTGGCATCACCATTTCGCTGGGTAGGGGCACGGCACCGCCGTAACGGCGCAGCAGCAAGCCACCGCTCTCTAATAGAGCGAGATCTTTACGGATAGTGACCTCAGAGGTGGAGAAGTGGTTCGCTAGCGCATCAACGCTCACTTCTCCTTGCTCGTTAACTAAGGTCACTATGGTATGACGGCGCTGTTGTGTATTACGTTTGGTCATGCACAAGTTTCGATTCGAAATAATATCGAAATGTTAGCCCTTTTTTGGCAAAAATAAAACCGCAAATAGGAGCGCGCGCAAGGAGATGTCAAAATAGCGGCGACTGATCGTGAGGCGACTATGCAACAACGTACTATCTGGCTGGTGGAAGATGAGGCCAGCATTGCGGATACCCTGATTTACGCGCTACAGACCGAAGGCTTTGAGGTGCAGTGGTTTAGCTTGGGCCAGCAGATGCTGAGCCAACTGACGCAAACCCAACCCGACTTTATGATCCTCGATGTGGGGCTGCCTGATATCTGTGGCTTCGAGCTGTGTAAGCAGGTGCGGGCTCGCAGTAATGTGCCCTTGATGTTTCTGACTGCCCGCAGTGAAGAGATAGATCGGCTCATTGGGTTAGAGATTGGGGCGGACGATTACGTGGCCAAGCCTTTTTCGCCGCGCGAGGTGTGCGCCCGAGTGCGGGTCATCCTGCGCCGCAGCCAGCCGGCCGCAGTTCTGTCCAGCAGCCCGCTGGTGCTGGATGAAGAGCGGGCCTGCATCCACTTTCATGGCCAACGGCTGGGGCTCACCCGCTACGAATACTTGCTCCTCAAAACCCTGATGCAGGCACCGGGACGGGTTTACTCGCGCCAACAGCTGATGGATTTGGTGTGGCAAGATGCCGAAGAGAGCCTTGATCGCACCGTCGATACCCACATCAAGACCATTCGTGCCAAGCTGCGCGAACATGACCCGCACACCAATCTGATCCTGACCCATCGCGGGCTAGGCTACAGTCTGGAGCAGCTATGAGGCTCGGCTTACAACTACTGGGCGGGCTGTTGTTGATCTTTGCGCTCGCCACTTGGTTCGTGGTGAAGATCTTCGTGGAAGAGATCAAACCAGGGGTACGCAGCGCCACTGAAGATACCTTGGTGGACATGACCCAGTTACTGGCGCCGTTAGCACGCGATGACCTACGGGAAGGCAAGATGCAAAACGGACGCTTGGCCAGTGCCTTTGCCCGCCTCAACCAAAATCCGGTCAACGCCTTGATCGATGGTCATCTCAAACAGCTCGCGGAATATCGCATCTACGTGACCAATCAGCAGGGCATCGTCATTTACGACTCTGATGGCGGCGCGGTGGGCCAAGATTACTCTCGTTGGAACGACGTCTACCGCACTCTGCGAGGCCAATACGGTGCTCGCAGTACTCGCACCGACCCCAATGATCCGGCAAGTTCCACCATGTATGTCGCCGCACCACTGCGCGATGGCGTGGCGATCATCGGGGTACTCACGGTCGCTAAACCCAGTCGCACCCTCATGCCCACCATCGAGCGAGGGGAGCGAGAACTGATGCGCGTTGGTAGCCAGATGCTACTGGGCACTTTGCTGATCGGCGGGCTGCTGGTGTGGTGGCTCAACCGCGCCATCGGTAAGCTGGTCCACTACGCCGACTCCGTCAGTAAAGGAGAGGCGGCACCACTGCCACGGCTGCATACCGTCGAACTGGATCGGCTCGGCCGCGCCCTTGAGACGATGCGCCACCAGCTCGATGGCAAAGGCTACATCGAGGATTATGTTCACAGCCTCACCCATGAGCTGAAAAGCCCACTGGCGGCGATTCGCGGAGCCGGGGAGATCCTCGCAGAAGCGCCCCCACCCGCGGTGGCTAACCGCTTTATCGGCAACATTAATCTGGAAACTGCTCGCATCCAGCAGTTGATTGAACGAATGCTGCAGCTAGCACGATTAGAATCGGGGCAACCCCTCGACCGCCACACGGTTGACCCCAGTAAGCTGGCTACACGAGTGCTCGATACCCGCCAAATCGCAGCGTCGCCTCGTCAGATAAGCTTGTTAACGACACTAGCCAGCAGCACCAAGGCCAAATGGGACTCGCTGTTAATCGAACAGGCAATAGGCAATCTGCTAGATAATGCCATCGACTTCTCCCCAACTGGCGCCACCGTGCGCCTGCAAGGGGCTTTGCAGCAAGGGGGTTACTGTTTTTCGGTCTCCGACAACGGTCCTGGCATTCCCGACTACGCCCTGCCACGGATCTTTGAGCGTTTCTACTCGCTGCCACGCCCGGACAAGGGCAAGAGCAGCGGTCTGGGGCTCAGCTTCGCCCATGAAGTTGCCCGCCAACACGGTGGTCGGTTAACCCTGTGCAACCGCCCTGAAGGGGGCGTGCTAGCCGAACTTTGGCTACCGCTCGCCTAGTCCCTTGCCTATCACTTCACGGTCGCCACACAAAGCGGCGTTACACTGCCGTGATGTCCCCGTTATTTGCTTAAGGAAACGCGATGTCCCGCCTACTGCTCTCCAGCCTATTGGCCAGTAGCCTACTCTGCACCCTGCCCGCCTCGGCGGTCAGCGGCTGCTTTCTCTATGTCGATAGCAATGGGCAAACGCTCTCTGCTGAAGGGGATTGCACCACGCGGCTGCCGCCTGCCTCCACCTTTAAGATCCCGCTGGCACTGATGGGCTACGACAGCGGTTTTCTGGTGGATGAAAAGCTTCCGGCGCTCCCCTACAAGCCGAGCTATGACGGCTGGCTGCCCGCTTGGCGCGAAACCACGACCCCGACCCGCTGGGCAGCTCACTCGGTGGTGTGGTTCTCTCAGCAGCTGACCGAATGGTTGGGATGGGAACGCTTCCAGCAGTATGTGAACCGCTTCGATTACGGCAACCGAAACATCGACGGTAATCCGGGCAAGCATGACGGCCTGACTCAGGCTTGGCTCAGCACCAGCCTCCTGATTAGCCCAGAGGAGCAGGCCCGCTTCCTCAGTAAGATGCTGAGCGGCAAGCTGCCAGTCTCGGCGCAAACCCTGCAATACACCGCCAATATATTCAAGGTCAGCGAGATCGACGGCTGGCAGATCCACGGTAAGACGGGGATGGGCTACCCCAAGAAGCAGGATGGCAACCTTAACCGCGATCAGCAGATCGGCTGGTTCGTCGGCTGGGCCAGCAAACCGGGCAAGCAGCTGATTTTCGTCCATACCGTGGTGCAAAAACCCGGTAAGCAGTTTGCATCACTTAAGGCAAAAGAGGAGGTACTGGCCGCCCTGCCGGCTCGCCTTGCCAGCTATTAATGGGTTAACTCTCCTCACTCCCACCGGCGCGCTGCGCCGGTTTTTTTATTCACTTCACCGCCACTTCACACAACCCCATATTCCCTTCACCCCCCATTGCTAACGTAGCCAGGTCTCAAGGAGGGATTGTCATGTTGAAACATATTCTTACCCATAAAATTACACTGTTAATTCTGCTCGGCCTGTTACTGATGCTACCCATGCAGTCTATTCGTGACCTCAATCAGGAACGCCAAGCCTATCGCACTGATGCAATAGATCAGATCATGGCAAGCGCCAGCGGCCCGCAGCAGTTAATTGGCCCAGTGCTCGTGCTGCCATATAGCCGCGAGGTAAAAGTCCAGGAGGGGGATAAGGTAAAGATGGTGCGTAAATACCACGCTCGCTTCATCCTACCAGAGCAGCTCAATGCTCAGGTGAAGCTAGAGGTAACACCACGTCGGCTCGGTATCTATCAAGCTCAGGTTTATCAGACCAACATCTCCTTGACCGGCACGCTACCAGCCAACCCTGACTGGCAACTGCCGGAGGGGGCAATAGCCGATGAGCCTTATCTGAGCATGGCGCTCTCGGATGCCCGTGGTATCAGCCAAATCCCGTCGGTCACCCTCAGTGGCCACCTCCGCGAAGTGCTGCCGGGGGCGCACATCAGCGATCTGGCTGGCGTACATGTGCCGCTCCCGGCACAGCAGCCGCAGGGGGGTGACTTTGCCGTGCAACTGACCTTACAGGGGATGGAGAAATTCTCATTGGTACCTGTTGGACGTAACAGCCATTTGACGATGGAGGGTAACTGGCCACATCCCAGCTTCCTCGGTGACTTCCTCCCGACTCGCCGCGACATCAGTAAGCAAGGCTTTACTGCCAACTGGCAGACCAGCTGGTTTGCCACCGATATGGCGAACCGTTTTGACCAAATAATGGTGAGAGGTACCGAGCAACTACCTAGCTTCAGCATTAGCTTGGTACAGCCGGTAGATCACTATCAGCAAAATGAGCGGGCGGCTAAGTATGCCTTGTTATTTATCGGCTTAACCTTTATCAGCTTCTTTATGTTCGAGCTGCTCAGAGGGCTAAGGGTACACCCGATTCAATACGCTCTAGTGGGGATGGGGCTGGCCATCTTCTATCTGGTGCTGCTGGCACTGACCGAGCACCTCGGTTTTGCTTGGGCTTACCTCTGTGCAGCGCTCGCCAGCGTGATGCTCAACGGTTTTTACCTGAGCCACATCTTGGGTGGGTTTAAACCGGGGGCCGGTTTCTCCATCTTGCTCGGGTTGGTTTATGCCCTGCTGTTTGGCCTGTTGCAAGCGGAGGATATGGCGTTGTTACTGGGTGCCTTGCTGCTGTTCTTAGTACTGGCGCTGGTCATGGTGCTCACCCGCAAACTTGACTGGTATCAGGTTATGGGCAACACCACCACCGACTAGACAACCTAAGCCCCGCTCGGTGTTGACGCTCAAGGCAAGATGGTCTGCCTTGAGCGTCTTTATGAGGGGGATCAGAGCTGGTTGCCCGCCTGAATCGTGCGACGAATTTTATTGCTCAGCAGCGGCGCTATGTTATCGGCCAGCAGTTGGAAGCGAGCAACATCAAACTTGCTACTCGCGTCCAGATAGCCTTGGTTACGCAAGGTCTGGATCAGGGTACTAAACAGCTTCTGGTCGAAAAACTCGGGGGCATTAATTCCGTGTAGCGTGCCCAAGCGTTCCGCCATCATCAAGCCATCAGCCTCCAGCTGCGCGGCATCGATATAGGGGTGAGCCAGCACCCGAGTGAGTACAATGGCATAACGCTGTAGCGTCTCTTGGATGCTCTCCGCCAATAGCAATAACCGCGTCTGGTTTGCTGGGTTTACCCAGTAACCGCCATCATCCACGGTGATCAGCTGCTGACGTTGCAGCTCACTCAATAAGGCATCGATCAGCTCTGGTAACTCATGATCTTGGTAACGTAAAAACAGCTCGGTTTTGAGGAGTGGATAGATCGCCAGACAACGGGTCACAATCTTGTCACGTGAGATCCCCTCACAACGCTCAATCAATGCAGCCACTAACGACGGCATCGCAAAGAGGTGCAGGATGTTATTACGGTAATAGGTCAGCAAAATAGCCTGATAGCGATCCAAACTGATGATTTGCCCCAGTTTATCCTCACTCACCTCAAACTTGTTCAGCTCCATAGCCTGATCTAACAGAGTGTTAGCATCTTCATCAGGCAGGGTGCTCTGGACGCTATAAGGCACCTGCCGGAGTAAATCGAGGTAGGTATTAAGCTGGGCATATAGCTCATCACGAGTCAGTGCATGACGCTCAGCGGCCAGTAACGCCAGCGCACTCAAGGTCAGCCCATTCACAGCCGCGGCATCGTTAATCCGTGTCATCAATAGATCGGCCAGCTGATTAACGGTCGGTGCCATCCAGTCAGGACGGGTGTCTTGACCTATCTCTGCCTTCCATGCTGGAACATGTTCATTGAGGTAACTATTGAGGGTCAGCGGCTCGCCAAAATTAACAAAGCCACGGCCGTAGTTACGCAACTTGCGCAAAATACCGAGCACCTGCAGGAAACTCTCTTTCTCTTTACGACTGCCTTTGAGCTCGTTGTGATAGGTATTTACCTCCATCACATGCTCATAACCAAGATACACAGGTACTAAGGTCACGGGCCGATCTAACCCACCCATCATGGCTTGCAGTGTCATGGCGAGCATGCCGGTTTTCGGTGGAAGCAGACGACCGGTCCTAGAGCGGCCCCCCTCAGCAAAGAACTCCACCGAATAGCCTTTAGCAAACAGTAAATTCAGATATTCCCGAAACACCGTGCTGTAGAGCGGGTTACCCTTGAACGTTCGGCGAATGAAGAAAGCACCACCGTGGCGAAAGATCGGGCCAGCGGGCCAGAAATTGAGATTAATCCCCGCCGCAATATGAGGGGGTACCATCCCTTGGTGGTAGATGACATAGGAGAGTAACAGATAGTCCATGTGACTACGGTGGCAAGGCACATAGACGATCTCGTGCCCTTCCTGAGCCAGTTGCCGCACTTTCTCGGCACCATTGACCGACAGGCCACGATAAAGCTTGTTCCATAACCAGCCAAGAAAACTCTCACCAAGCCGGACCAAGCGATAGGAGAAATTCGATGCGATCTCATCCATATAGCTGTGTGCCCGTCTTTGCGCTTTCTCAAGCGTGATGCCATCGCGCAGCGCTTCTTCCTCCACCGCCTGCTGGATCACCCGAGAGTCGAGCAACTGCCTGAATAGTAAGTTGCGATTCGGCAACTTAGGCCCGGTTGCGGCTAATTGCTGACGACTAAAGTGAGTTCGCGCCACACGGGCCAGTTTGTGAGCAATTGCCTCATCCGTCCCATGCTTATCAGCCATGTAGCGTAAGGAAAGCGGCGAAGAGAAACGCACCAAGTTCTCACGCCCCTTGAGGATCACAATGAGCGCCTTTTTAAGCCGATTTGGGGCCAGACTGCTGATTATATTCCAGCCAGAGGCATCCTCACCTTCGCGACCCGGTGCTCGGCCCCAAAACAAGGTGACAGGGATGACCTGAATATCCAACTCAGGGTCTAGCTTGTGTAAATCCAGCAGCTGATGAAATTCTTGAAGGAACGGTAGTGGCTTGTTGCGTTGACCAAATAGAGGGGGCGGACGATCCAAACAAACATAACGAGGCAGCAGCTGGCCATTGTGCTCAAGCGGAGTGAAAGGACCTGGTAAACCGACATCCTCGCAGCAGCGCTGCAACGTCATAAGATCAGTAATCGAACTGGTCTTTAGGGCGTAAACAATGGGTCTCGATGAATCCAAATTGAGCTCAGTGATGGGATTTTCTGGCAAGCTCTTATGATTAACCAAGCCATTGATCGGCCACTGCAAGATGGCTCTAGAAATGTGTTGCCCTAGGGACATGTCTATCTGCTCTCCAAAAAAATGCGGCGTGAGCATACCAAATCACGGACTTTTTGTCGTCGAGAGGTACGATGAGTTGGCTGCGCAAGATCAAGAACTGACGATTTAGGCGCACAGAGAGAGACTTGTAGCTGCTGCGCCTTGCCTTGGCCACAGCACTGTATATACTGCCAGTGTGCTGTATAAAAAAACAGGTGAATATATATGAAGCCCCTTACATCTCGCCAAGCCGAGGTACTGGAACTGATCAAAATCAATATGAACGAAACCGGCATGCCACCGACTCGTGCTGAGATTGCCCAAAAGCTTGGCTTCAAATCTGCTAATGCAGCCGAAGAGCATTTGAAAGCACTCGCTAAGAAAGGGGTCATCGAGATCATGCCCGGTACTTCTCGTGGTATTCGCCTACTACTGGAAGAAGAGGAAACCCAGACAGAGAGCGGGTTACCACTCATTGGTCGAGTCGCGGCAGGAGAGCCCATTCTCGCGCAAGAGCATATTGAGAGCCACTATCAGGTCGACCCAGCATTATTTCATCCCCCAGCAGATTTTTTGCTGCGAGTCCAAGGCATGAGCATGAAAAATATTGGGATTTTGGATGGCGACCTGCTCGCAGTGCATAAGACTAATGAAGTGCACAATGGCCAAGTGGTCGTCGCTAGACTCGATGAAGATGTAACGGTTAAGCGTTTCCAGCGTAAAGGCAGTCAAGTCTGGCTACTGCCGGAAAACGAGGAGTTAGCCCCGATAGCAGTAGACCTAGCTAATCAGCAGCTCACTATTGAAGGTCTCGCGGTTGGGGTTATTCGTAATGCAGACTGGATGTAGTGATAGTGGCGATTGCATCGTGATCTGTTATTAGATCAGCTCTTTTACTCTGCGGCACGAATCACTACACATGAAAACGGCTATAAATGCTGCGAAGCTATAGTAAATAGCCGTTTTTAATATCGCACCTCTGTTGGCCAATACAGATAAAAACGGCCCATCTATTGACCCCCACCATTTGACCAAATAGCAAAAGCCCAACTGAATAAATCAGTTGGGCTTTGTAATTGTCACTATCTTATAACTGGCGGAGCGGACGGGACTCGAACCCGCGACCCCCGGCGTGACAGGCCGGTATTCTAACCGACTGAACTACCGCTCCGCATTCGGCTAGCTTATTGCTAATTAGGTGCCTGGCAGTGTCCTACTCTCGCATGGCGAATGCCACACTACCATCGGCGCTACCGCGTTTCACTTCTGAGTTCGGCATGGGATCAGGTGGTTCCACAGCGCTATTGCCGCCAGGCAAAAATCTTCATCCAGAAAGCTGACGTGAGTAGTGATGTTGCGCTTGGCTTGTCACTATCACTGAATTTGAGTAGTTCGTTCACTTGCTACAAGGCCCAGAACACTTCTTGGGTGTTGTATGGTTAAGCCTCACGGGTAATTAGTATAGGTTAGCTCAACACGTCGCCGCGCTT
>NZ_PGGC01000096.1 GCF_002795305.1 Aeromonas cavernicola
GCGGTTTATGAGTGATGAGGATATTCCGCTGACGAACAATGAGGCGGAACGAGCGCTGCGCGGCTATGTGCTGTGGTGCAAAGGAAGCTACGGCGTGTGCTCACATCGTGGCGAGTTGTTTCGCCAGCGTATCCTGTCGTTGGTGGAGACAGCCAAACGCTTGGGACGTTGTCCTCAGGAGTGGCTGCGCGCTATCGTCAAAGCCTGCATCGAGAAAACGGATTACCCCATCCCTGCCGAATTGTGTGCGTCAAGCCCCTGCCGGTGAACGGTTACACTGCCACGACAATGCTGTCTCCGAGAGCTTCTTTCAGTTACTCAAAAGGGAGCGGATCAAGCGCAGGATTTACTCGACAAGAGACGAATCCCGCAGCGACGTATTTGATTATATCGAAATGTTTTACAACCCAATCAGGCGCCATGGTTCCAATGATGGGCTGTCGCCGGTAGAGTTTGAAAAGCAGTTCAATGTTCAACAACAGAGTGTCTAGAAAACCTGGGGAGATTCAATGTGAAAAAGCCAATAAAAACAATGCCAGTCAGGCTTCACTGACTGGCATTACGCTTAATGCACCCTACTAATATGTCGATCAGGTTTAACGGATCTGTAGGATGGTCTGTTGTAGTGAACTATTCACCTCCAGCGAACGAGAGTTTGCTTGGAAGTTACGCTGAGCCGTGATGAGGTCAACCAATTCATTAGTCAAATCAACGTTGGATTGCTCCAGTGCTGATGATTTTATCGTCCCAAAAGTACCTGTATTGGGAGTACCTGGTAATGCATCGCCAGAAAGTAGCGATTGACGCCAAGAGGTATCCCCCACCTGAGTTAACCCTTGGGAATTCGCAAACTTAGCCATTGCCACCATCGCTACTTTGACCGTGGTTGCATTACTGTAAGTCGCGGAAATGACCCCGTCAGGAGTAATTTCAACTTTAGTTAGGCGACCCACAGTCGAACCATCTTGAGTAAGTCTATTGACCTCAAAGGGTGATGCGTATTGCGTAACCGTGCCAAGACGAATTTCCAAAGCCTGTGCCGGGTCAGCACCATTCGTAATAATACCCGCTCCAGGTGTGCCAAGTGGTTCAGTTTCTATAGGGTTGGGCAGAGTTGGAGTGATCATTTTACCATCAGCGCCAAAGGTAATTCTTGCTCCTGCTGGTGCTGGATCCAAACCAAACTGCATGGTTGGGGTAAGCCCACCAACAATATCGATCGGCTTATCTCCCTGATACATATACATACGCCACGCTGTCGGGTTTGCTGGTAGTGCAGGGTCTGCCGGATCTGCTTCTTTGATAAAATACTTCGTGATCGTATGAGGCTCTCCTAATGAGTCATACACGACAACCGAGGTGGAAGCTGAGTAAGTCTTTGAATCTTTAGGATCAAAGTTAGATGGAAGCGTATCACCGGCAGGTAGCGGGGACGATGTGGAAGGTAAATTAAAACTAGCCTCGATAAGACCTGTTTTCTCCGGCTGCCCAGCTCTATCGGGAACCTGAATCGGTTTGGTCGCACTAATACTTACGGCCTTAGGCGTTCCATCAGCGTTAATTTCATAACCTTGTAAGAAGTGGCCCTGATTATTAACTACATAACTATTTTCATTGAGTTTAAAGGCACCTGCTCGTGTAAAGGTTCGATCTAAGTTAGTTAAACCATCAGAGGTAACGAACATACCATTACCTTGAATAGCTAGATCGAGCGAGTTATTGGTGAACTGCAGCGCCCCCTGATGAA
Source organism: Aeromonas cavernicola (assembly GCF_002795305.1). Taxonomy (GTDB): domain Bacteria; phylum Pseudomonadota; class Gammaproteobacteria; order Enterobacterales; family Aeromonadaceae; genus Aeromonas; species Aeromonas cavernicola. Next base: position 1,748 of record NZ_PGGC01000096.1, read on the forward strand.
ACTGCTGCGCTACCGCCCCTGTTGCAACCCCATTACCTACTTGGGTTTTGGCATTGACAAAGATCGAGTTAGCATAAACATCAGCGAACTCAGCACGCGACTCTTTGAAGCCGGTGGTGTTAACGTTGGCGATATTGTTAGCGGTGACGTTCAGGTCTTTTTGTGCTGCATTGACACCACTTAAAGCATTGTTAAATGACATTTCTTGCTCCTTAAATCACCGCAGAGGGCTGAGGGGTAGAGGGTTCTTTAGGTTGGTTTTTACTACCGGAAATCTCTACGATATCCGTTAGCATAATTAGCCCAAGCCCTTTTAGTTGCACCCGAGTAGGCAATGACTTGCTCCCTAGAGTAACACTTTCAACTTGACCATAAGTTAATGCAGGGACACTTTCAGACTTGCCCGAAATATCTGCACCACTTGCTTTAATTTTGTATTTCCCAGCCATAACAGGACGACCATTTTTATCTGTACCATCCCAGTTAAACGCGACATTACCCTGTTGCGCACCATTTATGACCATATCTTTTATTACTTGGCCTTTCTCATCTTCGATAGTTATTTTGATATTGGAAAGCGTTTTTGCGCCCACGGCAATCACACCTGATAACTGACTATCTTCATCTAAATAGCCCGTATCAGATGGAATTAACACATCCTGTCCGACCAAAGAAGACGCTTGCAGTGCCTGACTAGACATCATCAAATCATTTAATCCCCCCATTTGAGTCGATAGCTGGTTAATAGATCTCGTGGTCGACATGGACGTCATCTGCGACAGCATCTGAGCGTTATCAGCAGGTTTAAAGGGGTCTTGATAAGAGAGCTGCATTGTCAGCATTTTTAAAAAAGAGGCTTCGTCAAGCTCTTTTTTAGGTAACTGCGAATCTGCGCTTTGAGTGCTGGTTCGATTTAGCCCACTCACATTGTTATTTATATCAACCATGTTGGGTTACCCTCTCAAGACTTGCCGAGGTTAAGTGTCTGCTGCAGCATTTTTTTGGCCGAATCAGCTATTTGAACATTAGTCTGATAACTACGAGACGCATTTATCATGTCAGCCATTTCCTCAACCATGTTGACATTGGGTTTAAAAATGAAGCCATCTTTGTCTGCCATCGGATGATTAGGGTTGTATTCCTTCAGTAAAGGAGCCTTACTCTCCACAATTCCCTTCACTTCAACCCCAACAGAGCCTTGCTTATCAGACATAGCTTGATCTAATTGGGCGGCAAAAACTGGCCGCCTAGCGTGGTAAGTTGCTTCCACACTGGAGCTGACACTATCCGCGTTGGCCATATTGCTAGCAACCGTATTAAGCCGTACGGATTGAGCACTCATAGCGGAACCTGCAATATCAAAGACCTTGAACAAACTCATCACTGTTCTCCTTTCAGGGCCTTCAGCAGACCACTGATTTTACTATTCATAAATTCAAGGGAGGTCTGATACTCGAGGCTATTACGCAAAAACTCGCTACGCTCCTGTTGGACATCTACGGTATTCCCGTCACCAGTGTCAGGTTGCAGAGGGTTGCGGTATTGCGTTACCCCAGGTGTATCCATTTGTAAGGCAAAGTGTTTTTCACTGGTGGCCGCAAGGCCAAAACTTTGACGTTGCTGGGCACCCTGTAAGGCTTGAGCAAAATTGATGTCTTTGGCTTTGAATCCAGGAGTATCTGCATTAGCAATATTGCTTGATAATATCTCTGCACGCTTCGCGCGAATGTTCAGCGTGTGTTGATGCACGCCAAAAGCTTTATCAAATGAAATCGTCATAAGCACACCTCCTGCTTTAAACGATTTATTAGCAAAAGCTATGCCAAAAAAGGTGAGATAACAAAAGACAAGCTATTCTCGTGCTATTTCCCAAATCGACCCTGAGGGCTCTGCCACCTGTGCTCTATAGCGAGTAAAGCCACATATCTTGGACACCCCAAATTGCCTGTCACTCTGTATTTTTAAAGCGATACTAGGCGATTGACCGTGATCCATGGCTTTAACACTCTTTTATGTAGCACCGTCATCGCTAGTTTTTAGGTATTAACGACAAGATTACGTCGCTCATTTATTGAATGGGTGGAGTAGCCAAATTAAATAGGCCACTGTCTTGTTTCGTAGGCGTCGCGTCGCCAATCGCTGGGTCATTACATCTATCGCCCCATGGAGCTCCACGAGAAGGTGATTGGTGCCTTTATCGAAAGGCACCATTTCAACTGATTGGAGGTATTACCATAGTACTGGTTGTATAAGCGCAAACGCTGATGGTGAACAGACACAAAAGCTGGCACAGCTTGCTGGTCATGGCAATCTTCCTTCGACAATGGCCTATCCAGTCAGGTGCTATGCCCTCTTGCAGCCAAAAAGGTGGGTGTCTTGGGTTTTGCTTGCTGACAGAGATCGTCACTCTGGAGATAATAAGCGCCGGTTGGCCAATGGTCGGATGATATGGATGAGAGACAAAAAATGAAAAAGATAATGGGAGGTGCGCTGGCGCTGCTGCTGGTCGGCTGTGCTGGTGACAACAATGGCGGTGAAGAGTACCGCTACAACCCGCCGATTGCCAAGGCGACGAACAATACCCAAGAGATGGCAATCCCGGTTGATTTGGTATGGGCTCGCGCTGAAAAGTGGTTCACCGATCACGGCCTTAACATCGAAAACAGCCAGCGCGGTTCCGGTCTGATGACAGCTAACGTCGAGCACTCTGCTGACGGTCTGGAGTGGCTGGATTGCGGTACCATGGGCTCCAAAGTAGCGCTGGGCAACCCTAACCTACAGATCAACCTGATCATCACCCAAAGCGGCAACAGCAGCGTAGCAACCGTCAACGTCAAGGGCAGTACTGAATTGTTCTTCGTTGAGTCCTCAGGCGAGCGCGTGTCGGCCCCTTCCATCAAGCCGGTTTGCGTCTCGCGCGGCACCCTAGAGCAAAGTCTGTTCGCCACCCTTGGCAACTGATTTCTCTTCGCTTGATCGAGTCCTGACATAGGGTTACACATTTTCGGCTAGTGTTGCTCGACTCAGAACCCCCGATGCCTCGCATCGGGGGTTCTCTATTTCAAGGCATGATGTGGTTACTCCTGATGGTCAATCTCTCCCTTCCCGCGCTGGCGCCAAGTCCTGTCGACTTTGCAACAACCACTGAAAAAGTAGGTGTCCCAAGTTGAATCGATGCCTAGAAGGCTATTTGAAGCGCGGCCGGTATCACATAGTGGCAGAAAAACCGCCCCCGATATCAGGGACGGTTTTTTAACGTTGGCGAACAAAAACTACCGACCTGTTGCTGGTCTCTCACATGAAGAGAGACCTGCAACAGGATTAACTTGGAATAAACGCGTTCTTATAAAAGTACAGGAACCCAGTATTAGGTACCTTAAACTCCACACCATTATATAAAGAGAATGAGGACTCTCCGTTATTATTAATGATGGCGCCATAACGAGCATAATTAAAACCATTAAAATAGATAAAATCCATTCGCGCTGCTAACTTAGCGGTCTTTTTAAATAGATAGCCGACAACTGAATTATTCGGTCTGAATTTATCGAAGGTTCGCAGTAATTTCATGTTGGTATAATTACCATCATCATCACGAGTGAGGTGGTAGTGATAACCTGTTTCAGGAGCATCTATATGGCCCAGTTTATAAAACAAATTAACATGAGGACCAAGCGCTACTGCTGTAATAATGCCTGCATACACTTTGGCGCCAGGTTCACCAACAAAATCTGAGACAACCTTAGTCACCACTCCTCCTTTTATCTGATAAATATGCTGGGTGGTAACCACGAGGAATATAGTCTCATCGAGATCATTGATGGCAACGACATCTAATTTATCCTCTCGCCATTCGCCAAATTGCAGTTCGTGGTAGTGCTTGGGGGCATCCTCAAGATGAGCAGTTAAATAAACCTTGGCAGATCCAGATGTTTTTGTAGTAGCAAGAAATATTGCTGCCGAACGGCCAAATTTATCTCGTGACTCGACCGCATGTTGACACCGGTCTAGATCATCGGCAGGCTTCCAACCCGCTATTGATTGAGTAGCACCCTGCGCAAAAAATGATGAGATACGATTCCATTTAGGGTCTTTTATATTTGCAAAATTGTATATTTTAGATGTTCTAGATGAGGTGACCAATGCCCCGGCCTCTGAATAAGTTCTGGCATTATCATCTCTGATCCCAGCAATTTTTTCCCAATCGGTATTCATTGTTTTGGCATCGAATGCACATACCCGATTCCCTTCTCGGTAAGTTAACGCTCGGCAAATATAAGATCCTATTTTTTGATACTCTAAATCGCTCCCTCTGATATAGGTGTTGGTATATTTCACAATCGGTGATGGGGGTATCACCGGTTTTTTCAGTGCTCCGTAAATCCATTGCGCAATGGCGACTAGAATCCCCACCACCGCAACAACGATACCAAGCGGCCCTGTCGCGATCCCTATCAGTCCCGTAATAGTGAGAGCTAGCGCCACAGAGGCAATTAATGTATTAATGGCAGCAAACACAATATCGCCTATATCACCACCCACTATCGCTTCATATAAACTATAGGCCGCCAATGCGGTACTTAATACGGCCAAGCCGACGAAACATATTTGAATAATCCGAGTGATATTCGATGTCGCAAGAAATAATTTGGTGACGACCTGCCGCTCAACGACATTACTTAGATACTTTCCTTTGCTTACCAGATTACTAATAAACTTACTGAAGTTATTGATGTTCGTTGCTACTAACTCAACAATTCGGCCGCCATTGCCGTAAATAAGCGTCACGATCTTTCCAAAAAACACATCCAATTGGATAAGAGTTAATGTGGTTTTCGTAAAAGCTACTGCAAGTTTAACCCAATCAATCGCACTACTTATGTCTTTTCGTTCAGTTGCAACTGCCCAAGAAAAATGGCCTACCCCGAGTAACAATGACAGTACAGAGAGCTGAGTTCTTACAGCACCCAAAGCATTACGCCTTACACCACCGGCTAAACTGGGATATACTTGCAAAATTCGCTGGGTAGCTTGAGCATCTAATAAGGTGTTATTCTGAAGATTCATCTGATTAAGGCTGTCCCAAAACTTATCAGGATGATGGATGGTAAAGAAACTTTGCCAGAATGATGACTTGTTACCTATATCATTTCTTAAAAAATTAACCACATCCAAAAAGTTTTTCTTATTAGCCAATAAACTATATTGCTCTTTTTGGCTGCCCCAACTGACATTAACCGCAAGCCCGGTATACACAGCACCCGTCATTACCCGTTCAAATTCTTGGATTTCTTGCTCTTGAATCCTTTTACCCGATGCAGTATTCAGTGCTCTCACCTTATTAATGGTGTTATAGGTTTGCTGCATGGCTTTGGCAAATGAAGATGTGGTGCCGAGATCCCCCTGCACGTTAAACTCCTTAATGAATTGATCAAGTACCTCCGTCTTATTGTAATGATTCATCAGCTCGCGAGCCCAACGCTCGCCTTCTTTTTTATATTGGCTTAGCGCTCCCCCTTGACAAAAATGAGTTGCTATTGAATATAGGCGATCGATAATTAATTTGAAATCTTTACCTTTTTCGGCTTCTTGAATATTGGCATTAACTTTAATCATATCCCATGAGTTGTAATGTAATCGGTCATTTACCGTCACATTTTCATTGGTGCTGTATGATTTTTGCAGTAACCCACTAATATACTCAGCCATATTTTTTCAAAGTACTCTTTGTTTTGAACAAATACTGAAAATGGCATATCGTAACCATCATTTAAGTAGACTAATGTCATGTCAGGCATCATCCCACTGCCTAATTGCTGAGACAAGCCACTATTATTAAGTAAGAAACAGTACTTCATTAACTCTTGGAACAAGACTTGTGCCAAATATTGTGCTTCATCCGTTGGCTGTTGAAAATCAACTCGCCCCAACGCAATGTTTTTCAGCTCAGAACGTGAAACATAGAAATTAATATTATTTAAACGATCAAAACTGGGTTCGCTGGCAAAGGTCACCGCGTTTACCGCCGCCAGCACGGGGGTTGGTAACACGGCACTGGCAGCCAAGCTAATGAGTGCAATTGATGAATGCGTTAGAAAATTGCGACGACCTTGTGACATTTCAGCAGAAATAGCTTGGGATAATTTTTTCATCTGTTCACCTGTCTTTTATATATGCCGACCAGTCATAAATAACATTTACCGGCAAAAGGAGTCTAAATATCTAAGCTGCTATTTTTTACATGCGCTGTAGATATGAATAGTTGAATTAAATGATACGAATCCCGCATTCATCTGATTGAGACACGCAGCCATATCCCGACCACTGATTAACGTAGCGAATTCGTATCATGGTTATTGTGAGGCTTAATCAGTGACAACGAGTAGCATATACCCGTCACTGAGATTGGCTATGTCACATCGATAACGCTATCTAGCCACCTCTGGTAGATAAAAGCAGAGATTGTTATTGCCGATAGTTGCTATCAATCACGGCTTTGATCAAACCCGAACCAATAAAGTCCGCTGCGACAATACCGGTATAGTTAGGTTTATTATTATTTATCCAATTTTTGCTTAATGTATTGGTACCTTCAAAAGCAATCGTACAAATACCAATAAAGCAAGACACTCTGGGGAAATCAGGGTATGAACCACTCCAGCCCGGTGTAGTAAGGCCAGTTGCTAATCTTGGCGCACCGGTACTTGGGCTACTGTGACCGCTGGCAACAAAATAAGGTAGTACAAGAGCCCCATCTGTAGATCCACTTAAGTAGTTAATGATCCCTCGTTGACCACGACTAGCCACGGTCAAATACATTTTGACCTTCTCCCATTTGGAGTAAAGCCCCCAATTGGATGCCACCTTATATTCATCTTGGATACTAAACCTGTCATAGCGGATGCCAACCGGAGGATATGTTCCCGTATCGTCTAGCATAACGACCTTCCCTCTGACCTCTGCAACACTAGGCAAAGAGTAGCCATTGTTGGCGGCATATATAATACTTGAGTATCGATTAATATAGTCCGCTAAGGTCTCATCGAAACGCCTGGTATTACCCTCTTCGGTGTACTCCTTTTTAATCCTCATCAAAATAAATTCTGTTGGATTGTCAGACAAGAATTTCTCAGCTTGGTTTAAGACATCACCAAAGAATTGATTTTGAAACACCAGATCATGATGAATAGCAAACACATCATTGATATGACGCAGCCTAATATCTAAAAATCTAACCCCTGCATTTAGCTGATTGGCAATCGACATAGACTGTGTTTGTACAATATCGCCACCATAAAGCGATCCAGAATCATGGGTACCTAGAATAGACACTCGGTCTATTGATAACTTATCTGATAAATTTACCATCCAATCTTTATATTGCACCGTTGTATTACTGTCATGGAGATAACCATCATCGTAATGAGCGTTAACACCAAAACTCAGTAAAACGAGCACAATAAATGACTTAGCTTTTTTCATCGTAAAAGCCTCATATTAAACATGGAATAAGCAATGATTACATTGACAAGTAAGACTCTATTTTGGGTAAGCAAAAGGAGTCTTCAAATGAATCATTACACAGCAAAAATAATAGCGTCAAGTTTTTAATCAACAATTAATCATTGATTGGCGAGGTAATAAATAAGTAATTAGTTTAATTAGTCAATTAATGGGGTGTCAGAAATAATTGATGGCAACGATATATTTATTTAAGGATAATCATTCACTTATCTTCCCCTAACCCAACTGCATATCTCACAAAATACCCAATGGTATTGCCGTGAACAGTTATTCAATGAACAGGAGCGGGTTTATTATCAACAATTAAGTTATTTGGCTTACTCAGAACATCAGGCAGAGAACATGAGCCCTGCATCACACGGCCAATCCATTGCAACGAACACAGCCAACATGGATTATCGCCACCGTGAAGTCAGCGCACCGGATCAAACCTGGCCCTAACGAGTAAGTGCTCAGGCGGGTAATGACTGGCATGATTCCCCCCCCCCGTCGCCATCTATCGACACAACGCTTATTTCTCTAACAACGGCTCCACATAGTTAACACTGTAAGTGAGCGCACTGGCTTGGTGAGATATGGCTGCCATGGCGAGTGCCTCAATCAGACTTAAGGCATCCATTCATCAAGGAATCACCTATGAAAACGCGCATCGCCCTCGTCACCCTGATCTCGGCCTCCCTACTGGCCCCCGCCATCGCCAATGCTTGCACCCGCGCCGTCTATTTTGGCAAGGAAGGGCAGACGGTCACCGGCCGCACCATGGACTGGCTGGTCTCCGATATGGACACCAACATGTGGATCTACCCCCGGGGTCTGGATCGCACCAGCAACACCAACGTGCCGTTCACCTGGCGTAGTCTATACGGCAGCGTGGTCACCACCGTCTATGAAGGGGCGGCGGCGGATGGCATGAATGAGAAAGGGCTGGTCGCGAACCTGCTCTATTTGGCTGAAACCAAATACCCAGCGGCCGATCCTGCCGATAAACGCCCGACACTCTCTATCGCGGGCTGGGTGCAATATGTGCTCGACTCTTATGCCACCACCGCCGAGGCCGTCGCAGGCCTGCGCCAAGAGGCATTTCGAATGGTGCCTATCGCCGCCCCCACCGGCGAGCCCGGCACAGTGCATCTCTCCATCTCCGATGAATCGGGCGATTCGGCCATCGTCGAATACATTGATGGCAAGCTGGTGATCCACCATGGTCGGCAATATCAGGTGATGACCAACTCCCCCACCTTCGATCAACAGTTAAGCCTTGCCAAGTACTGGGAGAGTATCGGTGGCAGCGCCATGCTACCGGGCACCAACCGAGCAACAGATCGCTTCGTTCGGGCCTCTTATTACATCAATGAGAGCACCCAAACGGCCGATCCGCGCCGCGCCGTCGCCTCGGTCTTTAGCGTGATGCGTAATGTCAGTGTCCCTATCGGCATTAAAGTGCCGGGGCAGCCCAATATTGCCGATACCCTGTGGCTCACCGTCAGTGACCAAAAAAACAAAGTCTATTACTACCAAGACACCAATAGCCCCAGCATTCTGTGGACAAAATTGGGTCAACTCGACTTCAGCGAAAAAGCAGGCCCCCGCAAGTTACAGCTCGATGGCAACCCCAATATCAGCGGTGACCAGACCGAGCAATTTAAACCAGCGCCCCTGTTCTCGTTCATCGTGCCAAAGGAGTAGCGGCCGCCAGCAAGATACCGCTGTTGCCACCAGAGGGGGGCCAACAGCGTTTTTGCCAACCAAAGTGCCACTCCCTGCGCCAGTGCAATGGCACTGGCGCAGGGCCACGGCAACAAAAAGCCCCCCCCAACAACCCACGTCAACAGCCAAGGGGCGCTGAGCGCCTTGACCATTAGGCTGCTAACTAGGCTGGCCCTGCTGCTGGCTCGAACACTTCACCGACACCCCGTAGCCAGCGATTGCGGTGCGCGAAGCGAGTCTGCTCATGGGTGCATGACCGAGGGGCGAGCGCCCATCACGCCTGCTGGAATAGATTGTTAATCGACAATAAACAGGGTTGCCCCCTGCTTGCTGCATGAACGATGGGGCTCGGCATGGTCCGCCACCTGATAACTCATGCCCGCCGTTAAATGGTAAACGCGGCCATCGGCTAACTCGGTGGTCAGCTCCCCCGCCAGACAGAGCAAAATGTGCCCTTTATGGCACCAATGATCGGCCAGATACCCTGCGCTGTACTCCACTTTTCTGACGCGCACTTGACCAAACTGCTGAGTGCGCCAATAGGCAACGCCGGTTTCCCCGCGATGCTCGGTCACCTCAATCTGCTCCCAATCCGTTATGCCAAAAGGGATTCCACTCATTTCCATCTGATGTTCCTTACCTATTTATGGGTGATTGATGATTCGTACTGGGTGCTTACGTTGCCAGCGACCGGCATTGTCCACGCGCCGTGCAGCCGCAGCAGGGGTCGATGGACGCGGCGGCAACGTTCGCGGCAACCCTTCCCCCTTGCAAGAGAGGTTGAGAGGTTGGGTAACGCTATTGCTTGGTCACGCTCACCATTGAAAAGCGGTGCAATTTACGTTGTTCATCGCCCCTTTCTTTTTCGAGCGCCTAATGACAGTCGCTCACCGCCCTTAACCAAAAAATATCGCGCTAGGGTGCTGGCGTTATAGCCAGCCGCATAAGTGGCCGAGAAATCGGCCGATAAGGGCGCCCCATAAGATGATCGGGATCAAATAATCCTGATCTGTGGGACGGTAGGCCGCTTTTTATCCTCACCCATAGGGCTTAGGCTGATTTATGATAGCCATCCGATACCTACTTAAATACGCCATCCGTGATCGGCGCGATATATCACGGCACAATGATTAACATAAAAAAAACATTGTTAGCATAAAAAACCGCATTAATAGGTTATTGGCTTTTTAGTTATTAATTTGGTTGTTATTTCGTGATCGGGATGAATACCGAGAGGCCCGCCGTCAACGGGCTGCTAATTATTGAGCAGCTGATTATTTATTAAGCCGCCCGCGCTAATCCGCACCGGTTCATTATTGAGTATTTAATAAGCGAAATAAGCCACCGTGACCGGTGCATCGGTTATTAGGTGTCGGTCATCGCGCGAGCAATGCTCAATGGGTTATTGCTTGGCCCATGCTGCGGTTATCCAGCGGCATATATGAAGGTGTAGCACCGCAGGGGCGCCGCCCATCAAGGTGAGCTGACCGCTGGCGACCCCGATTAACCAAGGGGAACCCCATGCGTTATTCGCCCCCCCACGTGCGCTTGGCGCACCACAATCTGGATAACAGCGCAAGGTGGCGGCGACAGTCAGGGGCGGTAGCGACGTTAACGGAGCCCAGTCGGTCTCCCGCGCCTGCACCGTGGCCCGAGGGTTGCACCCTCGATGGGCGTCCCCGTCAGCCTCCGGGGCTGCGCCCATACCTCCATGCGCGGGGACGCTTGGGGCAATGGGGAGGGTCGAGTAGTGAAGCGTAATCGTCCACGGTAACCCTCCCCTCTCCCCATGCGGGAGAGAGTGAGGGGTCGCCAGCAGCGTTGATATGGGTTCGCCAGTAGGGTCGATTAGCGTAGCGTAATCGTCCGTGCTAACCGCTCCCCTTATTAGGTGAAGCCCATGGCGCAATCCGCCAAGCCTGTTGCCGCAAGCAAACCCGCGTCGAATAGAGGTGCAATTCACTTCGTTCATTGCACCCTACGGTAATGGCCATACGGGATCACCTCGGCGAACAACAGGGGGCAACCCCGCACCTTCAGCACCGAGGCCAGTTAACAGGCGTAGAGTGCAACAAGCGCAGTGCATTGCACTGCGGTAACAATCCACCGCCCCCTTGCGGGTGAGGTGCATGGCGCAATCCGCAAAGCCTGTTGCGCCGTAATCAAACCCACGTCGAATAGCGGTGCAATTCACTTCGTTC
>NZ_PGGC01000314.1 GCF_002795305.1 Aeromonas cavernicola
GGGAGACGGGCAACAGCTTAAGAACCAGACTCACAGGACACCTCAGTAACATCAGAAGGGGAGTCCAGAACCGGCCGGTTAGCAGGCACTTCCAGGAGCATGGGTCGTACTCCCTAAAAATATTGGGCCTTGAGACCAACATAAACTGGACAAACAAGCAGAGAAAAAGGGCAGAGAGGAGATGGATAGAAACACTACAGACTTACTCACCGTACGGCCTAAATGAGGCTTGAGAAGCTGGGCCAGCGGGATGGGATATACCCACATGGGGTCTGACGCACAAAATTCCTTTTTAAAAAAAAGTTATCGAGAAACCCATAGTAGGGAGGAAGAAGAGGAGGCCCTTCAGCCACCCACTTGGGAATAAAGTTGGGACAGGGAGCCATTAAATACAGGAGGGACTCGGTACTTCAGGAATAGGACTTTGACAGCTAGGCCCCTAAACAGAACTTAATTATCCTCGATTGGTACACCCTGATTAACATTGCCACCAGCCAAACGATCACTGAGCACACCCCAACTCACCCCGAAAAAACCCCCCACAAACCCGATGCCCTCAGTTTCTACATTACCACTCGGGGCTCGGCCTAACTTCTCCCAGGCTAGTATATACATCCAACTTACCTACACTCAACCAAATCCTAACTCCTGTCTCTTATA
>NZ_PGGC01000097.1 GCF_002795305.1 Aeromonas cavernicola
TGTCGCTTAACGTCTGCTGCAGGGCTCGGCACCCCTGCCACACCACTTCCCCCGCTTCGGTCAGGCTCAGGCGGCGGGTGGAGCGATGAAGCAGAGTGAGCCCGAGCTGGCTCTCCAGCTGGCTGACATGCTGGCTGACCGCAGACGGGGTCATGCCGAGGACTTTGGCCGCCCCCGTCATGCTGTCTGCTTCCACCACAGCGGCAAAGATGGCATAACGTCTAAGCTGTTCCATTGTTAAGCTCAACTTACAAGTGAATGCATTTTATAGGTAATTATTAAATCATATCCGACGGCGTAGGATAGCCTCATTGCAACAGTGAAGGAGAATACCCCATGAAAATTGCCCTGATCGGTGCCAGCGGTTTTGTCGGTTCAGCCATCCTCGGTGAGGCCATCAGCCGTGGTCATCAAATCACTGCCATCGTGCGTGACGTGAGCAAAGTGGCCGACCATCCCCAGGTCACGGCGGTCGCCGTCGATGCCCAAGACCCGCAGGCACTGGCCGAAGTGCTCAAGGGACACGATCGGGTGATCAGCGCCTACAACCCCGGCTGGACCAATTCGGATATTTTTAATCAGTACCTCAAAGGGGCGAGCGCCATTGTGGCGGCTGCCAAGGTGACCGATAGCTGGCTGCTAGTGGTGGGCGGTGCTGGTAGCTTGGAAGTGGCTCCCGGCCTGCAACTGGTGGACACCCCCGAGTTTCCAGCCGAGTGGAAACAAGGTGCACTGGCCGCCCGCGATGGCCTGACCGCCCTGCGCCGTGAAACGGCCCTCGACTGGCGTTTTGTCTCTCCCCCCGTGTTCCTTGAGCCGGGTGAGAAGCGCGGGGGCTACCGCCTCGGTGCCGATCAGGTGCTGTTTAGTGGCGAGCAGCCTGCCGGGATCACCGTCAGCGATCTGGCCGATGGCATCGTCAACGAAGCAGAAAAACCGGCGCACCTACGCCAGCGCTTTACCCTGGGGTACTGAGGGCAAGTAGGCTGTTTTATCAGCCTATATTCAGCCCACCATTAGTCCACTAGCGAACAAAAACAGACAAAGGGAGGCATTTGCCTCCCTTTGTCTGTTTTTGTATCCGGCCCATGACCCAAACTAATGCCAACGGGGCTTTTTGTCTCAGCATGCGAAAAATATTTCATACTGGTGGAGGAGGTCTGTTCACGCAAGGCAAACGCATGAGTGAGTGAATTACTACCAATAAAGTCAACACTCACATCTTGTGTCTTAAGAATCAAAACCGTGCATTTAACAACCTGAGTGTGGTTGTTTCATGAACATTTTTATTCGAAGAGCATTCGTGCGTTCGCCCTAGTCGCTAAAGTCAGTTACTGGGGAGGATAACAACATGATATATAAGCAAAAAAATATTCAGCTGCGCCACAGTGGCTATCTTTTTCGCTGGTAGCTGGCGGACTTTACTTGGTGTTGGGGCAAGGTGCCCAAGCCATGCCAAGCAACAGCACAATGGCTGTTTATGGCCGCCAAGTCACATTAGAGGGGCCCCTCACCATCACAACCAATGGCAGTACTATTTCAGTCACTCAATTACCAACAGTGAAAGATCAAGATAATGATGCTCATATCGGCTGGACTTATGTATGGGAAGTCGCTGGATCAGGTAGCGAACAGACCACCAATATTCTGACCACAATCCCCAACTTGACACCGACAGGTGCAATGAGAGGACGTAGTGTTCAACTGAAGGTCAAAGGCTTAACCGAAACCCGTAGCTTCCCCATTGAAACGGCTACATCTGCGGTTGCCGCATCAAATAGCTTCACGATTCCGTACTCAGCCACCAGTACACCACCAACCGACCAGTGGCGCGGGTATAATGATATCGGGGGAACATATACCATGGATGGACGCCCCGTGACGGTAACGGTAGCTCAATATGGGGGAATTAATTACGACGGCTACGGTGGAACTGCCAGTTCGTATTGTGGCACCACTTATCCCAATGCGGTCGGTGGCGTTTGGCTCAATAACTCTGCCGAATTGATAATACGCTTCAGTGTACCCGTGACCAATATCAAAATAGTGGCCTTTGGAATGGACTCGGGAGAAACAGTTAATATCAGCACTAATGCAGCATCAAAAGTCTCTATTTTTGGTACCTTTAACGCTGGCGCTAATTATACTGGATGTAATAGACCAACGTTAAATGGCAACCTCATTACCGCTAATCCAAGTAGCTCTTGGGGATATTTTGCGAGTGTCGGGGGTGTATACTTTACCGAATTAAGAATATACCAAAGCAATAATAGTAGCGGCTATGGTGGTACAGTTTTTAACTTTAATTATGCACATGTTACTGTGTCACCATAATTTATAATTTACCCAGCACCATTATATTTAATTCATGTACAAAACGTTAAAGAGAACAATAAAAATACTGTACATTTTTATTAATATTCAGTAATTAAGCTGAATATTGCTTTATTGCGGCAAATCGATTGCGGCGGCATCAATCCAGCCGGTGGTGATCGTCTTGCCGTGAAATGCCACTTTGTAGCGCGCATATGCAAAACTAAAATCAAGCAGGTGTACCCGATCGCCCTTTATCAGGTAACTCTTACGTGGACTCTCGCTCTCAGCGCTGGCATAAAAAGAGGCTCGTGGCGCACCGACCGTAAAGTCGATATCTGAGCGGCGGCTATTGCAGTCGATAGCGGCAATGTCGAGCGGATCCAAGATTTCAAGACAGAAATAGGCGTAATTCTCCCGCTCGCTGACAAGTGTCAGCGCACCGTCAGTATTGAGCTGATAAGTGCGATCAATATATCTGGGGCCGGATTTCATTGAACTAGCAACCTTGTCTGACATCAGTTCGGGATTGACAAGGTCATGGTGGCTGGCGAGCGAGCAATCGTTACCCACTAATCTCACCAGACGGTAGAAAATATTTACCCCGCCATAACCCGAGCTGACTGGCAGTGTCAGCAGACTAAAACGCGCATAGTCGTAGCGTTGCACCAAGTTGTTGATATCCCCCATACCCTCCTGCTCGACCGTCAGTGTTTGATTGGCACAGCGCAGCGTTATTTTGTTTGCTTGCTGACTCAATTTCACCTGCGGGGTGAGAGAAACCCCATGGCGTGGTTCAAGTGAAATAGCGACCGAGACCGGTTCAAGAGCTTGTGTATGGGGTGAAAATAGCAGCAGTAAAAGCAGATAGACGATCATCATTGGCCTAATAAATAAAGGTAAGGAAACTCAGATATCCCGTGTATTGGCTAGGCAGTGGATTAAATCAGAAAAGTGGGTGTTCAAATATCGGCCTAATTTCCTATCTATAGACGGTTGAGAAGCTGGATGATGAACGTGGCACACGAGGGGCTATAGACCTGCTGGATCAAATAATCCAAGTCCTCATGGAAAATCAACATGCCAGAATGATCCGCTTCATAAAGTGCCAAAAGGCCCGAGCGAATTCCTTTGGTCTCAAGAGTTAACTCCCAATCATGGGCTGCTGCATTCCGTATACGTCTTATGATGTGACACCTGTTCTCTTCTTCCTGATCGATGATGCCAGCAGCAAAAGCATGGTTAATCCGGCCGTTGAAGGTTCGAGGTGGCTTGCTGACCGTGTCCCCCGCAGAGGAAACCCGTAACGCCTCAGCTTCTAGCAGTTCATCGAGCAGAGCGTCGAGAAATGACGCCCAGATAATGATGACGCTACGAAATGACTTCCTCGTATTTTCGAGATTGGTGTAGCTAAGAAACTTCTCCAGCCGCTTTAAGTGGACAGGGACCTCGGCAGGTGGCGAAGGCTCAGGCAACTGTCGCTGTTCTGGGTCCGCAACTTCACCAAACTCGCCGATTCGGCACCTTCTGAAGACTTCTCTCCCGTGTAGCTCCGGATCATCAGGGGCTGCTGTGAAGGGCATCTCTTGTTCAAATGTGTTTGTTCTGACATAGCAGTTAATCGCACTACGCTTCTCGTCAGCCCATTGCGGATCTCTGACCGATAAGATTTCTATCTTGATCATGACATTATTCCTGATAACCGCCCTTAATCTCATATGTTGGGCTTCGCTACGCTTTGCCCTACAAAACCACGTTACCGCACCAGCCCAATCCGCTGTTTTTAACCTGCAAGATCGCAGCAATCGCTTTCATAATGTTCTCCCGAGAAATGGATTTTCGTTTGGATATTCTAATTGCTCGGGAAAATGAATGGGAAGGAACACCTGTCTATAATTTTATATATATCAATATTTTAGACACTAACTATTCGTTCAATGATCAGTTCGTTTGGTTAAAAATGCTCCATCCTGAATACTGGACAAATCTTGTCGCCACTCAGCTCCACGCAAACATTCTTGCGGCCTTTATCGATAAGCTCCATTGCAACGGCTTGCGCACCTTCCTCCTGATGTGTGAGTTACGCCATTCCCCCTTCCTAACCAGAATTAAATTTCAAATTTTTCATGGAATAAAGAATTAGGGCTCAATCTACCGCGATGGATGCAAAATACTAGGTGCAATGCCGAGCATGAGAGCAGCGTTATTTACTGCAAGCCCAGCTTCTTACGCAAGGTCGCTTGTACGCCGCCCTTATCGGCGAGATAACGGGCTAAGCCACGTCCGCGCAGCTCACAGGCAGGGCAAGTGCCACAGCCGTCACCGGCAATGCCGTTGTAGCAGGTCAGGGTATGCTGGCGCACGGTGTCGAGGTGACCATAGTGATCCGCCAGCGCCCAGGTCTCGGCCTTGTCAAGCCACATCAAGGGGGTTGCAAAACGGATGGTGCGATCCAGCCCGAGCGACACTGCCTGATTGAGGGATTTGACGAACTCGTTACGGCAATCGGGATAGCCGGAAAAGTCGGTTTCACATACCCCAGTAATGACCACTTGGGCCCCAACTTGGTAGGCATAGATAGCGGCTAAGGTTAGAAACAGGATGTTGCGGCCCGGCACAAAGGTGTTGGGTAGGCCGTTATCCTGCAACTCACCGCTCACGGGAATATCGTCACGGGTCAAGGCAGAGACTGCCAATTCCCCCAACATGTTGGCATCCATCACCTTGTGGGCGGTCACTCCGAGTTTCTTGGCTAAGTCACGTGCGGTGTCGATCTCTTGGCGATGGCGCTGGCCATAGTCGAAGGTGATGGCGTGCACTTCATCATACTGGGCCAATGCCTGCACCAGACAGGTAGTGCTGTCCTGACCGCCACTGAAAACCACGACTGCTTTGTTCATCTTGCTAACTCCTTGACATGTCACGCGCGACGGCCTTCGGCAAAGTCCTGCCACTGGGTATTTAGCTGCTTAAAGAGGGTGAGCAAGGGGGCATAACGCACAGGGTCTTGCTCCCACTGCGACAGCAAATAATATCCTGTTTCAAGGGTCGATAAGGCGCCAGCAAACGGCGCCTTGCGAATGGCATAACTCCCTTTGATCGGCCCCAAGGTGACCCGAGGTAGCTGAGCCAGCACGGGATGACTGTGCAGCATCCGATACGCTTTGCGCCAAGTGCCGTCGAGGATCATAAACGCCACCGAGGCAGGGTCCGCCACCGCTGTCTGTAGTTGTTGCAGTGGTATCGCCTGTTCATCTGGCCACAGTAAGTAGCAACGGCGTGTGGGGTCAGCGAGTCGGCTATCGAGCCAAGTATCCTGCCCGCACTGTTCGGCGACATGCACCTCACACTGAGTGAGGGACGCAGATAACAGGGCGGCGGTTCCTTTCGGATGCGCCACTTCATTGGGATGTTGCAGAATATAGAGCGGCGCCCTATTCGCCAAGGGGACAATGTATTGACACAGGCACGCTTTGAGGGCTCGGGCACAACGTGTACAGTATCGACTCTTGTTATGGCAGGGCTGTGTTATGTGGTCAGAAAGGTCTGGATTACTCTGGGTTATCACGCTCTCACTCATCTGCTTGTTGCTGTTTTTTACCGTCCAAAATGGTGATCTCGCCTTTGATCGCGGTGAGATTGCTCAAGGTGCAGGGTGGCGGATCATAACAGGCAATTGGGTACACACCAATGTGTGGCATCTGCTGCTCAATCTTGCGGGGCTCACCCTGCTTTATGGTCTTTTTCGCGACTATCTGGGACAGTCCCGACTGCCATTACTGATGCTGCTGCTCGGATCTGCAGTGGGGCTTGGGATCTGGTGGTGGTGCCCGCAAACCCAATGGTATATGGGGCTCTCTGGTGCACTGCACGGTTTGTTGGTCTGGGGCGCAATCCAAGATGTGCATCACCAGCGCAGAATATCAGGGGCCATGATGCTGCTGGGGATAATGGTTAAACTGGCCATGGATTTGTATCAGGCTGGGGACGGCCCGGTTGCCCAGCTCATCGGTGCCCGCGTGCATATCGAATCTCATCTGATCGGGGCGGGAGCAGGCCTGATCCTTGGCCTACTCCCCGTCTCTCTTAGCCGCCCGCAAGCTCCGCATTGATCGCCAGCAGCATCGCCGCAGGATCGGTCGCTTGGGTGATGGGGCGGCCAATCACGAGGTAATCTGAACCGGCTTCAATAGCCGCTCGCGGCGTCATCACTCGGCGCTGATCACCGGCTGCAGACCCAGTGGGGCGGATCCCTGGGGTCACTAATTTAAAATCGCTCCCAAGCTCGCTCTTTAGCACGGACGCTTCATTGGCAGAACAGACCACCCCAGCCAAACCGGCCTTTTTGGCCAGCGTCGCTAAACGGATCACCTGTTCCGCGGGGCTCATATTGAGACCAATGGGAGCCATGTCTGATTGCTCCATGCTGGTCAGCACGGTCACTCCGATCAGCAAAGGCGCCTTGTCACCATAGGGCTGCAGCGCATCGACGGCGGCACGCATCATGCGTTCACCACCGCTGGCATGCACATTGACCATCCAAACGCCAAGTTCGGCACTGGCTGCCACCGCTTTGGCGACGGTATTGGGAATATCGTGAAACTTCAGATCCAAAAAGACATCGAATCCCTTAGCCACTAGTTGGCGCACAAACTGCGGGCCAAACAGGGTAAACATCTCCTTGCCTACCTTGAGACGGCACTGGGCCGGAGAGATACGTTCAACGAACGCTAAGGCGTCTGCCTCGTGCTGATAATCCAGCGCTACCAGTACTTTGGGATCTTGCATCTCACATCCTATTGCTTGTTATTCACCGTCCAGACCACGGATCGGCTTGATGGAACCCCACTGACGACAAGATGGGCATTGCCAGAACAGCGAGTGAGTGGCGAAGCCGCACTGCCGACACTTGTGGGTTGACTTGATTTTGATCTGCTCGCCGACCAGTTGTTGCAGCAATTCGAGGCTCTCCTTGGCAGGCCCCTCCTCCGCACTGGCCAACTGAAAGCCCACCAGCTGGTAAAAGCCTTTCATCGAAGGATGACGACGCAGCTGACGCAGCACCAGTGAACGTGCCTGGCTCAAGCCATCACGCTCTTCAATCAGCTTGGCAAGGGCAAGAGTCACGCTGACGCCGGCGTGATCTTCCACCGCCTTTTCAAGCAGCGGGATCAACGCAGGCGTGCGGCCCAGTTGCTGATAGCACTCGAGCAATTTGGGCATGGCCTCGGACGCAAAGTCGATATCCTGCTCGAATACCCGCAGTAACTCCTTGCTGGCCTGCTCATACTCCCCCGCTGCCATGGCGAGCTCAGCTAACCGCAGACTGGCTCGCGCACACGCAGGATTTACACTCAGGGCACGCTTTAATTTGGCGATCCCCTCTCCTGCATTACCTTCACACAGAGCATGTTCAGCCTGTTCGCAGTAAAAGTGAGAAATAGGCTCAGCTAATTTTTTTCCTTGGAATTTTTGCAGTTTCACCGCGGTATCAATCGCGTTATCCCAATCCCGTAATTGCTGATGAATAACCAGCAATTGAGTCAATGCGGTCTCTGCAAAATCATCGTCTTCGCACAACTCGCGCCAGAGCGTCTCCGCTCTATCAAGTAGGCCTGCAGCAAGGAAATCACGCGCCAGTTCTTGCAAAGCAAGCTGTCGTTGCTCACGGGTCAGCTGGCGAGCGACAAGATTTTGGTGGATTTTTATTGCCCGTTCGACCTCCCCACGCTGGCGAAATAAATTGCCAAGAGAGAGGTGTGTCTCAATAGTCTCGTTATCAACTTCTAGCAGCTGAATAAAAAGGTCTACCGCTTTATCAGACTCATCAGATAGTAGGTAATTCAGTCCTGCCACGTATTGACGAGAAAACTGGTTACTTCTTTCTTGGGTGTCCTGACGAACACTCCTGCGCCCCATATACCAGCCATAGCCAGCCGCAATGGGTAACAACAGGAAAAGCAGTTCAAGCATGGAGGAACATTATTCCTTACCCGAAGTCCGGGTCAGCTCCAACTCACGGGATTGACGACGCATAGTGCGGTTGAGGGTCCGGTTCTGCATTTTCAGGCGTAAAAACAACAGACCAAATACCAACCACCCGACACAAAAGCCACCAGCAAAAAAAAGCCCTAACAATAGGGATAAAGAAAACTCCCCCTGAGCAATCAGGTAATTAAACTGCACTAGCTGGCCATTCTGTGAACCTAACGCTAGGGTCAAAACAAATACCAGCACCAGTGGAATGAGGGCTAAGATACGCTTCATAAAAGCTCCCTGTCAGTATCTAATGAAAGGCTGATTATCCTTAAAATTACAGGCAGACTCTAGAGCGAATAGGAAAAGAGTGTAATAAAGAGGATTAACTATCGGTGTCACCAAGCAAAAACAAAAGCGGCACACCCAAGTATGCCGCCTTACCCACTATTCAATAATATTGACTCGCTCGCGTAGCTCTTTACCGGGCTTAAAATGCGGGACATATTTTCCTGTTAATTCCACTTTATCCCCAGTTTTGGGATTGCGGCCCACTCGAGGGGCGCGGTAATGCAGCGAAAAACTGCCAAATCCGCGAATTTCAATCCGATCGCCGTTTTGCAAGGTCGACGCCATCTGCTCAAGGATTTCCTTGATGGCTGCTTCAACATCCTTGGCCGGCATATGCATGCGGCTGGCTGCCAATTGTTCGATGAGATCTGATTTGGTCATAACGTTAAATCTCCTTCCCCGATCACATGCAATATTCGTTTACGCCAAGATAAAAAAGGGCGGCGTGATGCCGCCCTTTTTTTGCATTAAGGATTACTCACCCTTAGCGGCTTTGAACGCTTCTGCCATGGCATTGCTAAACACAACTTCTTCTTGTTGGTTCAGACTATCGATAGCAACACGCTCATCAGCTTCGTCCTTAGCACGGACAGACAAGCTTACAGTGCGGTTCTTACGATCAACGCCCATGAACTTAGCTTCAACTTCGTCACCAACAGCTAGTACCAGTGTCGCATCTTCTACACGATCACGAGCAGCATCAGAGGCACGCAGGTAGCCTTCTACGCCGTCAGCCAGTTCGATAACGGCACCTTTGGCATCAACCTCGGTAACCTTACCCTTCACGATAGCACCTTTCTTGTTGTCAGCCAGGTACTTGTTGAATGGGTCTTCTTCGATCTGCTTGACACCCAAGGAGATGCGCTCACGCTCAGGATCCACTTGCAGAACAACGGCTTCAATCTCGTCGCCTTTCTTGAATTCACGCACGGCTTCTTCGCCCTGGTTGTTCCAGGAGATGTCAGACAGGTGAACCAGGCCGTCGATGCCGCCATCCAGACCAATGAAGATACCGAAGTCAGTGATGGACTTGATCTTGCCTGAAACACGGTCGCCCTTGGCGTGAGTTTCGGCAAACAGCTGCCATGGGTTAGATTTGCACTGCTTGAGGCCCAAGGAAATACGACGACGTTCCTCATCGATGTCCAGAACCATCACATCAACCACATCACCAACGTTGACGACCTTGGATGGGTGGATGTTTTTGTTGGTCCAATCCATTTCGGATACATGTACCAGACCCTCAACACCCTCTTCGATTTCAACGAAGCAGCCGTAGTCAGTCAAGTTAGTTACGCGACCAGAAAGGCGAGCCGTCTCTGGGTAACGCTTAGCAATAGCAACCCAAGGATCTTCGCCCAGCTGCTTCAGCCCCAAGGAGACGCGGGTACGCTCACGGTCGAACTTCAGAACCTTGACCGCGATTTCGTCGCCAACATTGACGATTTCGGAAGGATGCTTAACACGCTTCCACGCCATGTCGGTGATGTGCAGCAGACCGTCAACACCACCCAGATCTACGAATGCACCGTAGTCGGTCAAGTTCTTGACGATACCCTTAACTTCTTGACCTTCTTGCAGGTTAGCCAGCAGGCTTTCACGCTCAGAGGTATTCTCGGTCTCAATCACTGCACGACGAGAAACAACAACGTTGTTGCGCTTCTGGTCCAGCTTGATGACTTTGAACTCGAGTTCTTTGTTTTCCAGGTGAGCGGTGTCACGGATCGGACGCACGTCAACCAGAGAACCCGGCAGGAAGGCACGGATGCCGTTCAGTTCAACAGTGAAACCACCCTTGACCTTGCCGTTGATGATACCGATAACGGTAGCTTGCTCTTCGTAAGCCTTCTCAAGCTGCAGCCAAGCTTCGTGGCGCTTAGCTTTTTCGCGGGACAGCTTGGTTTCGCCGAAACCATCTTCGATAGAATCCAGAGCTACATCAACGGAGTCACCAACATTGATTTCGAGCTCGCCAAGGGCGTTTTTAAACTCTTCAGCAGGGATAGCTGACTCAGATTTCAGACCGGCATCAACCAGTACAAAACCATTCTCGATAGCAACGACAGTGCCCTTGACGATGGAACCTTGACGGGTTTCAACAGCATTTAAGGACTCTTCAAAGAGTTGAGCAAAAGATTCGATCATTGTTTATGTCACAAATGAAACATCCACTTGCAATCCAGCACAAGCGGGGCTGTTTTTAATTATCCACCCCATCCATGGGGCAGACGACCAGATATCAACTTGCGCTGATATCCCCAAGTTGTTGCTCCGCGTAGACAAGTACAGCAGCCAATACATCATCTATTGACATGGTCGTAGAGTCTACAACTAGAGCATCTTCTGCGGCTTTCAAAGGGGCAACGAGACGATTTCTATCGCGGTCATCGCGCTCTTGAATTTCGGCTAAAAGACACTCAAATTTAGCATCAAAGCCCTTATCTTGCAACTGCTTATAGCGGCGCTGAGCCCTCTCCTCGGCACTGGCATCAAGGAATATTTTGACGTTCGCATCAGGGAATACCACCGTCCCCATATCGCGACCATCGGCAATTAAACCTGGGCCATTCCTGAATGCTCGCTGACGACGCAATAAAGCTTCTCGTACTCGCGGGAAAGCCGCTATTTTACTCGCTGCATTTCCAACTTGCTCGGTACGAATGGTACGGGACACATCCTCACCTTCTAAAATGACTTTTGCTTGGTGCCCATCAATCTGAAATCGCACATCTAGATTAGCGGCCAATGGGACTAAGGCAGACTCAGAATCAATATCAACGTCGTGATGTAAGGCCGCAAGTGATAACACTCGGTAGATGGCACCAGAATCGAGCAAATGCCAACCCAATTTTGCGGCCAACAACTGACATAAAGTGCCCTTGCCAGCACCACTGGGACCGTCAATCGTAATCACGGGGGCCACATTCGACATAACATTCCTCCTGCTGTAGGTTGCTCCCATTTTTGAACATGGGTACATAGGCGCCGATTATACCCGAATGTGGTGGCGCTGGCAGTCATTGTGCTTGGCCTTTACCTGCTCACCTCTTCTTATGGTGATGACACCACAAACAAGCTAGACTACGTGCTCTTTTTTGAACCGCCATGGTTTGAGTGCCTGAAGTTAAGGAGCATCTATTCATGAGTAGCGTCAGCCTGATCGCTAGATCCAAATTACCTACCCCGTGGGGAACATTTACCCTGATCGGCTTTCAAGAACACGGTTCAGACAAAGATCATGCTGCTTTAGTGATGGGCGATATCACTGGTTCAGAGCCAGTGTTGAGCCGAATTCACTCGGAATGTTTAACGGGTGATGCGCTGTTTAGCTTACGTTGTGATTGTGGTTTTCAGTTACAGGCCGCACTGGAAAAAATCGCCAAAGTAGGGCGAGGGGTCTTACTATATGTGCGCCAAGAAGGTCGGGGCATCGGTCTACTCAATAAGATCCGCGCTTATCATCTGCAAGATCTCGGTGCAGATACCGTAGAAGCCAACGTCGCATTGGGCTTTGCCGCTGATATGCGCGATTACACTATCTGTGCAGACATGCTTAAACTGCTGGAGGTCGGCTCTCTGCGTCTCATGACCAACAATCCACGCAAAGTTAAAGCCATGGAACATTTTGGTCTGACTATTACCGAGCGAGTGCCACTGCAAGAAGGAAAGAATCCCCACAATGCGTTCTATCTTTCCACAAAAGCAGACAAACTCGACCATATGTTAAAAAATGACTAAGTAGAGCGGTGTATTGGATGCAACTAGTGCACCCTCTCACTCTCCCTACCTACTCGCTGGATTTTACTTCATGTTTGCGCCGTTGAATGGTCATCACAACACCGTGGAGGCCTATTCGGTTAGCATGGCTGTCGTCAGCTAGACGACATCTCCTCTCTCACTAGCGTTATTGCGTCAACGGCGCAAACCTGGCGATACACTGGCCTATTTGGCTCATATCGCCCAAGACGTTTCCTATCACCACTTTTTGAACTGTGTATAATGGCGATCATTGATCCCCTCTTTGACCGGATATCTTAAGTGGCTGAATTAAAAACAGAACAATTAAAACCTGCCTTTACGATTGAACAGTTCTCTATGCTAAGCGAGCTGGAGCCGATCCCTTTTGCGGCTCTCCAACCGAGGGCGATTTCTGCAGTTAAACGACTAGCCAGCTTTGATGGCGATTGCCCCGTGATGCTGCTCAATGGTTTTCCTGGCGTCGATTACGAGGATGTGTGCCGTATCCTGATTGCAGACTCTAACGGCAAAGATAGCGATCTGTTCGACCTTTGCTACACCGAGAATCTCAACAATCCATTCAAACCCATTTGGCTACGATTGCAACCTGGCACAGGGGTTGAATTTTGCGAGATGGTTGGCGAATTACACAAGCTGATGAGCCACCACCTTGATGCCGAACGTCTGGTCACTCGGATTATGCGCAAGCAAAATGGCGATCCCAAAATCGATGATTTTCTCTCCGACCTAGCCGCCCACGTCGCACTCGGTCTGGAATTTCAACATCCTGTGCTGATTAATTTGCTCATTCATCACCAAGAGCAACAAGCGCCAGTTATTTATGGTAGAGACCTTAACTGGGATACCCTGTTTGGCTCCATTAACTATCAAACAGAACAGGGCTCTGTGTACGCAAACCAGCATCTATTGGAGCCTGGCCTGCTGCGCCAGGCCAATGGCGGTTATCTGATCCTGCAGCTCGATGAGCTGCTTGATCAGCCTCATCTCTGGTTCAAGCTTAAAAACGCCATGCAAAAAGGCGAGCTGGACTGGAATGCTTATCAAGAAGGCAAAACGCTCACGCCCTTTTTTACCCCAGAGGCGACCCCCATCAAGCTCAAGCTGATTTTGGTGGGTGACAGGCTAGATGTGGCCGAATTCCAGATGTTGGATCGCGATATGTCTGAGCGGATCTTCCTGCGTGCCGATCTCGTCTCTGAAGTGAACATCGAGGACGATCTCACCGCATTCTTGCAATACTTAGCATGGTTACGCCAGCGCTGGAACCTGCTCGACTTTACCCCTGCAGCCCTCGCCGCTATCTGCCGCCATGCCAGCCGCCTATGCGATCACCAAGAGTGGCTCTCCCTCTCCGAAGTTCAACTCTCCGCTATCATGCGAATGGCAGATAGCCTAGCTCGCGAGCTGGAGGCCAACGTGGTCACCGATGAACACATCCGTGGCGCCTTGGAAGAGCAGGATTACCGCCTTAATTATCTGGTTGAACAGTCAGATCAGGGGGTCATTGACGGTCAGATTTTGCTCCAAACAGATGGTGAAGAGATGGGTCAAATCAACGGCCTCTCGGTCATTCAGGTGTCCGGTCACCCTTATGATTTTGGCGAACCGGTACGTCTCACCGCCACCGTGCATTTGGGTGATGGTGATGTTGCTGATATTGAGCGTAAAGCCGAGCTTGCTGGTCATATCCATGCCAAGGCGATGATGATTATTCACGGCTATCTCTCCAACAAGTTTGGCGCTGAAAACCCCTCCCCCCTTTCCGCTAATTTGGTGTTTGAGCAGTCCTATCACGAGATCGATGGTGATAGCGCCTCTTTAACCGGTTTATGCGCCCTGCTCTCAGCCCTCGCCCGCCAGCCTATTTATCAGCACTTTGCGGTAACAGGGGCGGTGGATCAGTTTGGCAACGTACAAGCCGTTGGTGGGGTAAACGAAAAGATTGAAGGCTTCTTTCGAGTATGTGAGATCCATGGTCTGACTGGTAAGCAGGGGGTATTGCTGCCAGGTACCAATGCCCAACAATTGAATCTCTCGGATGAGGTGATCGCCGCCGTAGAAGCGGGTTTATTCCATATCCATCCGGTTAACCATGTCGAAGAGGCCATCGAGCTACTGACAGGCTGCATCGCCGGTGAACCAGACATGCCCAATACCCTGTTTGGCCGTATTCAAGAAAGACTCGATGAATTAAACGGAACTAGGGCCAAAATGGGGCTCTTTCGCAGCATATTCGAGCGTCTTCTTGGCAGAGAATAAAGTGATCGGAGTTGTTTAGCGAACACTTGTACGCTAAATTGTCGCAGCTTTGACTCATTTTGAAGGAAACTCAGTGTGACCGTAGACAATCCAACCATGGAAGCCAGCCTCTCTCTGTGCGAACAGGGCAAGCACGCTTTTACCCGAGAAGAGTTACTGGCGTGTAGCCGTGGTGAACTGTTTGGTGAGGGTAACAGTCAACTGCCTGCCCCCAACATGTTGATGATGGATCGCATCGTCAAGATTAATGACGATGGTGGGGAACACGGTAAGGGCGAGATCCTAGCAGAACTCGACATCACCCCCGATCTCTGGTTCTTCGATTGTCACTTTCCTGGCGATCCTGTGATGCCTGGTTGCCTTGGTTTGGATGCCATGTGGCAGCTGGTTGGTTTCTTTCTCGGTTGGAAAGGTGGCCCAGGTAAAGGCCGTGCGCTAGGCGTGGGTGAGGTAAAATTCACCGGCCAGATCCTACCGACTGCCAAGAAAGTGACCTACAAGATCACCTTCAAACGAGTCATCAATCGCAAGTTAGTGATGGGGATCGCCGACGGAGTGGTCGAAGTTGATGGCCGTCCGATCTACTGCGCGACCGACCTAAAAGTGGGCTTGTTTAAAGACACCACTGCATTCTGATTGAACTCATCGGGATCGCAGTAACGCAAAGGGGCCATTTCATGGCCCCTTTCCTTTTGTAATAAGTGATGAAGTACGCTACTTCATGAAGAGGCCTGAGCCCCGCCCTTCCATGGCTTCTCGCCAACCTCCAAGCCAATGCCCGCGAGCATCCAAGCTTTCATATGGACATGCTTCTTTCTGTTTGCCGACCACGCCAGCCTGATAACCACGAGCACGAGCTCTTTCCAGACGGTCCCGCTTCTGTCTCTTCATCATTTCTGACCCTCTTCGTGGAACAAAAAAGCGACCAAATTTTCACCGGTCGCTTTCATCTTTACTCCTGCCACGAGGCAGGGTCAAACAAAAATTTCTATCATTCAGCCCCTCTGTGACATAAGACACTGAACTCAATTAAATTTCAGTGACAGGAAACTTATTCCTGATTTTTGAGTCCCTCCAGCTCTTCCCAACGGGCAAATGCCACTTCCAATGCCACTTCAGCTGCACTCAATGCTGCTAATTTGGACTGGGTCTGCTCACTAGATAGGGAAAAGAAGCCGGGCTGATTGATCTCAGCTTGCAGGGCATCAAGTTCCGCTTCTAGCTGCTCAAGACGAGCAGGCAAGTTATCTAGTTCTAACTGCAACTTATAGGAGAGCTTCTTACCCTTCTTCGACACCTCGTTGGCCACCGCCACTGGCGGCTCGGGGACCTTCAGCGGTGCACTCTTGGCCTGCTGCTGGGCATTCTGCTGCTCGCGCGTTGCCATCATATCGGCATAGCCACCTACGTAGTCGCTGATGCGACCATCCCCCTCAAACAGCCAGCAGCCGGTCACCGTGTTGTCGATAAAGCGACGATCGTGACTGACCAGCAACAGGGTGCCGGGGTAGTCGGCGAGCAGCTCTTCCAGCAGCTCTAGGGTCTCTACATCGAGATCGTTGGTCGGTTCATCGAGGATCAGCAGATTGCTGGGCTTGAGGAACAGTTTGGCCAACAGCAGCCGGTTTTTCTCACCGCCAGAGAGCGCCTTGACCGGCGTACGGGCCCGCTTGGGCTCGAACAAGAAGTCCTGCAGGTAACCGAGGATATGACGGGAACGACCACGGACCATCACCTCCTGCTTGCCCTCCCCCACGTTGTCCACTACGGTCTGCTCGGGATCGAGCTGCTCGCGGTACTGATCAAAGTAGGCCACCTCCAAATTGGTGCCCCCCTTGACGGTGCCACGAGTCGGCTCAAGCTGACCGAGCAAGAGCTTGATCAGGGTCGATTTGCCACAACCATTAGGGCCGACCAGCGCAATCTTGTCGCCACGCAGCACCTGCAGATCAAGTCCATCGAACAGGGTGCGATCCGCAAAATCGAGTCCCAGCTCTTGTGCTTCGAACACCAGCTTGCCAGACCGATTCACCTCATCGAGTTGCAACTTGGCTTTACCTTGCAGTTCACGGCGCTGAGTCCGCTCCATCCGCATCGCCTTAAGTGCTCGTACCCGTCCCTCGTTACGAGTACGGCGGGCCTTGATGCCCTGACGCACCCACACCTCTTCCTGCGCCAGTTTGCGGTCGAACTCGGCATTTTTCAGCTCTTCAACCCGCAGCCACTCCTCTTTCCCCTGCAGGTACTCGTCGTAGTTGCCCGGCCACGAGGTGATTTCACCGCGATCGAGATCAATGATCCGCGTCGCTAGCTTGTGGATAAACTCTCGGTCGTGAGAGATAAAGACGATGGCACCGCGAAAATCCTTAAGGAACTCTTCCAACCAGTGGATGGCGTCAATATCGAGATGGTTAGTCGGCTCGTCCAGCAGCAGCAAATCTGGGTCGCAGGCTAGTGCACGGGCCAGCGCCACTTTGCGCAGCCAGCCGCCGGAGAGGCTGTCGAGGGTCACGTCGGGATCCAGCCCCAGCAGGGTCAATACCTGACTAATGCGGGTCTCGAACTGCCAGCCGTTCTGATAGTCGAGCTGCTCTTGCAGCTCGCTCATCTTGCGGATGTTGGCATCTGACGGATCGCTCGCCAGCTCCATGGATATGTGGTGGTACTGCTTGAGCAGCTCACCCACCCCCGCCAGCCCTTCGGCAGCATAGTCAAATACCGTCAGTTCGCTGGAAGCTGGCGGATCCTGCTCAAGGCGGGTCACTTTCAAATCTTGCTGCAGCACCAGACGCCCGTCGTCCAGCGGCAATTCGCTGGCAATGACCTTCATCAGGGTAGACTTGCCCGCTCCGTTACGGCCAACCAGACAGAGGCGCTCGCCCCGCTCGATGGTCAGTTCTGCATTGTCGAGCAGCGGGAAATCACTGAACGACAGATAGGCGCCGTGCAATGTTAAAAGAGCCATGTTCGTTCCTTATCTCAATATGAAAAAACGGGCAACAGACTGGGTCTGTTCCCGTTTTTAGCGCTAAATCTTAACTCAATCGTGAGCCAGCCATCCCTGCAACTCGGACAACGTAAAGGGCCAGCCCAGCTCACGCCCCGCCTCATCGCGCAGTACCGGAATCCGCACCCGATAGGCCGCTAGCCACTGCTCATCCTCCATGATGTCACACTGGCGGGTGGTAGCGGCAAGCCCCGCCTGCACCACCAGCGCCCAGGCCTGCTCGCACAGGTGGCAGCCATCGGTGTGAAACAGGGTCAGCATCAGGCGTTGGCCTCACTAGCGGCATGGGTGATGATCCAGCAGTTGTGGATATGCGGGTTGCGCTCAAAATCCTTCGGCCGTGTCTTCTGGGTGATGTTCTGGGCCTTGAGACCGGTGGCCTCCAGCCCCGCTAAATCCATCTTGAAGTGACGCTTATTGTTGGAGAAGACCAAGGTGCCATCCGCGGCTAGCAAGCGCTTTAAGTGCTGCATCAGCAACAGGTGGTCGCGCTGCACGTCGAAGCTCTCGTCCATCCGCTTGGAGTTCGAGAAAGTAGGCGGATCGATAAAGATGAGATCGTACTGCTCATCCGCTTCAGACAACCACTTCAAGCAGTCGGCCTGGACAAACTGGTGCTGACGGCCCACCAGCGAATTGAGACGCATGTTGTCCTGCGCCCAGTTCAGGTAGGTGTGGGACATGTCAACCGTGGTGGTCTCGCTGGCACCGCCAAGACCTGCGTGCACGGTAGCACTGCCGGTATAGGCGAACAGGTTCAGGAAGCGCTTGCCCTTGGCCATCTGACCCAGCATCCGGCGAGTCTGACGGTGGTCGAGGAACAGACCGGTATCCAGATAGTCGTAGAGGTTGACCCACAGACGGGCGCCATACTCTTGCACTTCCATCCGGTGCTGCTCTTCGGAGAGCTTCTGGTACTGCTGCTTACCCTCCTGACGCTCACGCACTTTGAGGATCACCTTCTCACCATCCATGCCGGTCACCTTGATAGCGGCCTGTACCATGTCAAGCAGACGCTGGCGAGTCTTCTGAGCCGGAATGTCCTTGGGCGCGGCGTACTCTTGCACCACTAGATAGTCCTGATAACGGTCGATGGCGGCGTTGTATTCCGGCAAGTCGGCATCATAGAGGCGATAGCAATCAATACCCTCTTTGTTGGCCCACTTCTCGAGGGTTTTCAGATTCTTGCGCAGACGGTTGGCAAAGTCCTGCGCCACCTCTTTTTGCGAAGCCACCGAGTCAAGAGCAATCTGGTAGTTGCGCAGTTGACACTCAAGGGCCCCGTTGAACAGGCGGTATTGCTTGTCGGCACGCAGGCGCAGGCAGCTCAGCAGCTCAGGGGAGGCAGAAAGAATGGAAACTTTCCAGCCCTGAAAACTGCGACGCAGGGCATCGCCGAGGGCCTGATGCACTTCCAGCAGGGCCGGGAACTCGCCAAGGCGCTCGCCGTAGGGCGGGTTGGATATCAGCATCCCGATCTGCCGTGCGCTTTGTGGCACGTCCTGCTGTGCCTCGGCGTCCAGCGCTGGCATCGGCATCGGCAGCGGGTTTGCCAGCGCCGTCACATCGGCTTGCTTGAAAGTGATGAGGTGAGCCACACCGGCCGCTTTGGCATTGTCACGGGCTTTGAGCAGCACTCGGCTGTCAGCATCACAACCAAACAGCTTCACGTCGCAGCGCTGCATGCCGCGTTTGGCGCGCACTTGCGCCTCCATCAGCAGGCTCTGCCACAGCTCGCTATCGTGCTGCAGCCAGCGATCGAAACCGAAGCGCTCGCGGCGCAAGGCCGGTGCCATGTCGGCAGCGATAAAGGCTGCTTCAATCAGCAAAGTACCGGAGCCGCACATGGGGTCCATCATCGGCTCGCCAGCCCAGCCGCTACGGGCAATCATGGCCACCGCCAAGTTCTCTTTAAGCGGGGCTTCACCAGTGCCCTGACGATAGAAGCGCTGGTGCAGTGCAGGGCCTGACAAGTCCAGCGTGATATTGGCCTTGCCCTTGCCCAGATGGGCCATGATCCGGATATCCGGCGACTTCTTATCCACGTCAGGACGCACATGACCACGCTTGGTGAAGCGGTCGACAATGGCATCCTTGATCTTCAGCGCACCATATTGGGTATTACGAATGGCGGGGTTGGTGCCAGTGAAATCCACCGCTATGGTCGAAGTACCTGAGAAGTGCTCTTCCCAGGGGATGGTATGGGCACCCAAATAGAGATCCAGATCGTCATTCATCTGGAATTCAGACAGCACCAGCACGATGCGTGATGCTAGGCGGCTCCACAGACAGGCCTTATAGCCAACCGCCAGTTCACCTTTGAAATGAACGCCAGCCACCGTCTCACGGACCTGCTCAGCGCCTAGTTTAGTCAGCTCGTCGGCCAACAGGTTTTCCAGCCCTTTGGGGCAGGTTGCAAAGAATTCTTTCATCACGCTCACGGGGCAGCCATAAAAATAGTGGCGCATTATACCTCATCGGCAGAGGGGGAGCATGTACTAAGTCAGCAAAGGCAAGTGGTCGAACAAACGAGAGCTAATCTGCGATAAGGGGTAGTGAGGCGGTATGATAACGAGCCGGCGACTGGTGATAATGCAGGTGGCAATGATGTCAACTCAAACGGGGCACGACATTAGGTTAATTAGCTGACTTGGCGCAAGAATTTGTTGCTGGGCAGCCGCGCCTGCATACGATTATTCATCACTTTGATAACCCCAAAACAGGGTAAGGTCTTACTGGTGGTCAGAATCAGGGAGGCGCCGACATTCATACAAACGCTAGCTTGAGCACCAGCCTCAATCACCATGAACTCCCCTGAGCTATGAGACGTTGTCATCACCACTAATTCGCCAACCGATGGTGTAAATTGGCCAAGCTGTTCATTAAAAAACCAGCTTTGTGGCATTAACGGTTTATAAAATCGACTGACCGCAATGGCATTAAGCACTAATTGTACTTGCTGTGGCACCGTTAACATTAACTCGGGCAATTGATCAAAAAGTTGATAATAAAGGGCGGTGTCATCGACACTAAACGCTTGCAAGCTAAATGCACTTGGTATCAATTGCCGCCCTTTATATTCGGTGGCAAATAGCATGTTATCCGATAGCTCCAACATAAGCCGATCAGTTTGACCATCGTAGTACCACTGCCAGCAATCTGTTGGTTGAATAAACATGTCGGAGCCCTTATTTGAATAATCTTATTTGACTTTATTGTATGTTGCTAAAATCAGCAACGTCAAATAAAAGGCCCCGAACCATGTTTTATATATTGCTGACGATCTCTTTCACCAATTTAGGCCCTTTATAAATAAAGCCGCTATAAATTTGCACCAAACTAGCCCCAGCCGCTAATTTCTCCCGAGCCGCCATGGCGCTATCAATACCACCCACCCCGATGATGGGTAACGCACCTTGTAAGGCTTGGGCGAGCCGGCGGATAAGTTCCGTACTCTTATGCTGCAAAGGACGCCCACTGAGCCCCCCCGCCTCCCCCGCATGGGGCAGGTCATAAATCATCTCCCGTTCCAGCGTGGTGTTGGTGGCGATAACCCCATCGATCTTATTTTTGATCAACGATGCTGCCACTTGATTAATTTCATCAAAGCTAAGATCTGGCGCAATTTTAACTGCCAGAGGAACGTATTTATTATATTTGGCGGCGAGCTCTTGCTGGCGAAGCTTAAGGGCTGCCAGCAATTCATCGAGTGCTTCACCATATTGCAGTTGACGTAACCCTGGCGTGTTGGGAGAAGAGATATTCACGGCGATATAACCGGCATGATCATAAACTTTGTCCATGCAGATCAGATAATCGTCTTTACCCTGCTCGATCGGCGTATCTTTGTTTTTGCCGATATTAATGCCAATCACCCCTTGATATTTTGCTGCTTTCACTCGCTCAATCAGGTGATCCACCCCCTTGTTGTTAAACCCCATCCGGTTGATGATCCCTTCCGCCGGAATAACCCGAAATAAGCGCGGTTTATCATTGCCACTTTGTGGTTTAGGGGTCACGGTGCCCACTTCAAGAAAGCCAAAGCCCATCGCACCCAGCGCATCGATACACTCCCCATCCTTATCCAAGCCAGCCGCCAAGCCAACAGGATTAGCAAACGAGAGGCCCATGACCGTCACGGGACGAGCAGGAAGGTGCTGGCGGAAAAAATACTCAAGAGGGGTACCGAGCAGACGCGGCAAGTATTTCATCGAAAGATCATGTGCCTGCTCAGGATCGAGTTTGAACAGGAAATGCCTAGCGAGGGGGTACAGCATAGTTGCTCCTTAAAAAAGCCTTGGCTCCAGGCCAAGGCTTTTGCGGTAATGCCTTTAACGTGATGATTAAAGGGGGCGGCAATGTAACTGGAGCAGGTTCAACTCCCGCAGGGCTACCGAAAATTTGGCAAACTCATGGGTACTGCTGGTCTTAAAATCCGCCAGCATATGACGCCAGCGAGATAACAGTTGCTCATGCTCCGCAATCCAATCGGCCAGTATGGTAGCGCATTCACCCTCCCCTTTGTACCCTTCGAGTACCACCGCGGTGAGGCTACGCTGCTGCCAGTCGAGCTCTTCACGAAACGAGGCGCGGGCCATCGCTTGCCAATGGTTACCCACTGGCTGGCCATTGATCTGCTCTAAGAACCAATGCAAATCGAGCTTGACGCCTAATTGGTAGTACACATTGGCAGCCCGCAGCAGATCGGTTTGATGCTGCGCCGCGATTTGCGCCAAATCCAAACTAGAAAAGAGGCTGCTCATGTGGGCCACCTGACGCGCAATGGCACTCGGCACCTGCTTTGCAACCCATGCCGCGACAGCTTGACGATGCTCGGCCACCTCACTCTCATCCATCACCTCGTACAGATGTTGGCTAAGGGTCTCAAAGGCGGGACGGAAAAAGGCAATGTTGTCGCGGATGCTCCAACTGCGCTGACGAGCCCGCAAAAACCAGCGGGTCGCCCGCCGCACGATACGGCGGCTGTAAAACATCAGCGCTAGCTGGGTGCTGGCATCGAGCTGGTTATCGGCCTGTTCCAGCTCACGCCATAAGGTCTCCATGCCGAAGACCTCGCGGGCCATGGCAAAACAGCAAGCGATATCGGCGACCGACGCCCCAGTCTCATCCTGCATTCGGCTGGCAAAGTTAAGCCCCATGTCATTGACCAACATGTTCGCCACGCGGGTAGCAATGATCTCTCCACGCAGGGGATGCTGGGCTAATTGGGCGCCAAATCGGGCTTGTAGCTGGGCGGGGAAACTGGTGACAAGCAAGTTCGCCAAAAACGGCTCGTCGGTGATCTCTGGGCAGTTAAGTTGCTCTTTTAACACCATCTTGCCATAGGCCACCAGCACCGCCAGCTCAGGCCGAGTCAGGCCCTGCCCCGCCGCCATCCGCTCGGCGAGCTCTTCATCAGAGGGGAGGAACTCAAGATTGCGGTCCAGTTTACCTTCCCGTTCAAGCGTTTGGATAAAGCGCTGCTGCTCCTTGAGCTGATCGGGCCCGCCGACACGGGTCACCGAGATCGATTGCGACTGGCGATAGGCGTTGGTGATCACAATGTGTGCAACGTCGTCGGTCATCTCATAGAGCATCTGGTTACGCTGCTTGAGGGTCAGGTCCCCCGCCGCCACCAACTGGTTGAGCAAAATTTTGATGTTGACCTCG
Source organism: Aeromonas cavernicola (assembly GCF_002795305.1). Taxonomy (GTDB): domain Bacteria; phylum Pseudomonadota; class Gammaproteobacteria; order Enterobacterales; family Aeromonadaceae; genus Aeromonas; species Aeromonas cavernicola. Next base: position 23,336 of record NZ_PGGC01000097.1, read on the forward strand.
TTGTCGGAACAATCCACCCCGCCGACGTTGTCAGTAAAATCGGTGTTGATCCGACCACCTTGGCTGGCATACTCCACCCGCCCTAGCTGGGTAAAACCGAGGTTGCCCCCCTCGCCGACGATCCGTGCTCGCACGTCGCGGCCATTGACCCGCAGCCCGTCATTACTGCGGTCGCCAACGTCGGCATCACTCTCACGAGCGCTTTTGACATAGGTGCCGATCCCCCCGTTCCACAGCAGATCCACATCCAAACAGAGCAGGGCCTTGATCAGCTCGTTGGGTGCCATGCTGGCCTTGTCGCAGCCAAGTAATGCCTGGATCTGGGGCGTCAACGGAATCGATTTTGCCGAGCGCAGGAAGATCCCGCCGCCCGCTGAGATGAGCGTACGGTCATAGTCATCCCAACTTGAGCCTGGCAACTCAAACAGCCGCCGCCGCTCAACAACACTCTTGGCGGCATCGGGATCAGGATCGATAAAAATATGCTGATGGTTGAACGCCCCCACCAACCGAGTGTGTTCGCAGAGCAACATGCCGTTACCAAACACATCGCCCGCCATATCGCCAATACCCACACAGCTAAAATCGGTGGTCTGACAGTTGATGCCCATTTCACGAAAATGGCGTTTCACCGACTCCCAAGCACCACGGGCGGTGATCCCCATTTTTTTATGGTCATAGCCAACTGAACCACCCGAGGCAAACGCATCGCCCAGCCAGTGGCCATATTCAAGGCTGATCTCGTTGGCTATATCGGAGAAGGTCGCGGTGCCCTTGTCGGCAGCAACCACTAGGTAGTAGTCATCCTCGTCGTGACGCACCATGGATTTCGGCGGTATCACCTCACCGCCGATGATGTTATCGGTCACATCGAGCAGGCCACGGATAAACAGGCGGTAGCAGGCCTTCCCCTCCTCCAACACCGTGGTACGAGGCGCCCCCTGCGGCATCTGTTTACAATAGAAGCCGCCCTTGGCGCCGACCGGCACGATCACCGTGTTCTTGACCTGCTGTGCCTTGACCAATCCCAGCACCTCGGTGCGAAAATCCTCTTTACGATCGGACCAGCGCAGGCCACCTCGGGCCACCTTCCCCCAGCGCAGATGGACCCCCTCTACCCGCGGTGAATAGACAAAAATCTCAAATTTCGGCAGCGGCAGCGGCATCTCACTGATCGAGGCGGGGGCCAGCTTGAAGGAAATGTAGGGCTTGATGTTCCCCGCGCTATCTAGCTGGTAGTAGTTAGTGCGTAAGGTGGCATCGATCATCTCCACATAACGGCGGATGATGCGATCGTCATCGAGGTTGGCGACCTGATCGAGCTTGGCGGCCAGCGCCTCGCGCAGCCGAGTGTGGGCCTGTTCATCCTGCAAGCCTGCAGGATTAAGCCGCAGCTCAAACAGGGCAAACAGCTGCTCGGCGATATCCGGGTAACGGGTGAGCACCTCTTCGATATACGCCTGACTGAAGGAGACGCCAGTCTGACGCATGTATTTGGCATACGCACGCAGCACCGAGACTTGACGGCCGGTCAGGCCAGCCCCCAGCACTAAGCGGTTAAAACCGTCATCTTCCAGCTGTTTGTACCACACCGCCGCAAACGCCTGCTGAAAACGCTGCTGGCTCTGTTCAAGGCTAAATGGCTGATCACCATGGAGCAACATGGAAAAATCGAGGACCCAGAACATCTCGTCCGCTGGCGTTCGCACCTGATAGGGCGTCTCACCAATGATCCGCAGTCCCATATTTTCCAACATCGGCAGCACGTCTGAGAGGAAGATGGGCTCGCTGCGATGAAACAGCTTAAGCCGTACCCGCCGGTCGTTTTGCTCCTCCTGCGCGCGGTAAAACAACATGCCAAGCGGCTCGGTTTCACTGAGGTTATCCAGCGCCATGATGTCCGCAACGGCTGCGCTCGGTAACACCTCTTCTTTATAAGCTCGCGGAAACGCCGCACTGAACCGGCGACGCAGGGTATTACCACGGGCTTCGCCATAATGGGAGAGCAGGGCTGCATCGAGTCGGTCATCCCAACTGCGCGCCGCTTCAATCAGGTTGTTTTGCACTTCGTTCACATCCACGTCGACGTTGTTGTTGTTGACCCGCACGATGTAGTGCGTGCGTGCGAGCACCCCTTCGGTGAAGTAGACATTAAACTCCACATCAAAACTGCTGCCGAAATAAGCCTGCAAGATTTGCTGGGTCTTGATCCGCAGCGCCGTGTTGTAACGCTCCTTGGTCACATAGACCATGCAGGAGAAGAAACGGCCATAGAGATCTCGGCGCACGAACAACCGCAGCATGTCCCGCTCCTGCATCTCCAACACCCCAAGACCGGTGGCGAGCAGCTCCTCCTCTTGCGCTTGGATCAGCTCGTCCCGAGGATAGGTTTCCAGCACATTGAGCAGCGCCTTGTAGGCATGGGAGCCCTTCTCATGGCCAGAAGCCGCCATGATCCGCGCCAGTCGATGGCTGATCAGCGGGATCTGGGTCGCGCTGGTGTTATAGATGGAGGAGGCATACAGCCCGATAAAGCGATCTTCCCCCACCACTTTGCCCTCATCGTCAAACCGTTTGATACCGATGTAATCCACATAGGCTGGGCGATGCACCCGTGATTTGCTGTTGGATTTGGTGAGGATCAATAAAGAGCGACTCAGGGCCGCATGACGAGCGCTGGCGGGCATATCCCCCAAGCGCTGCCCCACCTCCTTGATGGAGTTTTTCATCAACCCTAGGCTAGAGCTCGCTTGGGGCAAGATTTCATGATCCCCCCCTATCGCCTGAACGTCATAGCGGCGATAGCCCATCAGGGTAAAATTGTGCGCCGCCACCCACTTGAGAAAGGCCACGCACGAGTCAATCTCGGCTTGGCTGGCCGGATGCTTGCGTTTGGGCAGCTCCGCGATGATCTCGTTCAGACGCGCCAGCATGGGCTGCCAATCCCCCACCGCCAGCGCCACCTCATCGGCCACCGACCTGAGCTCTGTGGTCAGCTCGGCCATCTGCGCCTCGCAGGTCAGGTGATCGATCTCAATCAGGAAGACCGTCTCGACCGATGTTTGTGCGGCGCTGTTTTCAAGACCTAACATCGCGCTGATCTTGCCATCATCCCCCCGCACCAGATGCAACGGTTGGTGCAGCATCATGTGCGCCGTGATGTTCAAGCGCTTGAGCGCCATCCGGATGGAGTCCACCAAGAAAGGGGTGTCTTGCAAAATGATCTCGACAATGGTGTGTGGCGATTGCCAGCCATGGCGAGTCAACTCGGGATTGTAAACGTGAATATACGGCTCGGTGGTAGTGCGTTGATTGAGGGCATTCCACAAGCTCAAGGCGGCGCCGTAAAGATCACTATCATTGCGGTCATGTAAATCAGAACTGGCCATGTTGCCGTAGAACTTGGCCACAAACCCACTGATGAGCGGGGCACTGGCAGGGGGAAGTTTCTGTTGCACAAGCGTGATAACGTTTTCAAGCAGGACGGAGATCGGGGCGTCTTTCAATGCCATGGTGAGCTTCCTTATCGGATGACATTAACCACTGCCACAGCGACCGCCAGCTAAGTGGCTCGCTGAGGCAGTATTGTTGCGAAGTGTAATGGCTTCGATAAGGTAAGGCGAGCAGGGATGCTAATGAGATGTTAAAAAATCGGTAAAGATCCCAGCTTAACGTCTGGTATGTTTTACCAAAAAACAAAAAACCAGACGTTTTCACTACGTTTTTGGCAATAATGCGGATGAATAGCAGCAATATCCCGATCAATATGCAGATAACCGCTCACTGCGGCTTACTTGATGCGCTCAAGACTGACAAAACGGTGATCATCTTGGGTGTTCAAGCGAAAATAGCCATGCACCCCGCTGATGGAGATAAAAGGCCGCAATTTCTCCAGGGCCAGCTCAAGGGTTAACCCTTGCTCACAGCGCACCACCAGCCGCCGGACGTGGCCTTGATACATCAGCATGATCTCCTCGCTAGAAAGCGATAACCGAAAAGTAAACTGCTTCACGTTCACTCCTGATAACAGATGGCTTGCACACGATCGGGTTGGCGAGCGCACTCCCCAACCCGATAATCACTTACTGCGCCAGCGCCTTACTTACCTTCTCAAACAGATCCCGTGCCAGCCCCTCAAGCTTGGCCAGACGGGTCAGCTCGGCGCGGATCAGGGCCTTGCGCGCTCCATCCAGTCGCTTGAACTGGATAAGCGGAGTGATGAGGCGGGATGCCACCTGCGGGTTGACCTCGTTAAGCTCGATCAGCAGATCGGTCAGGAAACGGTAACCGCTGCCATCCACCGCATGGAACTGCACCGGATTGCTCATGGCAAAGCTGCCGGCAAGCGCTCGCAGCCGGTTCGGGTTGCGAATGCTGAAGGTGGGGTGATTCATCGCCTGTTTCACTTCGCTAAGCACATCGGCAGCCGGTTTGCTGCCAATCAGCCGCAGCCAGTTATCCAGCACCAGTCCATCCTTGGCCCACTTGCCCTCAAAATCGGCCAGCAGCGCGGCGCGGCATGGCAGCAAATAGCTGTTGGCCACCTGCAGCGCCGCCAAGGTGTCGGTCATGTTGTCGGCGGCCCGATACTGCTCGCGCACCAGCGCATCGGCATGCTCCGCATTCAGCGCCGCCAGATAGCCGAGTACCACCCCTTTGAGGGCCCGCTTGGCCATATCGGCATGCACCACCTGATAGCCGTCCAGACGCAAGCTCTGATAGGTAGCGACCAGCCGCGCGCCAAAGGCCTCAGCAAGACGGGTGTGGATCGCGTCGCGCACCTGATGAATGGCATCGATATCGGCCACGTCAAACAGCTCAGCCAGCGTGGATTCGCTGGGCAGCGCGAGGATCTCCGCTTTGAGCGCCGGATCGAGTTCACCATCATCCACAATGGCGACGAAGGCTGCCAGCAGGGTTTGGGAGAGCTCGACCCCCTGCCCGCGCTGTACCTGCGCTACCCCTTCAATGACCGCCTTGTTGATCAGCATCTGGGCCGCATCCCAGCGGGCAAACTCGTTGCGGGCAAAGCGCATCAAGAAGGCGAGCGCCTCGTCGCTGTAGTCATAGTGCAACTTGACCGGCGCCGAGAAGTCTCGCAGCAGGGAGGGTATCGGCTTAACCGGCACCTGCTCGAATTCGAAGGTGTGCGCGGCGTCCAACACATTAAGCACGTTGCCAATGGCCTTGCCCTGATATTGCAGCGGGATGGCGGCACCTTGTTGGTCATAGAGCTCGATGTCGAGCGGGATATGCAGCGGCAGTTTCTGTGGCTGATCCTGCGTCGGCGGCGTATGTTGGCGTACGTGGAGGCGATAGATACCGCTGGCGGCATCGTACTCGTCGGTGACGGTGAGTTCCGGCGTGCCGGACTGGCTATACCAGCGGCGGAAACGGGTCAGATCCACCCCGGAAGCCTCCTCCATCGCCTGCACAAAATCATCGCAGGTGGCAGCCGAGCCGTCGTGACGCTCGAAGTAGAAACGCATCCCCGCTTGAAAGGCCGCTTCCCCCAGCAGGGTGTGCATCATCCGGATCACTTCCGAGCCCTTCTCGTAAACGGTAAGGGTGTAGAAGTTGTTCATCTCGATCACCACATCCGGGCGGATCGGGTGCGCCATGGGACCCGCATCTTCGGCAAACTGCGGGCCACGCACCGTACGCACGTTGTTGATGCGGTTGACGCCACGGGAGCCCAGATCGGAGGAAAACTCCTGATCCCGAAACACCGTCAGCCCCTCTTTCAAACTGAGCTGGAACCAATCACGACAGGTGACGCGGTTGCCAGTCCAGTTGTGGAAATATTCGTGGCCGATCACCCGCTCGATACCGTGGTAGTCGCCGTCGGTGGCCGTCGCGGGGTTGGCCAACACGAACTTGGCATTGAAGACATTGAGCCCCTTGTTCTCCATGGCGCCCATGTTGAAAAAATCCACCGCCACGATCATGTAGATGTCGAGATCATACTCAAGACCAAAACGCTGCTCGTCCCAGCGCATCGAGTTGATAAGGCTCTCCATAGCAAAGCCAGCACGGTCGAGGTTGCCCTTGTCGACGAAGATCTCAAGGGCCACCTTGCGCCCGCTTCGGGTCACGTAGTGGCTGCGTTCCACATCGAAATCACCGGCCACCAATGCAAACAGGTAGCTCGGTTTGGGGAACGGGTCCTGCCACTGCACAAAGTGCCGACCGCCGTCCAATGCACCGCTGGCAACCTTGTTGCCATTGGAGAGCAGATAAGGGTATTTGGCCTTGTCGGCAGTGATACGGGTGCTGTAGCGGGCCAATATATCTGGACGGTCCAAATAATAGGTAATACGCCGAAACCCTTCGGCTTCACACTGGGTGCAGTAGGCATCGCCCGATTTATACAGCCCAGAGAGCGCACTGTTCGCAGCAGGATCAAGCTCCGTCACTATGGTGATCACGCACTCTGCCGGCAGGTTAAACAGCGTCAGGTGATGTTCACTGACCTCGTAGCTGTGGTAAGGAAGACCATCTACCGCTAGGCGCTTAAGGATCAGCTGCTCACCATTGAGGATTAATGGCTGCTGGTGCTCCCCTTGGCGACGGACCCTGGTAATGGCGGTCACTTCCGTCATTGGCTCTTGCAATTGCACATCGAGATCGATCGTATCGATAAAATAATCAGGGGCTCGGTAATCTTGGCGGTATTGTGCCGTCATGGTCTCAGGTGTATCGGTCATTATGGTTAGCTTCCGTACTGATTGAAGGCGAAAAAGGCTGTCATACCCGGTATGCAGTGCAAACATCAGCCACGCTGACGACGCATGCGCTGTTGACACCCTATCATGCTGAGCTCACGCCTGTGCAGCCTCAGCAACGGTCGTGGCCGAGCAGGTTGCGGCGGACTGACGTCAACATATCGACCAGTTTACCGCCCTGACGTCTCAGAGCACAGCACAGCACATCCCTTGTCTGTGTTGCCCAGCGTACCCATCGTCATCCGGCAAGCCAAGCACCATGGCCATGCGTGAGGTGTAGCTGAACCAACCAACTGGCTGCCTGACCATGATTGACCAAGAAAAATGCCAGCATTGCGCTGGCATTACTCTCTTCTCTCGGGGCCGTTATTGCTCTTAGTACGTTTGTTGGGCCCGATCTGGCGCGGAGAAGATTCGGGTATAAGAGGTCAACGTCCGCACGCTGACATGACTCGGCTCACCGTTTTCATCGTAAAGCGCCAATGCGCCCGTTTGCTTGTCATGGCCTAGCTGTTGGTGGTTGCGCAGGTTACGTAGCTGATCACTGTTTTGCTGCCACTCCCAACGCTGCCCCAAGCTCTGGCTGCAACGCTGCAGCTGCTCGAGATTGTTACCATCCAGACAGAAGCGGGTATCTTGTGCGCTAACATAGCGGCCATTTTGGTCGTAGATGAACGATTGAGCGACCGAGGTCTCATCACAGGTCACCGCACTGAGCGTGTGTTGGCTATCTGCGCTTAGGCAGCGATTGTCAAAGCTCCCTAATTGCACATTGACCGGCCTGCCCCCTGTAAACACCGGATGATTCCAGTTCACCGTAAATGTTTCTGAGGCGGTGACTCGTCTGCGTTTATCGGCATCATCGAAACCTTGGAACGAGATATGACCACCGAACACATAGTAATGCTTGTAGATCCCAGTATAGAGAGGCCGGATATTGACCGATGAGTCGATGTTAAAGGCTGTGCTGCCCTGCTCATCAGGCGCCGCTTTGTAAATGACATCCAGATTGGGGACGAAACCTTGATAGCTCAGCGGCTTAATGCGGGTGTGATCCACGTTGTATCCCATGCCCCATACGGTCGCCGTCTTACTCGCCAGTAACGATTCCGCCGTGGCGTACTGCTCTCGCACCCAACTAAAACTGACGCGCTGCGCGTTGGGCGCTGAGTGCTCGATCCGATAATCTTGGGTGTTATAGGCAAGCTGACGCTGTTGGCTAAATGTGGCTGACGCTTCTAACTTGGCTTTCGGCCCCTCTTTGCTCACCTCGGCCCCGCCCGTGACACCTATTTGGAAGCCAGAGATTTCCCGATGCTCATAATTACTATTGAGGTTGCCTGGCGTGCTCCTGAGCAAGGTCGCCTTGGTATTGGAAGCTGCAATCGTTAATCGGTAATCTTGGGCAATGGCATCAGTGGCATAATCTTTGGCCCAACCATCAAGCACGAGGTAATCGGCACTATTTTCGACCCAGCCTAGCGTCTCATTGAGCTGGATACCGGCCCCTGCTGACTCTTCATCCAGTGAAATTCTGACGATCTTGGCATCCGGGGTGGCTGCCCCTGTGTTGCCAAACTGCAAGGAGCGCTCCAGCGTTACCCGATACACCAGCGAGATATTGGCCGAGTCACAGAACACCCGGCTACCTCGGTCCCACGTGCGCGAGCGGGGAAAAGTACACTCGGCTGCGCTGATCGGGCGATTCACATTGAGGTAAAAAGCCACGTGCGGTAGACCCGTCTCTCCAGCGGTTGGGCGGGCTTGGGAGTCTTGATATGCGACCAGGCTCTCCGCGCGCGCCATGGTCTGGTAAAAAGCGGGGTCATCCATGCCGCTCAATGGGGTAAACAGCATCTCCCCTTTATAGGCAGAGACCAGCACAACATTCGCATCAAACGAAACACCAGCCAGCTGTTCCATCGCTTTTTTAGCTTGCTGCCGCCGAGATGAGTCGGTCAGCTCGCTAAAATCGATAAGCAAGGTCTCTCCCTTCGTCAGCACCCGTTCGCGCAGTTGGTCACGACTGATGGGCAGGAGATGGGCCTCTTCTCCTGCCACCCACACCTTGGCGTTGAGGTAAGTCACCCCCAGCTCAGAGGGCAAGCTGGCCAACATGGCAATACCTTGAGCGCTACGTTCACCGATGTCTTCGGCATGACCACTGCCTGCTAACAGGGCCAGTGCAAGCAGGCTTAAGTGGGGCACCTGCGTAATATTCTTGCGTGTGTTGGTATGTTTCATTGTTATCTCCAGTGATGAAATTCATGGCGAAATAGAAAATGAATTCGATCGTTTTTGTTGATAACGCAGATTCTTTTGAGGCTCAACCTTTCATGACCATGATCCGCCCTCACCTTCTCTCCCTTGCCAACCCCTTGATGACCAGCTCGCTTGCACTGCCGCCACCCGCGCTATATCTCTATCTCCTAGGCCGTACATGGGTATAACAAGCCATAAAAAAACCCCCGGTGTGACGAGCACAATCCGGGGGTTATAGGCTTAGTGAAACCGCCTCTGTAGCATGGTGTTACTGGTCAGTGGCCTCAGTGCCATCGCTGCCAGTGGCATCTCCTGACAGCTCACCATCAACCAACCCATCATCGGTGTCATCTTCATCGCTTTCAGCGATGCGCTGCAAACCGACCACGGTCTCGTCTTCACCGGTACGGATCAGTCGCACCCCGCCGGTGTTACGGCCAATGACGCTCACCTCGGCAACACGGGTACGCACCAAGGTGCCACCGTTGGTGATCAACATGATCTGATCGCTCTCTTCGACCTGAATCGCATCGATCACCTTGCCGTTACGCTCGTCCACCTTGATGGAGATAACGCCTTGGGTGCCGCGACTCTTGGTCGGGTACTCGGCCAGCGCGGTACGCTTGCCATACCCGTTCTCGGTCGCAGTGAGGATGGCCCCTTCACCACGCGGCACGATAAGGGAAACCACCTTGTCGCCAGCGGCCAGCTTGATACCACGCACCCCAGCGGCAGTACGGCCCATTGGGCGCACACCCTTGAAGGTGCCCTTGCTTTCGGTGCTCTCGCTGCCGTCAGCCTCACCGTTGTCGCTGCCATCATCGTCGTTACCAACATCGTCGTCGGTTTCCACGTCATCGCTGGCATCAGCGCGACCACTGCCTTCCGCGAAGCGAACCACTTTACCCGCATCGGAGAACAGCATGATCTCGTTGCTGCCGTCGGTGATATCCACCCCGATCAGCTCATCACCCTCTTTGAGGTTGATGGCACGGATACCAGAGGAGAGCGGACGGCTGAAATCAGACAGGCTGGTCTTCTTCACGGTCCCGTTGGCGGTGGCGAAGAAGACATACTTCTCGGCATCATATTCCTTCACCGGCAGGATGGCGGTGATGCGCTCACCCTCATCGAGCGGCAATAGGTTGATGATCGGGCGGCCACGGGCACCACGGGACGCTTCCGGCAGCTGATAGACCTTGAGCCAGTAGACCTTGCCGCGGGTGGAGAAGCACAAAATGGTGTCGTGGGTGTTAGCCACCAACAAACGCTCCACAAAGTCCTCTTCCTTGATCCGGGTGGCCGACTTGCCACGGCCACCACGACGCTGCGCCTCGTAATCACTGATCGGCTGATACTTGACATAACCCTGGTGAGACAGAGTGACCACTACGTCTTCTGGGGTGATCAGGTCTTCGATGTTGATCTCAGCACTGGACATGCTGATCTCGGTACGACGCTCATCGCCATATTGATCGCGCACCGCCAGCAGCTCATCGCGGATCACTTCCATCAAGCGCTCTGGGCTCGCCAGAATGAACAGCAGCTCGGCAATTTGATCCAGCAGAGCTTGGTACTCTTCCAGGATCTTCTCGTGCTCAAGGCCAGTCAGCTTATGCAGACGAAGATCCAAAATGGCCTGAGCTTGCTGTTCGGTCAGGAAGTATTGCCCTTCACGAATACCAAACTGTGGCTCTAACCACTCGGGACGAGCCGCGTCGTCGCCCGCTTTTTCCAGCATGGCAGCCACATTACCGAGCTCCCAACCACGGGCGACTAACTTGACTTTGGCATCTGCAGGCGTATCGGAGTGGCGGATCAGCTCGATGATAGGGTCAATGTTAGCCAGCGCGACCGCCAGACCTTCCAAGATGTGCGCCCGATCCCGCGCCTTGCGCAGTTCGAACACCGTCCGGCGGGTCACCACTTCACGGCGGTGCAGCAGGAATGCATCCAAGATGTCCTTAAGGTTCATCACCTTAGGCTGGTTATTATCGAGCGCCACCATGTTGATGCCGAAAGTAGTCTGCATCTGGGTCTGCTTGTAGAGATTGTTAAGTACAATCTCACCAGACTCGCCACGCTTGATCTCGATAACGATGCGCATACCGTCTTTGTCAGACTCATCGCGCAGGGCACTGATGCCCTCGATCTTTTTCTCTTTAACCAGCTCGGCGATCTTCTCGATCAGCCGCGCTTTGTTTACCTGATAGGGAAGCTCATGAACGATGATGGTTTCGCGACTGGTCTTCTCGTCCACTTCCACTTCGGCTTTGGCCCGTACATAAACGGAACCACGACCGGTACGGTATGCCTGCACGATGCCGGAACGACCGTTGATGATGCCGCCAGTGGGGAAATCCGGGCCGGTGATATAGGTCATCAACTCGTCAATAGTGAGCGAGCCATTTTCGATCAGCGCCAGACAGCCATTAACGATTTCGGTGAGGTTGTGCGGCGGAATGTTGGTCGCCATGCCCACGGCGATCCCAGAGGAGCCATTCACCAGTAGGTTCGGCACCTTGGTGGGCATGACCGCCGGGATCATCTCGGTGCCGTCGTAGTTCGGCACCCAATCGACGGTCTCTTTGTCCAGATCGGCCAGCAGCTCGTGGGAGATACGGGCCATCCGCACTTCGGTATAACGCATGGCCGCAGCGCTGTCGCCATCGACCGACCCGAAGTTACCTTGACCATCGACCAACATGTAACGCATGGAGAAATCCTGCGCCATCCGGACAATGGTGTCATACACGGCGCTATCGCCATGGGGGTGATATTTACCGATTACGTCACCGACCACACGGGCCGATTTTTTATAGGGCTTGTTCCAGTCGTTCCCCAACTCGTTCATAGCAAACAGAACGCGGCGGTGAACCGGTTTCAAGCCATCACGCACATCGGGTAGCGCTCGTCCTACGATCACGCTCATGGCGTAATCGAGATAGGAACTTTTGAGCTCTTCTTCGATGTTGATCGGCGTGATCTCTCTGGCCAGATCGCTCATAGAAAGCTTTATCCCTAATTAGTTGTTCTTTGGGCTTAAACAGCGCGCCATGGTAACACAGCAGGGCCGATTTCTTAAGCCACAAATCGGGCTGGCCTGGCAAAGTGGGTTCGTTATAATGCCCGCCAACACCCTTGATGGCGCGTATTCCATCCAGCCTGCGTGCCCTTGTTACAGGATCTTCGAAAAATGAACAGTGATGCGAATGTCGATCTGACCGAGATCGCCAAATTTGAGGCCATCGCCTCCCGCTGGTGGGACATGGAAGGGGAGTTCAAACCCTTGCACCAGATCAATCCAGTGCGTCTTGACTGGATCACCGACCACAGCGGCGGCCTGTTTGGCAAACGGATTGTCGATATTGGCTGCGGCGGCGGTATTTTATCGGAGAGCATGGCTCGCCGTGGCGCCATCGTGACCGGTATCGACATGGGTAAAGAGCCGCTCGGCGTCGCCCGCCTGCACGCGTTGGAACAAGGGGTTGAGCTGGACTATCAGCAGATGACGGCAGAGCAACATGCCGAGCAGGCTGCTGGCCAATATGACATCGTCACCTGTATGGAGATGCTGGAGCACGTGCCGGACCCCGCTTCCGTGTTGCGCGCTATCGCCAACTTGGTTCGCCCGGGCGGCCGAGTGTTTGTCTCGACCATTAACCGCAACCCTAAGTCTTACCTGATGATGATCATCGGCGCCGAGTATTTGCTAAAAATGGTTCCCAAAGGCACCCACAATCACCAGAAATTCATTACCCCAGCCGAGCTGTGCCGGATGGCAGAAAGCGCGGGCTTAGTGGTGCAAGACATGAGTGGCGTGCACTATGCCCCACTGACTAACCGCTTCAAACTCGGCGCCAATGTGGACGTCAATTATATGGTCACCTTTACCCGCCCCGCCCACGACTGACCGCGCCTTATCCCCCTAGGCAACCACCAGTGGCGAGGCCGGCCACTGGTGTGCCCGATAACAGACCAGCCTTGGATGCCGCAGCCGTCGTGTCCCCTGCTCACAGCACGCCACCAGCAGAAGCTGACAGCGTCCCCTATTGCCACTACAATCTGCGCTCTTTTTATCCTCTTGCCGTTCGGAATTGGTTATGCGCGTTGTATTGGCCCCTATGCAGGGAGTGCTGGATCATTTGATGCGAGAGGTGCTGACCTCCATCAACGACTATGACCTGTGTATCAGCGAGTTTATTCGGGTCGTCGATCAACTGTTGCCAGAGAAAGTGTTTTATCGGCTCTGCCCTGAGCTTAAGCAAGGGGGCAAGACCCGAGCAGGCACCCCGGTGCGCGTACAGCTGCTGGGGCAACATCCCGAATGGTTGGCTGAAAATGCCCTACGCGCCATTGAGCTAGGCTCGCCGGGGGTGGATCTGAACTTTGGCTGCCCCGCCCCCACGGTCAACAAGAGCAAAGGGGGCGCGGTGCTGCTCAAAGAACCCGAGACCCTCTATCGCATCGTCAACGCGGTGCGCGAGGCCGTGCCTGCTCATCTCCCCGTCAGCGCTAAAATACGCCTCGGTTATGAGGACAAAGCCCTCTACATGGAGAATGCACACGCCGCTTGGCAAGGCGGTGCCGACGAGCTAGCGGTGCATGCCCGGACCAAGGTCGAAGGCTACAAAGCCCCTGCCCATTGGCAATATGTGGATGATATTCGTCGTGCGCTGCCGATCCCGGTCACGGCGAATGGCGAAATCTGGAACCACGCTGATGCTATCGCCTGTGCCCGGGTGAGCGGCTGTGAGACCCTGATGGTGGGGCGCGGAGCCCTGTCGTTACCCAATCTGGCCGACGTGATGAAAACCGGCTGTGCTCATCTTGGTTGGGGCGACGTATTGCAACTAATGGTGCGCTATACCGAACAAGATTTAGCCAGCGAGAAAGCCGACTATTATCCCAGTCGTATCAAGCAATGGTTCAGCTACCTCAGGCGAGAATACCCAGCAGCTGACCTCCTCTTTCGTGATATCCGAGTGCTCAAAGAGACTCACCCCATTCGCGATGCCTTGCTACATGCGGCTCAAACTCAGATCTAACCGCTCATTACTTGACACATATCATCCTGATAGACCAGTCACGTCCTTATACTTGCTTGCAAATGGGTCAATAGTAAGGACGCAATGTGAGTGAAATGACGCAAACAAAGTTAGCGGTCTGGCGTGACAACTTGCTAACTGACTGGGCGCATGTCAAGGAGACCCTGGTCAATCAACTGCACGCTTGCCATCAGGATCGATGGGCAAAGCAGATTGCTCTGTGCGAACACGACCAACTGCTAGATCTGATCAGTCAATGGGATCTGCCCACCGTCACGCAAGCGATGGCACGCCTCAAACGTATTGATGCAGCCCTCTGTCAGATGGATCTTGGCCTCTATGGCCTGTGCGCTGATTGCGAAGAGCCCTTAAGCGACGCCCAATTAGCGCAAGACCCAACGGCGCAACGTTGTCCACACTGCGACGCCCGTTATCGCAAAGGGTTCCACGGCCACGAGTTATAAAGAGATCAACCCAAGCCCCAGTTGCCGCCGTCTTGTGACGCCGGCATGGGTGCTCGTATTTGCGGGCTGGTGTTGACGACGGACTGATTTGATGAGGGGGGGCGATAGGATGACGCCCACACAGCCGCTCATCCACTGGGTAGCAGAGGGCCCGAGTCACCCCAGCGGTGATGGCTCACACAGCAGGGCAGCAAGTTCACTAAAGTGGTGAATTTCATGGGTCGCCACGCCATCCGAAGGGACCCGCTTTGGGTTATACCAGCAGGTCGCGATCCCTTGTGCTGCCGCGCCCGCAATGTCGGTGCTGAGGTTGTCCCCCACCATCAATACCCGTGCTGGGGATGGCTGCCCCATCTGCGCCAGTGCGTGCTGAAAAATCGCCGCATCCGGTTTGGTCACCGCCACCTCGTCGGAGACGACCAAGGGATCAAACCACTCATGCCACCCTAACTTCGCCAAGCGTCCTCGCTGAGGTGCACTAAAGCCATTGGTGATAATCCCCATCCGCACCCGTGATCGGATCAACTGTAAGGTGTCGCTGACCCCATCAAGGGGCACACTGAGCGCAATGATCCGTACCAGAAAAGCATCATTGATCGCTTTAGCATCGACCCCAACTTGATCAGCAAACAGTGAAAAACGGGTTTGCTGTAGGGTCAGCGCGTCGATCTCGGCGTTGTTATATTGCTGCCATAGCGCATGGTTGAGTTGATGGTACTGCGCCATCTGGGCATCGGTTGGCTGGATGCCATATTGGCGCAAGGTCTGCTCAAGGGCCATAGCAACCGGAAAATCAAACAGGGTCTCATCCAGATCAAATAACACCCAGTCGTAGCGTTGTTTTTGCACAGGGAGCCTCGCAAATAGTGCCTATTCAGGTAGGTGTGATGGACACCGCCAATGGTGCACAGGCAACCCACGCCCACCTATTGCAGGTCAGGATGTTACACACTCCTCGACCAAGACGACAAACAGAATCTATTGGGCAGAGAATCATGGCCCACTGAGGGACACAGCATCCAGCTGTGGCACCATAACACATTGATTTTTATCTACTCAATGTTAACACGCAGCGATAAAAAATCGATTTATGATGACGCAAATATGGGGAGGTAAAAGGGAGAGAATAATCTGTCAGAGAATGGTTGCGGGGGCCAGATTTGAACTGACGACCTTCGGGTTATGAGCCCGACGAGCTACCGAGCTGCTCCACCCCGCGTCCGAATTGTTACCTGTAAGCCGAGCAGTTGCTTACCGATTATTTATCTCTTTTTATAAGTATTCATGCTTAACAACACGACTTACTTATCACAAGAGTTATTGGTTGCGGGGGCCAGATTTGAACTGACGACCTTCGGGTTATGAGCCCGACGAGCTACCGAGCTGCTCCACCCCGCGTCCGAATTGTTCCCTGTAAGCCGAGCAGTTGCTTACCGGTTATTTATCTCTTGTTATAAGTATTCATGCTTAACAACATGACTTGCTTATTACAAGAGTGATTGGTTGCGGGGGCCAGATTTGAACTGACGACCTTCGGGTTATGAGCCCGACGAGCTACCGAGCTGCTCCACCCCGCGTCCATGTATTCGTGCAAGCCTATCATGCACCTGTACGAATTATCTTTACTATCAAGATGTTAGCCACCTTATTAGCGCTGATACTCAGATGGTTGCGGGGGCCAGATTTGAACTGACGACCTTCGGGTTATGAGCCCGACGAGCTACCGAGCTGCTCCACCCCGCGTCTGAGGAGGCTAATAATAGGGATCAACGCTCAGATTGCAAGAAGATATTTCAAAAAATGCTGCTTTATCGCTTATTAGGGCTACAGATGCAGAATTTTACAGCACAATGATGCCTTTTTAAGCGGCCTTTCCTCTATCCCCTATCAATACCCCCTCAGCACCCAATCATATTCGATGCACCAGCCTCGCCACTGCCATTAATAGGCTCATGATGCTGATAGAGATGGGCTGCACTGCAGGTCAGCAGATGATTGCTCTAGCCTAACAGCCCACGTCGCAGGCTTACGTTAGCTGCTGTAATACGCTGGTCGCCGCGATTTGGGCAATCAGCAAACCACACAGTGAGGTGGAGACCACCACGGGAGCGGTCTCCTTGTGCAGATAGAGCGGGCTAAACCAGAGCAGCAGCGCAGCAATGAGCAAGATGGCTTGGGTCACGACCCCAGGGATCAACACATCAAGCCCCACAAGATGACTCTGCCACACCACCTGCAGCGCCAGCCACAGCAAGCTCACTACCGTGGCTACCAGTGCCGCGACTGGCAACAACAGGTTAAATGCCTGCAAGCGATGACGTGCCCGCAGCAAGATCAGGTGAGCAAATGCCGCGCCGAGGATCACGGCCTGCAAGCTACCGCTGACCCACCCTTGCGTTTGCAATAAGCCGACCACGTAGACCGCCAGCGGTAGCGCGGGGAGCCAGAGTAGGTGAACAGAGAGGGCCCGCTTGCCTGCCAATCGGGATTGAATAAGCGACAGGCTAATCCCCAAGATCAGGGCCGCTGTAGCACACCCGATCAGCCAGTTAGCCGCGTTAGCTTCAATGGCCAGCATCAGAGAGAGCCCGCCAATGACCCAGACCGAGAACAGCCCTGTGGTGATCCGCGCCCGTTGCCCCGGGCAGAGATCGCCCCGCCACAGTACCAGCGCCAGAATCACCAGCGCACCAAACGCCATCAGGCCGGTCAGTGGAAAGAGCCAAAAAGGGAGGTGGGTAAACATGGATGCTCCTGCAGCAAAGGATCAGAGAGGGGGCCAAGACGAGCCCCACGTGATGGCCGAGTATACCCAAACCGGCGACTATCCCAAATGCAGGCGCCTCATTCTCAAAGGTGGCGAGCAAGTATTGATTGGTCAACGCAGAGGCTAGCCTTGGCTGCGGGCCAGCGTCACCACTTGGGCAAACATCTGGCGGATCACAGGTGGAATATGCTCGGCGCCGAGCCGTTCGGCCTCTTCCACTACCGCCAGCGCCATGCCCGGTTTACTGCGCTTATGAATCGCTTTGTTAATGATGTGGCGGGCACTCCACATGGTGCGCCCCCCTACCCCAGCCTCGCGGCGATAGACCTCTTCAAAACCGTGATGGAAGAGATAGTGCTCAATATCCGCAGCTGGGAGTTGGGTCAGGCGATCTTGCTCTCGCTCCCCCTTAAGCTGAGCCTTGGCCGAGGCGGCATACTTGAGCCCCGCCTCGTCACCATCGGTCAGCAGGTGCCACTCGATGCCAAAATCTCGCGCAACCTTGATCAGCGGCGACTGGCCGCACTGGGCAAACTCAATCACCCGTATTCCTTCCGCCCGTAAACTGTAACCGCAGATTTGCGCCAGCTCGGAGAGCAGCCAGATCTCAGTCTCCCCCTCCACCAGTAACCAGCAGCGGGCAAACAGCGACATGGGACGGTTGATCCGCACATGAAAGGCTATTTTGCGCAGATCGTCGCTACTGTAGCGCTCGCCGCCCAGCTGGTGACAGAGGATATCCTGCTGACGGCGCACCAACCGCCGCACCTGATTGAGTGGCAAAGAAGAGAGCAGATCTCCCGAGTTGGTGGTAAGCAGCTTCTGCCCCGGCAGTTGTTCCAGCAGCCCCCACGCTAGCGCCAGCATGGTCGGATGCAGCCGGCTTTCTGGATCTTCGAGGATCATGATGGGGCGGGCCCCCTCCTCCAGCTCGCGGTTGCCCCGCGCCTGCAGCAGGGTAGCGGCCATCCCCGCCATCGCTAGCTGCAACGCGCGATGATCCGCCCCCCGCAGTAATGTTTGCAGATTGCCTGGGTAACGTAAGGTGATCGGGTGATTCACGATGTCACGTTGACTACGTGGTTTGTGTTTGATTGGCGCGAGGGCATTAAAGTAGTGACCCATCAACTGGCGCACGGCCTGCAGTGCCTCATTGAGCTCCGGATCCCCCATGCGCAAGGGGGCGTCAGCGCCGTTATCCACCAGCTTGTCAGCCAGTGCGATCAACTGCTGCTCCCCCAAGGTTCCCCACTGCAAGGGGTCAGCCCGATGCTCGGTACTGCGCGCATCACGCAGACGAAACACTGGATTCATGGTGATGAGCAGCTCCACCAAGTGCGGTACATCGGCAATCGGCAGGCTTTTTCCCAACCCATCAAGAAAATCATGCTGTGTCAGCACCGAGCCATCCGCCCGCCATTCGGCACTGGCACGGTAGTGCAGACGATGGAATTTGTCCTTGTGCAGCACCCACGCGGGGCTGAGCCGGGCCAAACGGCGGGATTGCAGGCAAAGCTGAGGCTGATCTTCACGAAAGGTCAATACCAATTGCAGATGGCGGGCAGGCGCTAATGTGGGGTTTTCTGGTTGGTGGAAATCCGCGACGGTGAACTGATAGGGCTCAGCCTCTTGTCCCAGCAGGCACCACAGGGCGCGCAGTAGGCTCGATTTGCCCCACCTATTCTCGCCGATCAGCACCGTGCTGTGATCTAGCCCCAGCGATAACCGATTAATACCGCGAAAACCGTTGACTTCAATCTGTTCCAGAAACATCCAGCCATGTCCACATCATGGTGATGGGGCAATAGTGGCAAAGTTACCGGAAAAATCCTATCGCAGGCGGGACTTTTTCAACGTGAACGTTGAGGCACAACAGGTTCGGGAGGGGTAACAACAGCGGTACGATCTTGGGGAGCATTCCAGTGGCTGAACCAAAGGTGACGGGTACGGATTTGACGTTTGCGATAATTCAATGGGCATTCCTTTCAATGGATAAGTGGTAGAGAGTACACCTCTTTTGGCCAAAGCCTCAGGGTTATCTGTGACAGGAAGATGACAATTGTGCGCGCCACTGTCCCGGCGTCAGACCAAATGCCTCGCGAAAACGGTTGCCAAAATGGGCTTGAGAAGAGAAACCACACTGACTGGCGATGCTGGCCAGCGGCTCAGGGCCAGCCAGCAGCAGCTTGGCCCGTTTGAGCCGCAGCCCAAGCAGATAGCGGTGGGGCGGGCAGCCGAGACTCTGGCCGAACATGCGGGCAAAGTGATACTCGCTCAGCCCCGCCTGCTGGGCCAGCTCTGCCAGCGTGACCGAGTCAGCCAGATGGGCTTGCAGATACTCTTGCACCCGTTTGATCACCACAGGCGCCAGTCCGCCGCGCAGCGGCGGCAAACCGGGAGCCTCCTCGGTGTGGTGGCGGTAGGCGTGGAGGATCAACATCCAAGCACCGTGGGAGAGTGCCAGCCGATCAACCCCGTGCTGCCACTTCAGCTGCATCAGCTGGCGCTGCACCAGCCCGGCCGCCAGCGGATCGTCGATAAAGGTCTTGTCCACCAGTTGCAGGTGGCGCCCCTCCTTGTCACACACCTCCTCAGCGATGCGGGTGAGGTGAGCTGGGGTGAAGTAGAGATGAAAGAAGCGAAACTCTTCGCGTACCAGCCACTCGGATCTGTGGTGATCCGGCATGATGCACACCTTGCCGGTACCGCCGTGGCCACCCGGCCCATCGAGTCGCTCGGTCTGCTCACCTCCTTGCAGATAGACGCTCAGGGTGTGGTGGCCCGGCTTGTGATAGCGGGTCTGGTCATAGCAGTTGCGCCAACTGGCCACCCCGAGCCCGGGTTCAAGCCAGCAGGCGTCCTCCAGCCGGGCGCCGGTGCTGACCAGTGCATCAAATACCCCTGCTGTTTTCATTCGCCACCGCCCCCTGTTCTGGTCATGCGTACGGGTTATCCCGCACTCCATCCATCTTACCGACCGCGCCCGCAGATGACAGCGCGAGGCGATGAAAAACCGCAAGATGGTGCAATCTAGCCACCGTGACTCGCCCCATAGTGGGTTATCTCGCCCTCTCACTCACCGGAACTGTGATGAACCTAATACTCTACCTTGCCACCGTGCTTATCTGGGGCAGCACTTGGATTGCCATTACTTGGCAACTTGGCCCCATCCCCATCGAGGTGTCGGTGCTCTACCGCTTCTTGCTGGCGGCAGTAGCGCTGTTTGCCCTGCTCACTGCCAGCGGCCGCTTTGTGCGCCTCCCATGGCACGGCCAGCGTTATGCAATGCTGCTCGGCGCCCTGCTCTTTTCCACCAACTTTCTCTGCTTCTACCACGCCACCCGTTATATCCCGAGCGGCATGTCGGCGGTGATCTTCGCCAGCGCCAGCATCTTCAACGGCCTCAACCTCTGGCTGTTCGAGCGCAAGCGCCCCACCCTGCGCTGGCTGCAAGGCTCCCTGCTGGGGCTCTTGGGCACCCTGCTGCTGTTTTGGCCGGTGCTGGCAGATGCGCAACTGGGTGCAAATGGCTGGAAGGGGCTGCTGCTCGCCTGCGGCGGCACCCTCTGCTTTTCGCTGGGCAATCTGGTCTCGGCCCGCGGCCAGCGCCACGGCTACCACGTACTGCAACTGGTGCCCTGGGGCATGGTTTACGGCGTGGTGCTGTTGCTAGGCTGGGTCACATTGCTCGGCCAGCAGCTGGTGGTGCCGACCGATGGCTACTATCTGGCGGCCATGGTCTATCTCGCCCTGTTTGGCTCGGTGATAGCCTTTACCGCCTACCTGACGCTGGTGGGGCGCATCGGTGCCAGCAAGGCCTCCTACGCCACCGTGCTCTTTCCGTTGGTGGCGCTTACCCTCTCCACCTTCTATGAAGGCTTTGTCTGGCAGCCGGTCTCGGTGGCCGGGGTGGTGATCAGCCTGATCGGCAATCTGGTGATCTTCGCACCGCCTTTGAAGCGCTGGCGCATTGGCCCATTCAAGGCGACAAACGACACTTGCTCCTGAACCAGCCCCTAAGGTCGCGCTGATCCAATCAGTGACGATTCTGATAGCGATAAGCAAGCGGATTGCCAGGCTGGTGAGCGCTCTGCACCAACACGCCACTACAGCGACGCGTCGCGCTAGCTGTCTCAGCCCACCAGAAATGTTTACGGGACCCAAGGGCCCCGTAAACATCCAATTTTTCGCACACTCGCCGCGACTCAGATCCAAGTAAACAGCTCGGGATACTGGCTCCAAACCAGCTTGGCAGACATCAGCAGAGAGACGGTTACCAGCAGCGGTTTAATGAGCTTGACCCCTTGCTTTAGCACCATTTTGGATCCAAAACGGGCGCCGATAAACTGGCCCAGCGCCATGCAAAAGCCAACGCTCCACACCACCTTGCCACCCAGAGCAAAGAACAGCAGGGAAGCGATGTTGGAGGTGAAGTTGAGCAGCTTGGTGTGGGCAGTGGCACGCGCCATGCCAAAACCCGCCAGCGCCACGAAACCGATGGCAAAAAACGAACCTGTGCCCGGCCCGAAGAAGCCGTCATAAAAGCCGACACCGCCTCCCACCAGCAGCGCAAACAGCATGGGAGTCAGACGGCGGGAACTCTCGGCATCGCTTACCCGTGGCGAGAAGTAGAAGTAGCAGGCAAAGGCCATCAGCAGGAAAGGGAGCAGGCGCTCAAGCATGGCGGCATCGATGGTCTGTACTGCCAGCGTGCCGATGGCCGCGCCGATAAAGGTGCAGATCACCACAGGCCAGATCATCGCCCACTCTAGCAGCCCCCTGCGGGCATAAAACCAAGTGGCAGAGAAGGAGCCGAAACTGCTCTGCAACTTGTTGGTGCCGAGCACCAGCGCCGGCGGCATACCGGTGGCGAGCAGCGCTGGCACCGTCAGCAAACCGCCGCCGCCGGCGATGGCATCAATAAAACCGGCGACAAGGGCCACACCGAACAGGGCAAACAGAGTAACGAGTTCTAATTCCATCCATCAACCTCATAAAAAAAGCCGCCCTAAGGGGCCATGGCCAGATAATTGCCTGGGGGCCATCCCCCAACAGGGTCAAGGCTGCTGCGCACCGGTGGCAGCCTTCAAGGCCGTGAGCCCGTGCAACAGCGGCGCTTCATCTGCGGCAGGGTGGCAACTCATGCGGCCTGCCATATAACGGCGGCTAAACAGGTTAAACCAGAGTTGCAACCCCTGCCCCGCTTTGAGCTCCCCCGCCACTTCCAGCACGCAAGCCGCCACCTCGGCAGTGCAGAGGTGCTCATCGCAGTTGGCGACCCGCATGCCGTAAGTAGAAAGTGCATCGGGCTGGATGGCGAGCACCGGAAAACCGTCGAGATAAGGGCTCTTGTTGAACATCTTACGCGCTTCTGGCCAGGTGCCATCGAGCAGGATAAAGAGCGGCTTTTTACCCGGCGCCAACGTCACTTCGCCGGTCAGGCGGGCAGGCTCCTTCTCACAGGCGGGAAAGACCACATAGGGCTGCCAGGCGGGATCGGCCAGCAGGGCCAGCAACTCGGGATGGGGCTGGGTACGTGACCAGAGAAATGCCCAGGTGGTGTCCGGTAACACATCGGCGATGAGGCGACCGGTGTTGGAGGGCTTCATTGGCTCGCTGTCATACATCAGCAGGCAGAAACCGGCCTCGGCTTTGAGCTCGGGGCGCCACTCGCAGGCACACCAATCCTCGCGCAGCTGACAGGCCGGACAGCGGGCTAGGGTGCCGCCACGAGCAAGAAACGGTCGGGTAGAGATACTCTTGCGCCAGGCCCGCAGGCGGTTGACGGCGTGATCAGGAACAGGCTTCATCTAGGTTAATAACTCAAGGCTAGGGCAACGATCGCGACGAGAGAGGAGTCGTCACGACCTCATCAATTAACGAGATAATGGATCAGGCTTTAACAGATAACGGCGAGCAGATCATCCTGCCAACCATGCCTTTTGATTCGATCCGAGTAAGCTAGCGGGTCAACGTCCCCCCTGACTTCCCCTGAGCAGGGCCAGCAGCAGGCTGCCATCGCGCAGCGCCTTGTGCACCTGTACCGAGGTAGGCTTGGTGGGATCTTCATAAAAGTGAGTGGACTCTATCTGCAGCCGCACCAGATAGTCGGCGGGTAACTGGCTGGCCAGCGACTGGTGCAGCATAGGAAACAGCAGCCGATCAGCGCGGGTGATTTCGCCCCCCAGCAGCAACTTGCCCGGATTGAGTAAGCCAATGAGGTGAGCCAGCACCTTAGCGAGCCGCCCTGCGGCCTGATGCAGAATATCCTGACATAGCATATTGCCCGCCAATGCCAGCTCGCACAGCTCACGGATAGTGACGCTGTGCGGCAAATCATGCTCTTGCATCCGCTCGCGTAAATCCCGATATTGCGCCTCCAGCGCCTGATTGGTCACCAGCGTCGAGGCGCAACCAAACCCACCGCAGTAACAACGCGGGCCATAGGGCTCAAGCTGCAAGTGACTCAAATCCCCAAGCAGCGCGCTCTCGCTCTCAATCAACTGACCATTGACCACCATGCCCACTCCAATGTCGTTGTGGACGAACACCAACACCGCATCGGCACAATTTTTGGCGGCTCCCCACTCGCGCTCAGCCTGAATCCAAGTGCGCACGTCGCCACTGACCAGCACCGGTACCGCGAACGCCTGTTGCAGTGTGGGCCCCAGTGGCCAGTTGCGCAGATCATAGAAAGGGAAGTGCTTGACCATGCCTGAATGGCGCTCTACTTGACCCGGCAGGCAAAGGGCAATACAGGCCAGATTAAGGGCTTTTTTGGGCAAAAATGCCTTGATGGCATGCACCAGACTCGCCAGCAGATCGGTCTGCTCCGTCTTGCCAAAAGGGTGCCGATGGCGAGCTAAGGAACGGCCCGTGAAGTCAAACAACGCCATATCCACATAACCGCGTCCCAGCCGCATCGAGAGAAACTGAAATCGGCGTTCATTGATCCGTAGCAGAGTCTGACGACGGCCACGCCCCACCGAGCTTTCGCCGCAAGGCACCACCAGACCACCATCGAGCAGCTCACGGGTAATTTTGGTAATGCTGGCTGGCGAGAGGCCAGTTAGACGAGCGAGGTCAGTGCGCGACAGCTCCTTGTGCTCTTCTAGGCTGGCATAGACCAGACCGTAATTGAGCTGGCGGATCAAATCGATACTGCCTTTGACGATCTCATTCATGAAAGTGCGGATTAACAGCAATGAAGATGGCCGCAATTTTCACACACTATCGGGTAATCCCCAAATAAAGCGCACGCCGCGCCTTGTAACGCAGAGCCACCCGCAGCTTATCGCGGCTGATATCACTCCAAACGAAGCCAAAAACACTGCTGCACTGGCCGAAACAGAGGCACTTTCGCTACAATCGGCCCTCTGAATCCCTGACACAGGCACCGCCGCTAATGACCATTTGCCCTTGTGGTTCCACCCTCCCTCTCGCACGCTGCTGTGGCGCGCTGCACCAAGGCGCACCGGCCCACACCCCAGAACAGTTAATGCGCTCGCGCTACAGCGCCTTTGTGCTTGGCCTTGGCGACTACTTAGTCTATAGCTGGCACCCTGATTATCTTGGGGGGCTAAATGCGCACGATCTCTCTCACATCGATACCCAGTGGGATGGCCTCGACATCATCACCAGCTCAGACGGGGCGCAAGATCAGACGGGCATAGTCGAGTTCAAAGCCTGGTTTCAAGAGGATGGTCAGCGTCGTTGCCTCCATGAACGCTCTCAGTTTGTGCGTTTTGACGGACGCTGGGTCTATACCAATGGGGAGATCATGCTCCCCCATAAACGGCATTCGAGGTAGCTGCTTATCTCTTCTCTGCTTCTCGCAATTTTACGTTGCGAGAGCAGCGTTAAGGCGATAGTGATAAACGCTGGCGAAATATTCGTTTCCATTATCTCACCAACGGGGTGAAATTACTTTCTGAACTATTCCCAGTGACCCCGTGATCATTAAATAACCACATGCGCGCATTCTTTAAAATCATACTTTTCCTACAAAAAATTCCTGTTAGAAACCTAAAAATACTGAAACAATATTATTTAAGCACCATATAAATGGTGCTTTCTTATTTAATAGACAGTTGTTTTTAATAAAGGCTAACAATCATTTTGCGTCAATATTTACTGTTTTAAAAAACAGTGTAAATATGCCATGGAGGAGAATTATGATGATAAAAAAATATTTTTTACCCTTATTTATACTGTTAGGGTTATCTCTAACGGTGTTATCGAATGCCCTAGCTAATACAGTTCCCCATATTTATGAGCAGCGAACCTTTCAGATCCAGGGGAAAGGTAATGCGATTGAGATCGCTAAAAAACAGATGCGCCGCTCATGGAGTAGATATGAGCCAACGGGTATTTACGTTACCCAAGGTCAGCAGCTGGTCATCAATCTATCAAGCGATGCCAACGCATATGCCTTTATCCAAGCATATGCGCTGCACGGCTCTGGCAATTCTTGGGATGAAACTCAGTTTAAATTAGTACAGGGGGATAATACGATCACCGCCCCCAAAAACGGTATTCTCTACCTCGCCAATGAAAATAGTGCTGGTAGTGTAACGATGTCTGTCAGAGGGGGCAGCCATTTCCCTGTGTTTGAAAAGGGCTATCATACTCGCAGTGATTTGGCGGCAATGCTCAATAAATATCCAAGCGCTCCTTATATTGAATTTGTCAGTAGCAAAGGGCTAGTCACTGCCACTTATAAAACCATTGCAGATTATTTTTTCCAGCGCAATGCAATCGAGCCGCAACTCTTCTTGCAACGGGTTGACGATATGATCGCAGCGCAAAACCGAGTCGCTGGTTATGACGACAAGCCAGGTGTTCATCAGCAAGATCGTCATTATTTGCATATGATTCAAGATACCAGAGGCAGCTTATATATGTATGCGACATCCTATCGCACTGCATATGTCAACGATGCCATGAAGTTAATCCTGAACGGCCAGCACTGGGGCTTGTACCATGAAAATGGGCACCTGCAACAAATTGAGCCCATGACATTCCATAATATGACCGAAGTAACCGTTAATACGTTCAGTTTAGCGGCCGAGAAAGTCATCGAAAATAGGTCGCGACTGACTGTTGAAGATACTTACTCCAAGATTTTTGCATACCTTAATCAGCCGAGCCAAAATAAAAACTATCACAACCAGCCAGACCTGTTTATTAAACTGGGAATGCTACACCAGCTCACCTTGAGCTTTGGCGAGCAATTCTTCCCTAATTTACATCGTGCCTACCGTGAAACTGCACGGGATACCATTGCTCTGTATGGTAAAGATCAGATTTTTATGTATCTTGCCGCCAAAGTGTCTGGCTATGACTTGACCAAATTCTTTGAAATGTGGGGAATGCCGATCGCCAACAATACCAAAATCGCGATTCAACAACTGAATTTGAATGTGCTCGATAGAGAAATTTGGAAGAGCACCGATACCAATCCAGTTATCGTGCCGGTATTGAAGACCGCCGCTAACAAAATCAGTCTGACCCTGAGCGATGAATGGCTCAACAACAAGCGTATCGTCACTTTTATCAACGGTAACTATGCCTTTGAAACTTATAACCGGACTGCTTATTACGCCAGTATGTATAAGCCAAGCCCTTACTCATCCACCGTTGAATATGGGAATAGCAACCTAGCCTATGGCGCCAATGTGAGCGTTTATTTGGTACCAGGCAGACCCGGTGAGGCGATCAATCTAGCCAGTAGCACACGCTTGGCGTCAACTATTGTGACAGGCCCCGTAAATCTTACTGCTACTGAAAATGGCTTCTCTGGCAGCATGGATCTAGGTCTGTTCAACAGCAACAGCCGGATTATTTTCTTTTTGAATGGCCGTTATATGGGAGAAAGCCATCGCGGCACCCTGTATTACATGTCTTCACAAATCAATAATAACCGACTTAACTTTAATGCCGGTGTCACGCTCAATAACGGCGATAATGTCACCGTATATAATGTCCCCGGCTCACCTGGCGAATCTATTGACCTAGCTAAAGGTACCTTATTAGCTGCTAATAAATTTGCCACTGCCGATAAAAACCAATATGCCTATGACAATATTTCTTTGTCATTAACGAATAGTGGTTTCAGTGTCACCTTACCCAAGAGCCTCTATTTCAGTGGCAATCGGGTCGTGTTCACTAAAAATGGGGATTACTTGGGGGAGTTTAAAAACGGTACTAGTTACTACCTTAGTACTAATACATCCGCCCCTGATGCTGTGGTGATCACTATCAATACTCAGTTAAAGCCGCAGGATGTGATCGCGGTGAGTATCATGGCCGGTTCACCAGGCGATTCTACCGATCCCTATAACATGGATGCGCTGCTGCTAAAACGGGTCATTAACTAAGCATTTTCCCACTCGCACAGGGCAACCTTCACTAAGCTTGCCCTGTTCCCCCCGACCTTGTGTCGGGGGGGATTGGCTCACGAACGCCTCCATTAGCCACCACCGTTATCCTCCCCTTATTACCACCTGCCCACTTTCTGCTGTTTTCTGCTCTCTTGTCGGCCATCGCCGGCGGCACGCTACACTGTCGGGCGTGATGAACATCACAGAACCCTCATCACAAGGCTTAATGGCGCTCGATATCGAACATATTATTGGCCCATATCAAACATTTTCGCTCATTGTTGGTGATACTGGTGCCTCTGACAGAGCAAAGACGGGCACCCATGAAGAGAATTACCACCCAAGTCGTGATCATCGGCGGCGGCGCGACCGGCGCTGGCATCATGCGCGATTGTGCACTGCGCGGTATCGATTGCATCTTACTCGAGCGCGATGATATCGCAGCTGGCACCACCGGCCGCAACCACGGCCTGCTCCACTCGGGGGCGCGCTACGCGGTGACGGATCAAGAATCCGCCCGCGAGTGTATTCAGGAGAACCGCATCCTCAAACGGATTGCCAGTCACTGTGTCGAAGACACTGGCGGCCTCTTCATCACCCTGCCAGAAGATGATATTGGGTTTCAGAACACCTTTATGGACGCCTGTACCTTAGCCGGTATCGACACTCGCCAGCTTGAGCCTCACGAAGCGCTGCGGCTTGAGCCCAACGCCAACCCAGCGATGATCGGCGCTATCCATGTGCCAGATGGCACAGTCGATCCGTTCCGCCTCGCGGCCGCTAACGTGCTGGACGCCAAAGAGCATGGCGCGCGGATCTTCACCCACAGTCAGGTGGTGGGATTACTGCGCGATCAGGCGCGAGTCCATGGCGTCAAGGCGATCAACACCCGCACCGGCGAGGCATTCGAGGTCGAGTGCCAAGAGGTGATCAACGCCGCGGGTATTTGGGGGCAACAGATTGGTGAATATGCTGATCTTGGCATTCGGATGTTCCCCGCCAAGGGGTAACCGTTCACCGAGAGTGGCTTGACAGGAAAAAAGAGACGATCGTCTCTTGATCCGCCTTTGCCTCTTGCATGATCCCGCTCGTGTTGCATCATCACTGGCATGACCAAAAAGCACCCGACACCGGCCGTTAATTCACTCACCCTCGAACAGGCCCACGAGCTGATACATAAGCTGCTGGACCGTATTACCGAGTTGGAGGACCGCCTCAATCAGCACAGTGGCAACTCTTCCAAGCCCCCCTCCAGTGACGGGCCGGGAAGCACGCCATCTGCCCGGCTGCGTCCGGCTTGCGGTAAAAAACGTGGCGCCCAGCCTGGCCATAAAGGCCAGCGGCGGGGACGCCATCCACCCCCTGCCCCCCTGTCCGTGGGCTCTTTCTATCCGCCTG
>NZ_PGGC01000098.1 GCF_002795305.1 Aeromonas cavernicola
GATCGATCAGCACCAGCGCTGCCATGTCGAGGCAGTCGTGCCAGGTGTCGAGGGCATCGAACAGCCCCTCTTTGTCTTCCTGCATGTCCTTGTTGTAGGCCAGCGGCAGCGCTTTGAGGCTCATCAACATGCCCATCTGGGCGCCGACCACCCGACCGGTCTTGCCACGAATAAGCTCCAGCGCATCCGGGTTCTTCTTCTGCGGCATCAGGGAGGAGCCGGAAGTGACCGCATCGGAGAGCTCGACAAAGCCCGCCTCGCCGGTGTTGTAGAAGATGAGATCTTCGGCAAAGCGCGACAGGTGTGCCATGGAGAGGGACGCTACGTGCATCAGCTCCACCACGTGATCCCGATCCGACACCGAATCGAGGCTGTTGCGGGTGGCGCCGCTAAAGCCCATGTCCAGCGCCAGCGCTTCGCGGTCGATGGCGTAGGCGGTGCCCGCCAATGCACCGCAGCCAAGCGGGCTGGTGTCGAGCCGCTTGAGGGCATCTTGCAGCCGAGAGTAGTCCCGCTCCAGCATCTCCACATAGGCCAGCGCCCAGTGGGCGTAGGTGACCGGTTGCGCCCGCTGCAGGTGGGTGTAACCGGGCAGCACCGCCGCCTGATTGGCGCGCGCCGAGGCGACCAGCCCCTGTTGCAGGGCGGTAATGGAGGCGGCCAGCAGTTCGCCCTGCGCCTTGCACCACAGTTTCAGGTCGGTAGCGACCTGATCGTTGCGCGAACGGCCGGTGTGCAGCTTCTTGCCAAGATCACCAACGGCGGCGATCAGTTGGGTCTCGACCCAAGAGTGAATATCTTCGGCGTCTGAGCTTAAGATCTGCTGCGGGTCTTGCTGTACTGAGGCGAGCAGGACCTCCATCGCCTGTTGCAGTTTGCCCTGTTCCGCGGCGGTCAATACCCCCACTTTCACCAGCGCCCGCGCCCATGCCATCGAGCCTTGAATATCCTGCTCTGCCAACCGGTAATCGAACCGCAGCGAATCGTTGAACTGTTTGAACCGGCTATCAGCGCCTTGGCTGAAGCGTCCACCCCAAAGTGCCATATTGCTCTCCTTGAATGGGTTGTCGGCGGCGCGTTGGCCGCCGAACTTAACATCATATCCGCTGCTGGCGCCCCCTTGATGCTCGTAGGCACAGGGGGCAGCCGATCAGCGGTTAATATCAGCGGTTAATAGATGAGGGGGCTATGCCCCCTCATCGGTATGGATCGGTGTGGTTGCCAGATCAGCCGTGGGTGTGGGCGCCGTCCACATCCAAGTCTTGATCTTTCATGGCGCGGATCCGGCTGGCCAAGGTGTACAGACGGATAAAGCCTTCAGCATGGCTCTGGTCATACACTTCATCGGCGCCGAAGGTAGCAAATCCCTCAGAGTAGAGGCTGTTCGGGGATTTCTTCTGTACCGCAGTGACTTGGCCCTTGTACATCTTGAGTACCACTTCACCGTCGAGGTCTTCGGCGATGGCGTTAGCAGAAGCGACGATCGCCTTGCACAGTGGGGTGAACCAACGGCCGTCATAAACCAGGTGAGAGAACTCTGCCCCCAGCTTCTCGCGCCAAGCGCGGGTTGGCCGATCCAAGACCAGCTCTTCGACGGCGCGCAGGGCGGCGATCATCACGGTACCGCCTGGGGTCTCGTAGCAGCCACGGGATTTCATGCCCACCATCCGGTTTTCGGTGATGTCTATGCGGCCTACGCCGTGCTTACCTGCCCGCTCGTTGAGGGCGATCAAGAGCTGATGCGGAGTCAAATATTGGTCATCAACGGCGACCACTTCGCCCTTGGCAACGGTCAACTTGACGTATTCTGGCTGGTCTGGCGCCTGTTCGGCAGAGACAGTCCACTGCCACACCGCTTCGGTTGGCTCGTTCCAGGTGCTCTCCAGCTCGCCACCTTCGGTAGAGATATGCCAAGCGTTGGCATCGCGGCTGTAGATCTTCTTGAGGGTGGCCTTGCAAGGGATGTTGCGGGCTTCCAAGTAGGCCAGCAGATCTTCCCGGGAGCGCATGTCCCACAACCGCCATGGGGCGATCACTTTCAGCTGGGGCGCCAGTGCTGCCACGGCACCTTCAAAGCGCACCTGATCGTTACCCTTACCAGTGCAACCATGAGAAATGGCATCAGCCCCTTCCGCCAGGGCCGCAGCAACCATGGCTTTGGCGATCACTGGACGAGCCATGGAGGTGCCCAGCAGATAGGTGCCTTCGTAGACGGCGCCTGTCTTCAGGGTTGGGTAGACATACTCTTTGACGAACTCGTCGCGCAAGTCCTTGACGATGCACTTGGTGGCACCGGAGGCGATAGCTTTTTGCTCGATCCCTTCAAGATCGTCGCGCTCCTGCCCGACATCGGCGACGAAGGCGATAATCTCAGCGTCATAGTGCTCTTTGAGCCAAGGAATGATGGCCGAGGTATCCAGTCCGCCCGAGTAAGCCAGTACGATCTTGTTGATTCCACTCATTTAACTTCTCTCCGTGATAATTCGATAATGGGTTGTGATTGAGCTTGAATGCCGAGTGACTGCTCACCCAGCCTATGACTTGTGGCCAAGCAGGGTCAGCAGCACTGCGTTCTGGATATGCATCCGGTTTTCAGCCTGATCCATGATGAGGGATGCAGGGCCATCCATGACTTGCGAGGTGATTTCCAACTCTCGGTGCGCGGGCTGGCAGTGCAGCACGTGGGCAATTCCGGTGCGATCGAGCAGGGCTTGGTTGACCTGATAAGGCATGAAGATACCTTTTACCTGTTCCAGCGGGGTGTTGTCACCCATGGAAACCCAAGTGTCGGTATAAACCACATCGAAACCTTCAATGTCAGCCAGGTCATCGCTGATATGGATGGTCGCACCAGAGTCCGCTGCCAGCGCCTGTGCTTGTAAGAAGATCTGGGTATCTGGGCCATGGCCTTTCGGGCAGATGAGCGTCACGTCGGTGCCGAGCGTAGCCCCCAGCAGCAGCAGAGAGTGGCTGACGTTATTGCCATCGCCGAGATAGGCCAGTTTAACCTTGGCCAGATCGTCGTAGTGCTCGCTGATGGTCATAAAGTCGGCCAGCCCCTGACAGGGGTGGTAGAGGTTACACAGGCTGTTTACCACCGGCACTGAGCCATGTTCGGCCAGCTCGGTCAGGGTTTGATGATCAAATACTCGGGCCACGATGGCATCACACCAACGCGACAAATTAGCGGCAAAATCCTTGACCGACTCCCGCGAGCCAAGAGCTCCGTTCTGTTGATCCAGATAGACGCTGTGACCACCCAGTTTAGCGATGCCGATATCGAAGGTAACCCGAGTGCGCAGGGAGGGTTTTTCAAACAGGGTGACCACACTCTTACCCGCCAAGGCTTGGCTGTACTTTTTCGGATGCCCCTTGACCGATCTGCCTAAGGCAAGCAGCGCCTCGATCTGGGCTTTGTTTAAGTCACTGTCTTTTAAAAGATGTTTCATTGCGATGTCCTTAGAAATAGCGGATCAGACGGTAGCGGTGGCCGTCACCAAGGTGCCGACCACGCCCCCTGCCAGTAGCGCGAGCAGTTGATCGGGATAACGCCAGCTGGCCACACAGACGGGTTTGCCGAGGGTCTGGGCGGCATGCAGCGCGGCTTGTACCTTGACGGCCATGCCATCTTTGATCACCCCTTTTTCCATCAGATCCAGCGCGGTCAGCTGGTCGAGCTGTGGCACCAGCTTGCCCTTGCCATCGAGAATGCCGCTGACATCAGACAGCATCACCAAGTCAGCGCCGAGGGCTTCGGCAATCGCGGTAGCGGCTTGATCCGCGTTGACGTTCATCAGCTGGCCGCCAGCGGTGATGCCGATGGAGCTGACCACGGGCAAGAAGCCCTGACTCAGGATGCCGTTCAGCAAGGCAGGATTACCCGGCTGGCAATCACCGACCGCCCCTAACTCGGGATCAAGCTGGGTCACCTGACACAGGCCACCATCAGCCAGACAGAGCCCAACCGACGCGATACCGGTGGCGATGGCTTTGGCCATCATCTGTTTGTTGGCGGTACCAGCCAACGCCCCCGCGATATAGGGAATTTGCTCGAACGGGGTCACCCGCAAGCCATTCTTCTTGCTGGAGGTGAGCCCCAGCCCCTTGAGCAGGTCATCCACCAGACAGCCACCGCCGTGCACTAACACCAGTGGCCGCGGCTGCTCGTCTAAAAAGGTCTTCAAGGTGGCGAACAGGGCGGTCAGTGCCTCGTCGTTCTCAATCAGGGCGCCACCTAATTTGATGACTAATGTCGGTTTGTCCATTTTTCCATCTTCCCTTACTACAGGCCTGTGGCCGGTTCGAAGCCAAATTTGATATTTATGCACTGCAACGCCTGTGAGGCTGCCCCTTTAAGCAGGTTGTCGATGGCCGAGACGACCACCAGCATGTTGCCCTGCTGCTGCCAAGCGATATCGCAATAAGGGGTGCCCGCCACGGCGCGAATCGACGGCATCTGGCCAGTCAGCCGTACCAGTGGCTTGCCTTCGTAAGCCTTATGGAAAGCCTGCTCCACCTGCGCGGGGGTCACGCCGTCCGCCAGCTGGACATAGATGGTAGCTAGAATGCCGCGCACATAGTTGCCAAGGTGAGGCTGGAACAGTACTTCTTGGCCCAGATGATGGCTGATCTCTGGCTGATGGCGGTGCTTGAAGGTGCCGTAAGGGCTGAGGCTCACCTCGCAAAAGCTGGAATTGAGGGCCGCTTTGCGCCCTGCGCCAGAGACCCCTGAGACCGCATTGATGATCGGCTGCCAGCCTTTGGCAATCAGACCATCCTGCTGCAGCGGCTTGAGGGCGCACAGTGAGGCGGTCGGGTAGCAGCCGGGCACCGCAATCAGCTGGGCCTGTTTAATGGCTTCGCTGTTCCACTCTGCCAAGCCATACACCGCCTGCTGTAACCACTGCTCGTTCTGGTGGGTAAAGCCGTAGAAAGAGGCATAAAACTGCTGATCGTTAACCCGAAATGCCCCAGAGAGGTCAAACACCGTCAGCCCCTTGGCTAAGGTATTGGCCAAAAAACGCGGGGCTAGCTCGGCGCTCACCTCATGAGCGGTGGCCAGCAGCACCACATCCGCCTCGGTCAGAATCCGATCCATACCCTCTTCATCCAGTGGCAGCAAGGGGTGATCCAGCTTGCCGTGCCACTGAGGATGGAGCGCCGAGAAGCGTTTGTGGGCATCTTGACTGCCTGCCGAGACATAGAGCCCCGCGAGGGTAAGGTGGGGATGATGGTGAACCAGGGCAGCCAATTCGGCTCCGGCGTAACCACTGGCACCGACGATAACGGTGTTAAGCATGATGAAGTATCCAAGTCAGAGTGCTACATGTGCAGCATGGAGCTGCAAAACGGACAAAAGGGGAACCTTACCCCTTTGGCAACTAATCAGTGCAACGGCACAACGTATGCGGCGGGTAATTCAGGCGGGTGTGGGTCGTCGGTGACAGATTAGGTGACAGAACATTCACTTTCCCTTACAACTAGAGGCCGTTGTTAGTGAGTGGCTTGCCTTGGCAAAAATAAAGCATATAAATTCACTCACATTGCATTTGTATTTTCTAACAGAAACGTTCTGGGGACGCAAGGAGCAGCTGATGGCTAATCTGGATTTTTTTTCACTTTATAAGAATATTATTGCGATTCCCTCTATCAGCAGCACAGATCCGCGCTGGGATCAGAGCAACGAGGCGGTGATCCGTCTGCTGGCTGACTGGTTCGGTCAGCTCGGGTTTCAGTGCGAGGTGACGGCACTGCCTGATCTGCCCGGCAAGTTCAATCTGGTGGCTACCATTGGCCAAGGAGAAGGGGGCTTGCTGTTGGCAGGCCATACCGACACGGTGCCGTTTGATGAAGGTGGCTGGCGCAAAGACCCATTCAAGGTGACCGAAGAGGGCAACCGCCTATACGGTCTGGGCACCATCGACATGAAGGGCTTTTTTGCTTTCATCGTTGAGGCGCTCAAGGATATTGATCTGACCAAACTCAGCAAGCCACTGCGCATTCTTGCCACCGCTGACGAAGAGACCACCATGGCAGGGGCCCGGGCCATTGCGGCCGCCGCTGAGCTGAAACCTGACTATGCGGTGATTGGTGAACCGACCGGGCTGGTGCCCGTCGTTGCCCATAAAGGCCAC
Organism: Aeromonas cavernicola; assembly: GCF_002795305.1. Classification (GTDB taxonomy): domain Bacteria; phylum Pseudomonadota; class Gammaproteobacteria; order Enterobacterales; family Aeromonadaceae; genus Aeromonas; species Aeromonas cavernicola. The sequence continues at coordinate 6,135 of NZ_PGGC01000098.1, forward strand.
ATGTCTGAGGCGATCCGGATCACCGGCAAGAGCGGGCACAGCTCAGACCCAGCTAATGGCGTTAACGCCATGGAGATCATGCACAAGGCGATGGGGCAGGTGTTGCGTTTACAGCAAGATTTGAAAGATCGGTACGCCGACCACCGTTTTGCGGTGCCGCAGCCGACCCTGAACCTTGGTTACATCCAAGGAGGGGATAGCCCGAACCGCATTTGTGGTTGCTGCGAACTGCACATCGACCTGCGCCCGACGCCACAAGTGGGGCCGGATGAGCTGATGGGGATGCTCAAAGAGGCGCTCTCCCCCATCGAGATCCACCAACCCGGTTGCCTGCATCTGCAGCATCTGCACGAGCCGATCCCTGCTTACGCCTGTAACGATGATTCCGAGTTGGTACGCGAAGCACAAAAAGCCAGCGGCCGCACGGCTGAGTCAGTCAACTACTGCACCGAGGCGCCGTTTATCCAGCAGCTGGGCTGTGAAACCATCGTCATGGGGCCGGGCCATATCGCCCAAGCACACCAGCCGGATGAATACCTCGACCTCTCGTTTGTGAAACCGACCACGGCGGTGCTCCAGCACCTGATCCGCCGTTTCTGCGGGGTGAACTAGGGCAGCGAGGTATGGGGGAGTTGTAAGTAAATTACACAACATCGTCCTTGGCGAGGTGCAAGGCAAATACATGTTCTGAATCGGCTTGTTATTTGACCTTACGCAGACAATCTGGCTAGATTGTCCCCCTAAGATAACGGAGTAAATGTTGTAATCGCACAACAATAAGTAAGGATGTCACTCACTCAGGATGAGTGTCAGACACCGATAAAATAAGGATGTGGAATGAACGAAAAGTACGCCGCACTACGCGCCAACGTAGGCATGTTGGGTCAGCTGCTGGGCAAATCCATCAAGGATCATCAAGGCCAGGCCTTCCTCGATAAGATCGAAACCATTCGCCAGTTGGCCAAATCTTCCCGCAAAGGCAATGAGGCAGACCGGGAACGTCTGCTCGATACCTTGCGCACCCTTTCCGATGATGAGCTGTTGCCGGTGGCCCGCGCCTTTAGCCAGTTTCTCAATTTGGCCAACGTGGCAGAGCAGTTCCACACCATCTCGCGGCGCTGTGAAGAGCAGGTCTGCACCCCAGATCCGCTGGAGCAGATGTTCGCCAAGCTCAAAGCCTCCAATTTGTCGCAAGAGGCCATTATTCAAGCGGTGCGTGAATTGGACATCGATCTGGTGCTGACCGCGCACCCGACCGAGGTGACCCGCCGCACCCTGATCCACAAGCATGTCCAGCTTAATGACTGCCTTGAAGCGCTGGAACTATCCGATCTGCTGCCCCGCGAGCGGGACAAAATCCTCAACCGCATCGAGCAGCTGATCAATCAGGCGTGGCACACCAACGAGATCCGTGAACAGCGGCCCACCCCAGTCGATGAGGCCAAATGGGGCTTTGCGGTGGTGGAAAACAGCCTGTGGCCTGCCATGCCTGAATTTATGCGCCACTTGGATGAGCGGTTGCAGCACCATTTGGGAGTGCGACTGCCGCTGGATGCGGCACCCGTTAAGTTCACCTCTTGGATGGGGGGAGACCGCGACGGCAACCCCTTCGTCACCGCTAAGGTGACTGCCGAAGTGCTGGAGCTGGGTCGCTGGATGGCGGTCAGCCTGTTCTACAAAGACATCAAAGAGCTCACCTCTGAGCTCTCGATGGCGGATTGTACCGCTGAAGTGCGGGCGCGCGTCGGCGATCAACCTGAGCCTTATCGCGCCGTGGTGCGTGAGCTGCGCGAGGCGCTGCGCGAAACCCAAGAATACCTCACCGCCAAGGTGCAGGGGCAAACCAGCGAGAGCCGCGATCTGGTCACCACCACTGCGCAGTTGCGTGAGCCGCTGGAGCTCTGTTACCACTCCCTGCACGCTTGCGGCATGGGCAACATCGCCGATGGCATGTTGCTGGACGTGCTGCGTAAAGTCGCCTGTTTCGGTATTCATCTGGTGAAGCTGGATATCCGCCAAGATGGCGAACGCCATGGCTTGGTTTTCTCCGAGCTGACCCGTTACCTCGGCATGGGTGATTACGCCGAGTGGAGCGAGGATGACAAACAAGCGTTTCTGCTCAGTGAACTGAGCTCTCGTCGCCCGCTGATCCCCAGTGACTGGCAACCGAGCGCAGAGACCCGCGAAACCCTCGATACCTGCAAAGTCATCGCGGGTCACGATCCTGATGCGTTTGGCATCTACATCATCTCCATGGCTGGCGCGCCCTCTGATGTATTGGCGGTGCAGTTGCTGTTAAAAGAGGCAGGGTGCAAGTTCCGGATGCCGGTGGCCCCGCTGTTTGAAACCCAAGAAGACTTGATGGCAGGCACTGCGGTGATGGAACGCCTGCTCTCGGTCGATTGGTATCGGGGTTATATCCAAGGGCGCCAATACGTGATGATTGGCTATTCGGATTCGGCCAAAGATGCCGGCATGATGGCCGCAGGTTGGGCTCAGTATGCAGCGATGGAATCCTTGGTGGCGCTGGCGGATGCCAACAAAGTGCGCTTGACGCTGTTCCATGGTCGCGGTGGCACAGTGGGCCGTGGCGGTGCACCGGCACAGCAGGCGATCCTGTCACAACCGCCGGGATCCCTGCGCGGTGGCCTGCGGGTGACCGAGCAAGGGGAGATGATCCGCTTTAAGTTTGGGCTGCCCAAAGTCGCGATCCAAAGCCTCAACCTTTACACCAGCGCGGTGCTGGAAGGTAACTTGCTACCACCGCCCAAGCCCAAAGCGAGCTGGCGCGAGGTGATGGAGCAACTCGCGACCGTCTCTTGCGATCACTATCGCAGCATCGTGCGGGGTCACCCCGATTTCGTCCCTTACTTCCGCGCGGCCACCCCAGAAATGGAGCTGGGCAAGTTGCCGCTTGGCTCACGTCCGGCCAAGCGCAAGCCTAACGGTGGGGTAGAAAGCCTGCGCGCTATCCCTTGGATTTTCGCGTGGACCCAAAACCGCCTGATGCTGCCGGCGTGGCTCGGGGCGCACAAAGGGCTAGAGCAGGCTATTGCGGATGGCAAACTGGACGTCCTCGATGAGATGAGCCGCCAGTGGCCGTTCTTTCGTACCCGCCTTGAAATGCTCGAGATGGTGTTCCTCAAGGCCGATGTCTGGCTCGCTGAGTACTACGACACCCGCTTGGTGCCAGATAGCTTGTGGGCACTCGGCAAACAGCTGCGTCAAGAGCTCGCCGACTCGATAGAGGTGGTGCTAAAACTACGCCCGCAAGGGGATTTGCTCGACGATCAACCTTGGATCAAAGAGTCCATTAAGCTGCGTAACCCCTACACCGATCCACTCAACGTACTGCAAGTGGAGCTGCTCAACCGCTCTCGCCGCAGCCCAGAGTCGGTGCATCAAGAGATCGATCAAGCCTTGATGGTCACCATCGCTGGTATCGCCGCAGGCATGCGTAACACCGGTTAATCGTTAGGGCCAGCTCCAACCGTACCAAGGGCGCCGCAGGGCGCCCTTGGTCGTTGATATTCCTACCACCTCTGACCGATCGTCGCGTTCTTGCATGGTGCTGATGCCGTGATGAAAACGCCCAGTCAGATCGCTCTGCTGGGCGTTGGCTAGGTTGACGACCCTTATCATCTGACGGGGTAAAGCCTTGGGTTCGTCAGCTCATGAGGATCAGCGGTAGCTAGGTCGCCGGTCAGTATCCTGGCCGAGCCAGTGATAAGGCGTGGCGATAATATTCGTTCGCTTTATTGGTCAACCGACGTTTATCCATGACTTGGCCAAGGGCATGATAAGCCGCAGCAGTGGGCGCCTGCGCAATTTCTTGCTCGAGCAACGCTTGGGCATCATCAAGCTGACCGGCCAGCAGATAGAGTTGTGCTAAGGCACTGTCAACCGCAGGTTGGCCGCGTTGCTTCTGGAGCAGGGTGATGAGCGGTTGGTAGTTATCAAGCTTGAGCGTGGGTAAACGCACCAGTAATTGCGGCGCAGGTTGCTTGCGCAGCACCTCTTGCCACAGGGTTGCCGCCTCTTGGTCTGCCCCCAACTGGCACAGTAAATCGCCGTAGCACGCCAGCATCGCCGGCTCTTGGCGCAACTTGCGCGGTAGCTCTTGCCAGAGAGCCTGTAGCGACGCTTGCGTGGTTGCTGCTTGGGTGAGGCGCCCAGACCATGCCTGTTGCTGGAGCTCCTCTTCTTGTTTAGGCGTCAATTTACCGGCCTTATGCAAGGTGGGGATGAGGTTGCACAACGCAACCCACTCCTGCCGAGCAAGGTAGACCTGACGCAATTGATCCAGCAGCAGCGGGTGGCGAGGATGGAGGGCAACAAGCTGCTCCAAGGTGGCCAGTGCCGCATCATATTGACCCTGTTCAATCTGTAACTGGGTTTGGGTCAGAGCCAGCGCTAACTCCGCTTTGGGGTGCTCTTCTTGGGCCTTTTGCAGATAGTGGTCGCGCCGAGCATCATCGCCACGAGCCTGTGCCGCTTTAGCCGCGCTCAGGTAATTGAGCAGTGGCATGTCACTGTTACTGGCCCCTTTGATCATCAGCTTCTCGGCTTGGCTGTAGTGACCTTCAGCCATGGCGAGTGTCGCTGCGACCGTTTGCTGATTGGCTTTACGGCGACGACGGGAGCCATACCAACCCGCTGTTTTGCGGCGTAGCCCAAATAGTCGCCCCAGCAGCCACTCGGTGATCAGTAAGGCGCCGTAAAACAGGGCGGCCAAGATCACCGCACTGGTCACCGATGACTCAAGGGTGTAATCACCCAACACAACCAAGACATAACCCTTGTTACCCGCAGCATGAGGGCCAAAAATCAGCCCCGCCACCATAACGACAACCAAAATGATAATGCGGATCATGGTGCCCCCTTAGTTGCCAGTCAAAATGCGTTGTAGGCGTTCGCTGACCACCTGTTCGAGCATGGCTTGGGTTTTGAATTGATCGGGGTAGTCAAACTGGATCTGCTCGCCCTTGAGCTTGTCGAGCTCACCTTGCATGTAGTGGGTGGCACTGTTATCGACCACAAAATATTGATTCAACCAACGCTGCGCCTTGGCGATGCTGTCTTCATACAATCCCTGCTGCTCGCGATAGATGGCAACTTGGGCTTGCAGTAACTTGGTTTTGAGGTTCTCTCGCAGGAAAATTTCTTGCTGAGGGGATAGCAGCGCTTCCACTGCGCTATCACGGCGGCGAATGGTGATGAAGTTCTCGGTAAACTTAACCCAGTTTGTCTTCAGATTGGTCTGCCAGTCGGTTGGATCGCTGCTCACTGTTTGCTCGGGTGCGATCTTGGCATCAGGCATGTTCACGGCTGAAAGGGGTAGCTGGTCTATCTGATCTTCCAGCGCGGCTAACTTGAGTGTCAACCCCTCGCGGTCGACTCGCGGTAGACCCTTAAGCTGAGTGATATCCTCAGCCAGCGCTTGGCGGATCGGCATCAAACTTGGGTCATTCAGGGTCTTGATCCGTTCGTCAGCATTACCCAGCAGGGTGATAGCGGAGAGTAAATCATGCTCTAGCCACAACTTACGGCCCGCCATCCGGACCAAATACTCAGACTCTGCCAACATCCAGTCATTGGGGCGCTTGTGATTGAGATCCAACACTTGGCTTTGTAGCTCTTGCATCTCTCCGTTTAGGCGCTGCTGGGTATCAGTCAGGGTGGTCAGCTGGTTGCTGTTACGGCTCTCCTTTTGCTCAACCTGCGTCATGATGCTGTTGAGTTGTAACTTGAGCTGAGCAAGCTCAGCTTGCTGGGTCACCGCATTCTTGTGGCCATGTAGATAGAGGCCACCGGTCAAGCCGAGCGCAAGTAAAATAGCGACGGCACCAAGTACCGCGCCACTGCGATGTGGACGACTACCGCTGGTGGTGGCCGTTGGCGTGGGGGTCACCACGGTTTCTGGTTGTTCTGTCATTCCATTGTCCTCTGTGTCAGAGCGGCCGTCAGGGCCTGGTTGGATGCACCTTGCGCAATCGTAATTTGAGTAAATCCGGCAGTTTGAGCTTGCGCTGCCACCCGAGGGCTGGGGACCACCAATAGGCGCTCACACAACCAATCTCGCTGGTCAAGGGGGGTCAGCGCTAGCAGCCGTTGTAACAATTCACCACTGGTAATCAATAAACTATCTAGCCCAGCCGCTTGCCAGTGACGTACTAATGCTGCGCCATCAAATGGGGGGTAGCTGCGCTCATAGGCCGCGCAATAGTGCACCTGTGCCCCGCGTGCGGTGAGCGTGCTCGCCATGAGATCTCGCCCACCATTGCCGCGTAAGATGACGATATGCTTGCCGTCTACCTGCTGCAGGTTAGGCAGGGCCAGTACGCCTTCACTGCGAGGGTCATCTGGGCAAATTGCGTCAATGCCCACCTCGGTAAAGGCGGCGCGGGTTGCTTCACCGACTGCGAGATAGTCAATCTGGGGCCATTCCCACCCTTGCTGGCGCAAAAAATGGTGAGTGAAATGAACGGCATGGATGCTAACGGCGATCACGATATCGGCGTTGGCCAGCAAGGAGGGTAAGTGGGCTAGCTCGGTTCCTGCCGCAATCTCTAGCAATGGGCAGCAAAGTGGTGAGTGCCCCTGTTCACGCAGTAGCGTGGTTAACAAGGTGGCCTGAGCCGTGGGGCGCACCACGAGTGGGGTCATGACCGGTAAACCTCAGCCAATATGACATCGGCCCCTGCCGCCAGTAGGCGCTGGGCTAGCTGCTCGCCGAGCGCCTCGCCTTGGGTCACGGGACCGCGGATGTCATCGTGGATGATATGAGTGCCATCTGGGCTACCGACCAATCCTCGGAGCCAAATCTGGTCATCGCTCACAACAGCATAGGCACCGATAGGAACCTGACATCCCCCTTGCAGGGCTCGATTCATGGCGCGTTCGGTCAGTACCCGAGCGCGGGTTTCGGCGTGTTCTAGCGGAGCAAGCAGCGCATGTAGTTCATGATCGTCGAGGCGACACTCAATGCCGACCGCCCCCTGGCCATTGGCGGGCAGGCTCTGCTCTGGCTCGATGAGGGCAGTAATCCGGTGAGCCATGGCCAACCGCTTTAGGCCTGCGGCGGCCAGAATGATGGCGTCATAGTCACCTGCATCGAGTTTGGCGAGGCGCGTATTCACGTTACCGCGCAGGTCACGAATCACTAAATCTGGGCGAGCTGCGCGCAATTGACATTGGCGCCGTAGGCTAGATGTCCCCACCACGGCCCCTTGGGGGAGCTCGCTGAGGGTTTGAAAACGGTTAGACACAAAGGCATCGCGGGGGTCTTCTCGCTCACAGATGGTGTGCAGACCTAGCCCTTGCGGAAATTCTACTGGGACATCCTTCATCGAGTGGACTGCGATATCGGCACGCCCTTCTAGCATGGCAGTCTCTAACTCTTTGACGAAAAGCCCTTTTCCCCCCACTTTTGCCAGTGGTGTATCAAGGATCTTGTCACCTTGAGTGCTCATCGGTAGTAACTCAACCTGTAGCTCGGGATAGAGGGCTTCCAACCGGTCTTTGACAAAGTTGGCCTGCCACAGAGCTAACGGGCTCTTGCGTGTCGCAATTCTCAGGGTTCTGACTGCCATATTGATAAATTGTTTTAATGTTTGTAACGAAGCTGAATCTTATCACTCTTCAAGGGCACTTTCATGGCATAGCAGGCAAAAGCGAGGGATAAGCTTACAGATAGAAATTTCACCCTTTTTAGTCTGTCATAATCATCATTAATTAATTGAAAATATTAAATTTAATTTTCTTTCTCATGATACATTGTAAGGTCTTTTTATAAATAATCGGATGATTCACCGCCCCTGTGTTTACCACCGCTAGCAGCATTGTTAACATGATCACACTTTTGTGGCGTTGTTGCCTATTTTGGGACGTCATTTTACCTTTTCGATAGGCAAAGCATTGCAGGAACTACTCGATACACTGGTTGCGCGCTACGACGAAATCACCCGTCTTAAACAGCAACGGGCGTTAGGTATTATGAGTCGTTATGGCCAGCAGGTATTCCAACTGCTGCCTGTGATGCTGCATTTTAACCATCCTCTATTACCCGGCTATGTCTGCGGTGATACACCGCACGGTATTTGGAGCTTCACCGCAAGCCCGGTACAGCAAGCATTCATCGATGATCTTTGCCTTAATGCCAATTGCCAAGGCGGCTTGCTCACTTCTGACAAGGCGGTACAAGGGCTTTACGCCATGGGGAGTACCTCCTCCATCGGGCAGTGCTGTCACTCAGATCTCGATATGTGGGTTTGTCATGTGGCGGGTTTGTCGGCCGAGCGGCTTCATCTATTAGAGCTCAAGTGCCAGCAACTGTCGAAATGGGCTGAGCAACGGGGAGTGGATCTCAATTTTTTCCTCATCTCCGAAGACAAATTTAGGCAGCATAACAATGCGTTAATGCAGGGTGAGAGTTGTGGAAGTGCCCAACATTTACTGCTGCTAGATGAGTTTTATCGTAGTGCCGTGCACATCGCCGGCAAGCGGCTGATCTGGTATTTAGTCCCACAAGAGGTGGACGACAACTACGATGCCTATGTCGCTAGTTTGTTTAACGACGGCAAGCTGAACCAAGATGATTGGCTCGATTTGGGGGGGTTTAATAGAATCCCTGCGGAAGAGTATTTTGGTTCTGCACTGTGGCAGCTCTATAAGGGGATCGATTCACCTTACAAGGCGGTCCTGAAATTGCTGTTGATGGAGGCTTATTCCCACGAATACCCCAACACCAAGTTGCTGTCGGTTATCAGCCGTGCTTGGTTTCAACACAATGAGGGGATGCACTATCGCCTAGATAACTACAGCCTGATGCTAGATAAGGTCACCAACTACCTGAAGTCTATTGGTGATATGGCGCGGCTTGATCTGGTGCGGCGCTGTTTCTATCTCAAAGTGTGTGACGGTCTGAGTCACCCCAAAGAAGAGGAGTCACCAGCATGGCGCCGTGAGCAAATGGACCAGCTGGTGGCTTACTGGGGATGGAGCCAAGACCGCCTGCATCAGTTGGATCATCGTCATGAGTGGAAAGTCGAGCAGGTAAAAATAGCTCACGCCGAGCTCTTAGAAGCGTTGATGCAGAGCTATCGCAATCTGATCCAGTTTGCCCGACGCAACAACATCAGTGAGTCGATCAACCCAGAAGATATTGGCATTTTGTCACGTAAACTGTATGCCGCATTTGAAAGTTTGCCGGGTAAAGTGCAGCGGATTAACCTCAAAATCGCTCCCGACCTGAGCGAGCCAGAGCTCAGCTTGGTGCAGGTCCCCCAAGGGCGCCTCAATCGAGCGGGTTGGTATCTTTATAAGTATTCACTTGAGCCAATCGACATCATTGGTAGGGCGCCGCTTGAATTTAATGGCTATATCAGCAAATTAGTGGCGTGGGCCTATTTTAATGATCTCCTCACCCCGCAATCACGGGTGCAGTTGTTCAACCAAGGCTCAGATCTGCACATCGACAATCTGCACCAATTTTGCCGTGATTTGCCCAGTTGCTTCCCAGAAAAATATCCACTTGCAACCAATTTGGCGCTTAGTCGGCCATGTGAAATTAGGCAGCTCGCTATTTTCTTGAATCTGGAGCAAGACCCGACCAGCCATTGGACGGACCAGGTCATCGAGTTCGATGCCAATACCGTTGATGTGTTTTCCTTTGGTCGTCATCAAGAGTGTTTAGTGGGCTCGGTGGACTTGGTGTATCGCAACTCTTGGAGTGAAATTAGAACCTTGCACTTCAAAGGAGATGAGGCGGTGGTCGATGCCCTCACCACCATTCTCGGCAAGATGCATCAAGACTCTGCGGCTCCCGACATGACGACCGTGTTTTGTTATAGCCAACATTTTCGCTCCCTAGTGCGGACACGCTTTCATCATTTGCTGGCTGAGTGCATTGAACTACGCCTTGCTCGGGATAAGCAGCAGTTGGTTAAGACTCTGGCGCTGGGTAAAGAGAAATATGGGATCTTTTTTGAACGACGTGGGGTGTCGGTTAAGAAGCTAGAGAATGCGATCGACTTTTATCGTCATATCTCCCACAACAAGTTGGATCATCTGCCATTACGGCTTGATAAAACACATAGCCAGCACTTACCGAGCATTGTTGATACTTATGCCAGCGAAGGCTTGGTTCAGTTTTTCTTTGATACACGGGATGCCGGCACCAATATTTATATCCTTGACGAGGCGAATCGGGCCGAAATCTATCAACACTTTGCCGGTAACAAAGATGAATTAGTGGCCGGAGTTAATCGTTTCTACACCTCGAACTACGAGGGGTTTAGTAATGATAATCCGCCAGTTAATTTCAATCTGCCCCAGTATTACGAAATAGTACAAGACGAGGGGGGGCTCGCTGTCATCCCTTATCGTAGCCAAGGTGTACCCCGCGAGCTTTCTGATACCGAGCAATAATGTGATTTCTTTCAGTCAGATAACGACTGGTCTATGCAGGATAACAATCGGTGGGTCAACCACATTTTATGGCAATTAAGGTCGGTATTATGGGATGCCTAGTGCGCGCTACTGCGCTGATATTAACTTTGTTCGGTCTATGTGGATTACCAACCGTCAATGCGGCCCCCAGTAACCAACTAGCGCTGCGCTCCAGCAGCGCGTTGGTCGTTGACCTTGCGACCGGCAAGACGCTTTATCAGAAAAGTGCCAGCACCACTCGCCCCATTGCTTCCCTGACCAAATTGATGACAGCGCTCGTGGTATTAGATGCTAAACAGAGCCTTAATCAGATGTTGACCATCGATGAACATGACAGAGACGCCGTCAAATATACCCATTCACGTATACGGATTGGCACCCAAGTGACGCGCAGAGATGCGCTGCATTTAGCGCTTATGTCATCTGAGAATCGGATGGCGTCAGCATTAGCACGGCACTATCCAGGGGGGCGCACAGCCTTCGTTAAAGCGATGAATCGTAAAGCCCAGCAGCTTGGGATGCGACATACCCGTTTTTATGATTCCACTGGCCTCTCGGCCCAGAATGTCTCTACCGCTCGCGATCTCGCCAAGTTACTCGCGGTGGCCTATCGTCAGCCGCTGATTCGTCAATTCACGCAAGATTCAGATCAGCCAGTAACCTTCCAAACACCAAGCTACAGCTTGATGTTTAACAATACTAACCCGCTGGTCAAAAATCCTGATTGGGGGGTTGGTCTTTCCAAGACAGGTTTTACCGATGAGGCGGGCCGCTGTTTGATAATGAGAGCTAAGCCTGATAATCGAGAGTTGGCGATTATACTGCTCAATTCGGTAGGAAAGCGCACCCCTATCGGAGACGCTAATCGTATTCGGAAGTGGTTAAAGGCTGGCTAGCAACCCTGCTGCATAGAGCAACGAAAGTACGTTTAGCGCCATCTAGCTAGCCATAAAAAAAGCAGCGTAGACATATGTCTACGCTGCTTATATGGTGCGCCCGAGAGGATTCGAACCTCTGACCACCTGGTTCGTAGCCAGGTACTCTATCCAGCTGAGCTACGGGCGCTCGTAAACTTTTGTACTTGAAATAATGGTGCGCCCGAGAGGATTCGAACCTCTGACCACCTGGTTCGTAGCCAGGTACTCTATCCAGCTGAGCTACGGGCGCTCTTTTTTGACGATAAAAAAGCTTACCTATATGTAAGCCTCTTTAAGAACAGATTTATTAAATCTGATTACCTCTTGCGAGGTTAATATGGTGCGCCCGAGAGGATTCGAACCTCTGACCACCTGGTTCGTAGCCAGGTACTCTATCCAGCTGAGCTACGGGCGCTAATGGCGGAGAAGGGGGGATTCGAACCCCCGATGCGGGTATAAGCCGCATACTCCCTTAGCAGGGGAGCGCCTTCAGCCTCTCGGCCACCTCTCCGTTTGCGGGGCAGATAATACTTCACCGGCATTTTTAGTCAAACATTTTTTTGGGATAAAAGCGGGTTAGTACTTTATTTAGCCAAAGCGAGGAATATTCAGGCAATATCAGCACTTACCTATCGATTTCTCGTATTTACAATACAGATCAGCACCGTTGCCATGCCCCCTGAAATAGCCGAGTTAGCTGATCGTGTTTTCAGTTACCTCGTTGTCAATTTGCGCTCAAATAGGTCTTCTTAACCTAGGGCTGTCACCACAGATTATGGGTTAGCAGGTAGAGCAGATTGGTACTTACAGGTAACGGCATGGGACATGAGCGGTATAAAAAATGAGGCGGCACATTCGGTGTCGCCTTGAGCCAGAGCTTATCCAGTTTAGAAATTAGAGGGATTAGGTGCTTTCTCTGCTTGGATACGCTGATAGATCTCTTCACGGTGTACAGAGACCTCTTTCGGTGCATTTACCCCGATCCGGACCTGATTACCCTTCACACCCAATACGGTGACAGTGACTTCATCACCAATCATCAAGGTTTCCCCTACTCGACGAGTCAAGATAAGCATGTGTTTACTCCTGTATCCTGTGTTGTGTCCATATCGATATAAGACATTATCTTACAAAGATAGTGAGATGGTAAATGGCTGAAATTAAATCAATTGGGCGTTATTCGCCTAGCGTTTCTTCTTCCGGGCTCTGATCTAACCCAAACGCGGTATGTAACGATCGCACGGCGAGTTCCAGATACTTCTCATCTATAACGACCGATATCTTGATTTCCGAAGTCGAAATGAGCTGCATATTAATCCCTTCCTCGCCCAGCACTTTAAACATGGTACGGGCAACGCCGGGGTGATTCCACATGCCAACTCCGACAATCGATACTTTGGCAATTTCACTATTACCCTGAACACAGGCGGCGCCCAGTGCTGAGGCGGTGGCTTCCAAAAGGGTGCGCGCCTGCCGATAGTCATCTCTGTTTACGGTGAACGTGAAGTCGGCAGTGCCATCACCGAGGGTGTTTTGCACAATCATGTCGACATCAATGTTGGCATCGCTGATTGAGTTAAGGATCTGTGCGGCGACAGTTGGCCGATCCGGCACACCCAAAATGGTTAGGCTGGCTTCGTTTCGATTAAAGGCGATCCCTGATACCAAGGGTGCTTCCATCCTGTCACCTCCATATGTGATTAAGGTTCCCTCGCCATCGACAAAGCTCGACAAGACCCGCAGCGGAACGCGGTATTTACCAGCGAACTCCACTGAGCGGATTTGCAGCACCTTGGCGCCTAAACTGGCCATCTCCAACATCTCTTCGAAGGTGATGGTGGCAAGGCGGCGAGCCTTGGGTTCGATACGCGGATCTGTGGTGTATACCCCATCCACATCGGTAAAAATCTGGCATTCATCGGCCTTGATGGCAGCGGCAACGGCAACCGCAGTCGTGTCTGAGCCACCGCGCCCCAAGGTGGTGATGGCATTGTGCTGGTCACGGCCCTGAAAACCGGCAATGACCACTACCTTACCCGCGCTAAGTTCAGTCTGAACCCGTTCGGTGTCGATGTGGGTGATCCGTGCCTTACCATACGCAGAATCGGTATGGATCCGCACCTGATCCCCTGTCATTGATACCGCTGCACAACCCCGTTTATTCAGTGCGATTGCCAACAAGGCGATAGTGACCTGTTCGCCAGTGGAGATCAGCGCGTCCATCTCACGCCGATTGGCATCGGGATCAAGTTGCTGAGCCATGCTCAGCAACCGATTTGTTTCACCCGACATGGCGGAAACGACCACCACCACATCATGTCCTTGGGCTCGGGTTTGTTGAACCCGCTCAGCAACAGCCTCGATCCGCTCTAATGTGCCGACCGAGGTGCCGCCGTACTTCTGTACGTAAAGTGCCACAGATCACCTCGTCGTTTGTTTACAAGCGTTCTTCCAGCCAACGGTGAACAGAGAGCAGCGCCGCAGGCACCGCTTCCGGCTGGGTACCGCCCGCCTGAGCCATGTCTGGACGACCGCCGCCCTTGCCGCCAACCTGCTGAGCAACCAGATTGACCAACTCACCGGCCTTGACCTTACCGGTCAAATCGCTGGTGACACCGGCGATTAGGTTGACCTTGTCATCGGCACAGGTTGCCAGCAGTACTACGCCTGATTTCATTTGGTTCTTTAACTCATCGAGCATACCGCGCAGCGACTTGGGGTCTGCACCATCTAGCGCAGCGACCAGTACTTTCTGGCCATTGATCTCGATCACTTGGCTCAGCAGGTCATTACCGGCCTGAGCGGCCAGCTTGGCCTTGAGCTGCTCCAGCTCGCGCTCCATCATCTTGGACTTGTCTAGGATCTGGCGCACTTTGCTGCCGATGGAGAACTGATCGCCTTTCACCAGCGCAGCAGCCTCTTCAAACTGTTCGGCCAGCTGGTGCATGAAGTCGATGGCGCCCTTGCCGGTCACCGCTTCGATACGACGCACACCGGCGGCGATACCGCTCTCGGCAATGATCTTGAAGAAGCCGATGTCACCGGTGCGCTTGGCGTGAGTACCGCCGCACAGCTCGGTGGAGTAGTCGCCCATGCGCACTACGCGCACGTCGTCTTCATATTTTTCACCAAACAGCGCCATGGCACCGGCAGCCTTGGCGGCTTCCAGATCCATCACCTGGGTCGCGATGTCGTGGTTGGCACGGATCTGGGCGTTGACCAGCTCTTCGATGCGGCGAATGGTCGCCATGGTCAACCCTTCGAAGTGGGAGAAGTCGAAACGCATGCGCTCGGCCCCCACCAGAGAACCTTTCTGGGTCACGTGATCACCCAGCGCTTGGCGCAGGGCGGCATGCAGCAGGTGAGTCACCGAGTGGTTCAGGGCAACGGCCTGACGACGATCGCCATCGACTACCGCTTCCACTTCGGCGCCCTTCTCCAGAGTCCCCAGCTCCATGTAACCTTTATGAATGATCGCTTTGCCCGCTTTCTGGGTGTCGGTCACGGCAAAGATGCCGTCGTCCACTTTCAGGGTACCGCTATCGCCAACCTGACCACCGGACTCGGCATAGAAGGGGGTCTGCTCCAGCACGATGACCGCTTCGTCACCGGCGATCAGGCCACTCACCTCTTCGGTGCCCTTGTAGATGCCGAGTACACGGGTGCGCTCACTCAGGTTCTTGTAACCGGTGAACGGGGTTTCGAAGTCGAGCTTGAGCATCTCGTTGTAGTTGACGCCGAAGCTGGAGGCCTCTTTGGCGCGAGCACGCTGCTTCTGCATCTCAACGGTGAAGCCCTCTTCATCGATGCTGATGTCGCGCTCGCGCACCACGTCAGCAGTCAGATCGGCCGGGAAGCCGTAAGTGTCATACAGCTTGAACACCACCTCGCCCGGCACGACGTTGGCGTCGCCTAGGTTGGCCAACACATCTTCCAGCAGCAGCAGACCGCGATCCAGGGTGCGGACAAACTGCTCTTCCTCGATGCGCAGCACTCGCTCGACCAGCGGCAGCTGGGCGATCAACTCGGCACCCACATCCTTCATCTGCACCGCCAGTTCGGCAGCCAGTTTGTAGAAGAACACCTCGGTGGCACCCAGCTTGCGACCGTGACGCACGGCGCGACGGATGATGCGACGCAGCACATAGCCGCGACCTTCGTTGGACGGCATCACGCCATCTGCCACTAAGAAGGCGCAGGAGCGGATGTGGTCAGCGATGACACGCAGGGACTGGTTGCCAAGATCAGTGGTGCCGACGATCTCGGCCGCTTTCTTGATCAGCGCCTGGAAGATGTCGATTTCGTAGTTGGAATGCACGCCCTGCATGATGGCGGAGATGCGCTCCAGACCCATGCCGGTATCCACGGACGGGCGTGGCAGCGGCGCCATGGTGCCGTCGGCCTGACGGTTGAACTGCATGAACACCACGTTCCAGATCTCGATGAAACGGTCGCCATCCTCTTCTGGGGAACCGGGAGGGCCGCCCCAGATGTGATCGCCGTGGTCATAGAAGATCTCGGTACAGGGGCCGCACGGGCCGGTATCGCCCATCGCCCAAAAGTTATCAGAGGCGTACGGTGCTCCCTTGTTGTCACCGATCCGGACGATGCGATCGGCTGGCACCCCGATCTCTTTTTCCCAGATAGCAAACGCCTCGTCATCAGTCGCGTAGACGGTCACTAACAGGCGCTCTTTGGGCAACTTCAGGGTTCCCGTCAGAAACTCCCAAGCGAAGCGGATGGCATCCTGCTTGAAGTAATCGCCGAAGCTGAAATTGCCCAGCATTTCGAAGAAGGTGTGGTGACGGGCGGTATAGCCGACGTTTTCCAGGTCATTGTGTTTACCACCGGCACGGACACAACGCTGGGACGTGGTGGCGCGGTTGTAGGTACGCTTCTCGGCGCCGAGGAACACATCCTTAAACTGGTTCATGCCCGCATTGGTAAACAACAGGGTCGGATCATTGTGCGGAACCAGCGAACTGGAGGAAATAACTTGGTGCTCTTGGGAGCGAAAATACTCGAGAAACGCCGCGCGTATCTCTGACGTAGACATATACATGGAAAATCCTGCTTGATTCGAATACGGACTTTTGACCGCATTAATGTAAGTTTTCTGCTTGGTAAAGTAAAACGACCCGACGGGTTGTAGGCACAAAAACGCCCATAAAAGCGGCAGTGGCGGACATGACGAGTGATGTGTGGATGGCCGCCGACATGAATGTCACTTGGCCCAAAGGCTGGTAGCTGTGATAGCACTATGTAGCAGTAAGGGAATGGAGGCGCATCCCTAGGCATTGTTTGCCGAGGATCAGGTTGGCCTTACGGAAACGGTGTGCCGAGAGGTATCAGCGAGTCGATACAAAACAGGACCTTGAAAGCATGTTAAATGACGTATTTTCTACAGGTCCTGTACATGGGTAACAACGTGACTATTTTTTACTTTTTAAAAGGATGTGTTTTTATCCAATGATTCGCAATGTCGATACGTTTGGCTACCCACACTCGCTCATGACTTTGGATGTAATCTAAAAATTTCTGTAGACCCTTAAAGCGTGATGGTCGACCTAATAAGCGGCAATGCATCCCGATAGAGAGCATTTTGGGGCATTCATCACCTTCTTCATACAGCACATCAAACGCATCTTTTAGAAAGGTAAAGAAGTGATCCCCGGTATTAAACCCTTGTGGGGTCGCAAAGCGCATATCATTGGTGTCTAACGTGTAAGGCACCATTAATTGTGGTTTTACTGAGCCATCACTTAATTCAACCTCGGTCCAAAAAGGTAAATCATCTCCGTAATAATCCGAATCGTAGGTAAAACAACCTTTTTCGGCGACCAGTTGCAGGGTATTTGGGCTATCTCTGCCGGTATACCATCCCTCTGGGGCCTTGCCGGTCATTTTGGTAATAATGTCAATACAACGCTCCATGTGTTCGCGTTCTATTTCAAGGGGCGTATTTTGATAATGAATCCAACGATAGCCATGGCAGGCAATTTCATGGCCTAACTCGACAAACGCTCGGGTTAATTCGGGATGTCTTTCCAGGGCCATGCCAACACCAAAAATAGTGAGTGGCAATTGGCGTTTTTCAAACTCTCGCAATATACGCCAAACACCCGCGCGTGAGCCGTATTCGTAAATCGATTCCATCGAAAGATGCCGTGACTCAAACGCGCTCGCGCCAACAATTTCAGACAAAAATTGTTCAGAGGAAGAGTCGCCGTGCAAAACACAATTCTCGCCACCTTCTTCATAATTTAGGACAAATTGCACAGCAATTTTTGCGCGATTGGGCCAGTTCGCGTGTGGGGGCTTTTTTCCGTAACCGATTAAATCTCTTGGATAGCAGTGGCCTGAAGATGGTTGATCGACATTCATATAGAGCTCCTTCAATAGATATATAAAATGCTGAACATACTAATTAAGTTGATAACCAGAACCATACTACTAACCATGACATTAAAGAGGATGTATGTTGGTGTCCTCTTGCTATTCACGATTGACTGCTTGGCCATGGTCAAGGAAAACAGGGGCTCACATGTTTGATGACAGCATCATGTGGGCAAACCTTGGCATGAATGGCGGTAATAGCACCGTGATGGCGGTGTTGGATATTATTCGCTTATACAGCACCTCCGATAATTAAATAAAAAGGCCTCTTGATACAAGAGGCCTTGGCAATTGACAAACTTAGCAAGCAGGCTTGCCAGTTTTAAAGTTTACCGCACCATTTTTGATTAGGATGTCAGCAACTTGTTGGTGACCACGAGAGCATGCATAGGTCAGCGCATTTTGCTGCAACTTTTCGCTGACGATATCTATTTTCGCACCAATCGAGAGCAGATAATTCACCATGTCCACGCGATTATTACTGGCGGCAATCATCAGCAAGCTTTCGCCATCAGAATCAAAGGTGTTGTAGTTAACATCCACTTTGCCGTCTTGTTTTTCTTTGAGTGCAGCGTATATGACTTTCGCGGTCGCTGCACTGTTACCTAATGCGGCTGATTTCAGCGCATTTTTAACATCGGCATCATCGGTGGCATAAAGGTCAGCACCTTTATCAATCAGGTATTTGACAATATCTTCGTAGCCAATAAAGGCAGCCCAACCGAGAGCTGTTTGGCCGCGGCCGCTCTTGGTGTCTTTCACTTCTAGCGATTGGCCAGCTTCGACCATTGCTTTGACTTTATCCAAATTACCTTTCTTAACCGCATCAAACCACTCAGCATTTTCACCAACAGAAGGGTAGTAAAAAATACGATGGGGCAGAACATGGCTATTTGCGATAGAGAACATCTCATCATAAGAAAGACGGTAATCTGCCAATGCGTCCGGTTTGATAGGTTCAAAGCCGGTATTGTCTGCTGCATTAGTCATGAAAGGCATAGCGAATAACCCTGCTACGACAGCCCATTTCATTTTGTGCAATTTCATTATTAATTTCCTCTGTAGGTTGAATACCCGTACTGGGTCAGTGTAATCGGCACATGGTAGTGAGTGTTATCAGAGATGGAAAACTCGACAGAAACGTTAGGATAAAAAGTTTCTTTCTTCTGTGCCTGATAATATGCGCCTGTGGCAAAGGTCAGCTTATATTTGCCGAGCTTGTCAGCGGCATTCCCTTTCTCTCTTGGCAGGAACGTCTTAATGCGACCATTGCTGTCAGTTTTTTGTGTATCGACGAGAGTCCAGGTTTCCGACTTGTCATCAGCGGCTTTGAATAGCTTAACTTCTACAGAGGATGCTCCCTTACCCATGGAGGTATCCAGCACATGGGAGCTAAGTTGATAAGGGTCGGTCGCGAGCAGAGAGGCATCAGTCTTGTCTGCAGCATTGGCAACACCCGCTGCTAATAACAAGGTGGCAGTGGTGAGAACGGTCATTTTTTTCATATATTCGTTCCTATTTTGTCTGTCAGTGCGTGTGAAAAATAAAACAGGTATACAGATATCGAATAAATCCAAAAGCTGTATACCTGCGCTTTATTATTAGAATACGTAAGTCAGCCCGAAATACACTTCTTGCTCGGTCAGGTCAGCCTTCATTTGCTCATCTCTTTGGCCACGACGGTTGGCGAAATCATTAAAGCCGCTTTCAACCTTGCCCAAGCCAGTGTAGCGATAGCCGATATCGGCAAATAGAGCGGTGGTAATATCGGCTCTTGCCCCAGCCCCTAAGGAATAGGCAAGATTAGTCTGCGAGTTAGAGTCATAGCGTCTAGTCTCGTTACCTTGCCATCCGCCCACATCAACTTTGGCAAGACCTAAACCAGCCTGACCATATACGGAGAATACGCTGTATACCGGAATAGCACGGTAAGCATTCACCATTACTCTTTCAGAGGTAATTTGATAATTATTGCTAGAGCCGTTAAATTGCCCACCTGCAACACTGGTAACAAAGTCTGTATCAACTTTAGTATTATATTCCACCTCAACTTGCCACAGGTTATCAAACTTATAACCGACAGCAAATGCACCACGATTGGTGCCATCTTTACTATCTACTTCAACATATCTTGCTTCACTTGGATTAATACCGATGCGAAGGCTGGTATCCATGCTACTAGCATATTGATTACCAGTCGCAAATTTACCAGAAACATAATAACCTTCGGCATTGGCGGTTTGGTTGAATGCGGCAGCTAATACAACCAGTGATAATAATTTAATCTTCATAAGAAACCCTCTGTATATTTTCTTTATCTAGGAAGATACAATACACTGTATCCTCATTTTTTTTCATTCAATATAAATGAAAAAGTCATTCAGTTTTACTAGGGAATAATAAACTACATTATCGATATGAATTAAAGATGAACGATAGCACAGCTAGTGAGTGAGGTTATTCCCACATTAAAAACAATATTGTTTTTA